>JAICUY010000048.1 GCA_025935615.1 Steroidobacteraceae bacterium
CCGAGGGCGGTGAGCAGGACATCGGGACGGCTGGCATTGATCTCGCGAATCACATCGCTGACCTGGCTCGGGTCGTCAAGCGCTTTCCTCGACGCCGTGTTCCAGCCGACGATCGCAGCTCGGCCGGATGCCGCGCGCGCCACAACGGCGCGGCATACCTCGTCCGTGGTGCCGAGCAGGAAGATCCGTGCTCCGGGGACGCCGCCATCGACCAGCCACTGCGTGACATCAGCCCCCGCGACGCGTTCAGGCAGGCGTTTCCCGCGCATCCGCGCCAGCCATAGCAGCGGCCGGCCGTCCGCGACGGCGAGGTCTGCGGACTCAAGCGCGCCTCGAAATGCGGGATCGCGGCCGGCCAGCACGAGGAAGTCGAGGTTCACGGTTGAAACTCGACGGCCCGGGCGAGGCAATTCTCGGATGGCCGTTGCGATCCAGCGCCGGACCTGGTCCTCGGTGACCCGCGCGATCGCGACGCCGCCGACCATCACCCGGCGCTCGTTGAGGGTCACGAGGCCTCGAGCTCACCATGCGCCAGCCGCCGTACGAGACGTGCGTTCTGCGCCGCCTGCTCGCGGAGCTCTGGGATCCGCGTCGCCAGCTCGGCTCGAACCGCGTCGCGATCGCGGTGGAGATTCTTGACGATGGTGAGGAGGCCGCCCGCGTCGACCTGATCGATGGGAACCGACCGCGGCTTGTCGCTCACCATTGCCATGATCTCGCTCGTCTTGGGCAGGTATTCGATCGCCACCGCCGGCGTGCCGGCGACCATGGCGAAGATTGCCGAGTGGAGCCGGCTACCGACGAAGATCTCCATCTGTCCGAGGCGACGCCCTGCCTCAACCGGCGCGAACGGCCCGATGGCCTGTATGTGGCCAGGCCGGTCGACCTGCTGGATGAGCTCATCGATCAACTCCGCGTCATCCTCCCGGTGTCCACCACCCAGCCAGCGCACGAAGGAAACGCGTCCGCCGCACTCGTCGATGTACCAGCGAGCGACGTCGACCAGGGCGTTGCGGTATGCCCGCCCGGCGGCCTGCGGGTCGCGGTGTCCCGGAAAGCGCCAGGTCACTGCCGTGATCCCGAGCTCACGATCACGGTCGCCCCGTCGGGCCGGCACCGCCAGCTCGAATGCCTCGTCCGCCGTGAGATGGACTCGCGATGCGGGCATCGCCGTGGACAGCCATGCAAAGGTGCGCGGCTCGCGCGCGGTGGCCAGCGCCGCTCGCGACAGCGCCAGACGAGCCACGCGGTCGGCGAAACCGTTCGTGAATGGCCCGACCGACTGCGCGTACACCACCGTCGGCCGCAAGAGGGTCGCGGCCCAGATGGTGAAGAGGTAGCTGGCGCTGCCGATCCGTCGATCGGGGGTGGCATACAGGTGCCCGCCCGCCTTGCTGAGGACGATATCGGCCTCGGCAATCGCACGGATCGGTCGCCCGATGGTTCGGGGCAGGAGGCCGAGAATCCGCCGTCCAAGGAGGCGAACCGCGAGCACACTGGCCGCGGCTACTGCGAGATGCGCGAGCCAGGCGGCGAAGCCACGTCGCGCATGCTGCCTGACCGGCGCGAACGGTGGGACGGATTCGATTCCGAGGCGCTCGAGGTGCGGGCGCAGTGTGGCATCGGTATGCGCGAACGCGTTTTCGCTGACGATTCGCACCGCGGCCCCGAACTCCTGGCGGAGCCGTTGAATGGTGACCTCGAGGAGTCCGAGGTCGCCCGTGTTCCAGATGTTGACCCCGTGCAGGATGAGGACGGTCGTACGTCGATCAGTCATTACTCCTGATCGTCCGCCCAACCCTCAATCGACAACGCAGGCCGGCGACAACGTGGCACACTCGGAAGCCTACCGCAGCGAGGATGTCCCCGGTTGACGGACAGATGGGCGGCGCGAACTGCCAGCGCGGATGGCGGAATGCAGCGTCAGCTGGCGCGTGGCCTGACCTGGACGATCATTCAGACATGGGGCGGGCAGCTGTTGAGCCTGCTCGTTTTCGTCATCCTCGCTCGTCTCGTCAGGCCGGACGACTTCGGGCTCATCGCGCTGGCTGCGGTCTTCGTGTCGCTTGCCCAGCTCGTCGTGGATCAGGGCCTCGGCGACGCCCTCGTCCAGCGACGCGAGATCGGTCGCGAGCACGTCGACACAGCATTCTGGGTTGCGATCCTCACCGGAAGCGCCATCACGGTCGCCGGCCTTCTGCTCGCGGAACCGATCGCGTTGGTGCTCGGCGAGCCGGATCTGGCGCCTGTGCTGAGAGTGCTTTCGATCACCTTCGTGCTGTCGGCATTCAGCAGCATTCCGATTGCGCTTCTGACGCGACAACTTGCCTTCCGACTGCTTGCCATCAGGACGCTGCTATCCATCGTGGGCGGTGGGGTTGTCGGCATCGCGCTGGCGTATGCGGATTTCGGTGTGTGGGCGCTGGTTGCGCAGCAGGTGACTGCCGCCGCCCTGTCGTCGGTCATGCTCTGGGCAGTCACCGATTGGCGGCCGCGATTCTCGCTCTCAACGCGCGAGTTCGGTGATCTCTTCGGCTTCGGCGTTCGTGTCGTTGGTTCCGACTTCCTCGGATTTGTGACGCGCAACGCAGACAACTTCCTGATCGGTGTCTTTCTTGGAACCGTCCCGTTGGGCTTATACGCGGTCGGCTACCGGATCCTCGACACCAGCCAACGCTTGCTCATCAACGTCGCCCGGAAAGTGACGTTTCCCGCCTTCGCTCGGCTCCAGCATGACCGTCCACGGCTCAGCAATGCCTACATTCGCGTCAGCCGAACCGCGAACGTGCTCGTCTTCCCCGGCTACATTGGGCTGGCTGCGCTCGGCGAAGAATTCACGGTCGTCCTGTTCGGTCATAAATGGGCCGAAAGTGGCTCGGTCGCATCGATCCTCTTCCTGAGCGGGCCAGTGCTCGGCCTGCAGGCCTTCAGCAGCTCGATCCTCTATGCGAGTGGTCATCCGGAGATCGTGTTGCGCTTTCGGGTCATCAGCACGGCAGTGAATGTCGCCGCCTTCGCGATCGCCCTGCCCTTCGGCATCCTGGCTGTTGCTGCCGCCTTCACGCTGCGGGCCTACCTGTTCGTGCCACTCCTGCTGTTGTGGACGGAGCGTTATGCCGGAGTGCGCACCGCCACGTATCTGCGCCAGCTGCGCGGGCTCGGAGGCGCAACGGTCGGGATGGGGCTCATCGTCGTTGCCGTCAAGGCTGTGCTGCACCAATCAGTCGGCGCGGCGGCGACGCTGGCCATCGCGACGCCGATTGGCGTGGTGTCATTTGCCATTCTGCTGTGGCTGCTCGATCGCAGGCTGCTGAATGAGGTCTGGGTCGTGGTCTCGCATGCGGTCCCGGGTGTCGCGACGCTCAGCCGGCGACTCGGGCTCAGCTCGGCGGACGACCGTGCGGTCCACCAGAGCCATCCTTGATGGCGCGTGCCGAGGCATCAGTCGTTCGCACTCCATCCTCTCGCGAAACGGCGCCGGTGCTCGCAGTCTTCCTCGACGGTCTTGGAGCGGACGCGGCTGCCAGGATGCCGTTCCTGAGCTCGCAGCCGACCGTTCGACGCATGCATACCGAGCTCGGCTACTCCGTGACATGTCATGCGTCGATGTACACCGGCGTGAGGCCCGACCGCCATGGGCTGTGGTTCATCTGGCAACGCAGGCCGCAGACGTCGCCCTTCAGATGGATGCGTCCCTTTCGCTTCCTGGACCGCATCGACAATTTGCCCATGCACGTACTTGCCACCAAGATCAGCCGCCGCTTTACGCGTACGTCCTCTTGGTTCGGGATTCCGTATCCGGTGCATGTCCGATGGCGCGACATCCCGGACCTCGATGTCGCCGAACGGAAGCTCTGGCCGGAACCGCACTACCTCGAAACCGCGCCGACCATCTTCGACCTGATGCAGGCCGGTGGCATCCGCGTCGAAATCGTCGGAATGAACCGAAAGCCACCTCGTGGCCTGAGCGCCTGGAGGACATGGCAGCCGAGCGCCAATCCCGCGCGGTTCACCTTTCTGTTCGCCGGTGATGTCGACCACGAGTCGCACGCGCTCGGGCAGGACTCACCGCAGGTGACTTCTCTCGTCAAGCAGGTCGACGAGCTTATCGAGGACCGATACGTCAGGATGGCAGCATCTGGGGCGCGACCACGGCTCGTCGTGTGGTCAGATCATGGCCATCACGATGTCCGGCCGCTGAATCCGCTCGCGTTTTTCAAGGACCGCGGATTCGAGCTGCGTCGCTATCCACACGTGATCGACACGAACTTCATCCGCTTTTGGATCGATGACGTTGAGGAGCGCGCTCGCTGCGTCAACGCGCTTGACGAGCTCGGAATCGGACATGTCCTCACCGCCGACGAGCTCACGCAGTATCGGGTCGACATGCGGGACGATCGCTACGGCAACGTGATCTTCTATGTCGATCTGCCGTGGGCGCTCTCGCACACGATCTGGGGGTTCGGTCGCCGGCTCGCATCCGCGCACGGCTACCTGCCCAGCTACCCGAAGTCCGATGCCGTGTTCGTGAGCTCAGAGCCAGCCCGTGAGGGCCCTCTTGACCTGGTCGACGTCGCGCCGTCACTCGCGACGTTGCTCGACTTGCCTGTTCCCGCCGACCTGGATGGCAGCAGCGTGTTCACCTCGGAGGCGGCCACAGGGTGACTCGATCCTCGGCTGTCGGGAACCGCATCGGACCCTTCACGGAGACTGCGATCCCGAGCGTGGAGCACGGGCTCGAAACGCTGATGGCCGATCTCGTGGATCAGGTCCGCGATCTGCCCGGGCTCGAATCGCTCCTGCTCGGCGGGAGCCTCGGCCGCGGTGAAGCAACGGTTCGCCCTATCGGCGACGACTACGAGCTCGCCAGCGACATCGAGGTCTACCTCGTCGGCAGACCTGCCTCCCTGCGCGCGGCGGCGCGCAGGCTTGAGCGCAGCAACGCCAGTTCTCATCTTTCGGTGGCCTGGCTCCATCCCGGCATGCTCCGCGCCGGCAGGGCCAAGAACCTGTCATGGCGCTCTGCTCCGACCATACGGATGTATGAGATCGGTGCTGCATCGAAAATTCTCTTCGGGCGGCGTCCGTCCATGCGGCCGATCGATCCGCGACGGCTGCCGCTCGCGGAGGGCGTTCGGCTGATTCTCAACCGACTGGCGGAAGCGACGCCCGAGCTCGAATCAGGGTCTGCGGATGCAGGCCGATGGCTCGACAAGATCCTGATGGCTTGCGGCGACACACTGCTGCTTGCCCAGCAACGATACCGAGCGAGCTATCGGGAGCGGATGGAGTCGCTCCGCCACGTAGTCGAGCCTTGGTCGATGCCGTCGAGTTGGCGAGCGCTCGTCACCGCCGCCTATGAACGAAAATTGCGCGCGGGAGTGTCGTCGCCGAACCCAATAGACGTCGATCGAGTGGCAGCGGCGACCCTCGACGCCGCCTCGATCGCCGATCTCGATGTCCCGCTTGAGCCGATGGGAACATTTGCCCAACGCTTCACTGTCGCCGCCGCTCGCAACGCCGGCTACCTTCGTTATCTGCCACCCGTCGGCAACGGGCCGAGATACGAGGCGTTCGTGCTGCTCGTCCGTGGGTGGCGATCCGGGATGCGTCCAACGGCACGCATGCTCGCGCAGGCGACGCACGGGCGCCCGTTGTCCCTGGCGCTTCAGGCCGCATCCGCGCCGCTCTTTTTCGGCATCGTCCGCAACGACACGACGCTCGTCGAGGCGAGCGATCGCGCGCTGCGTTGGGCCGGCGTGGTTGCCGACCAAGATCCTTCGGCCACCGCCGGCACGCGTCTTCGACGGCACTGGCTGGTTGCCACGTGACGACTCCGCGCGTGCTCCACATGATCAACGGTGAGTACTTCGGCGGCGCCGCGCGGGTGCTCCTCAACTACCTGACCGCGGAACGTCGAGCGGAGGTTGTCGTCGGCCTGCACTTCGATGGCGAACTCGCCGATCGCCTGCGGCGGCACGGTTTCGCGGTCGAGCTATTTCCAATGCGCGGCCGCTTGGACGTCCGCGTCGCGCGCGACGTCCTCCGCTTCACGCGATCCTGGGGAGCCGACTTGATCCATAGCCACCAGCTTCGCAATACGCTGCTGGCCCGCGTCGCTTCGGCGTTCGGCGGACCGCCGGTGGTGACCCACGTCCACTCGCCAGCGTTCCGTGAATCGACGCGCCGGATCGCAAACCTCACAACCGGAGCCGTCGATCGAGCGCTTGCCGGGCGGACCCGTAGATTCATTGTTGTCTCCGCCAGTCTGGCGCGCGAATTGCGCCGCCTTGGCATTCCCCAAGGACGCATTCGAGTCGTGCCGAATGGCATTCCGTTGCCGCCACCGGCTGACCTCGCGCACAGGGCTGCGCTCCATGCCGAATTCGAGATTGCCGAGTCGGACCAGGTCATCGGCATGGTCGCCAACCTCAGGCCGCGCAAGGGCGCGGAGATCCTGATGCGGGCGGCGGCGCTGCTGCGAGATGAGGGTCACCGGCTCCATCTCCTGTTCGTCGGCGAGGCGTTTCGAGAAGATGGCCGCGACTACGCCGCTGAGCTGAGGAATCTGGCGCTCGAACTCCGACTCGACCCACGCGTGACATTCACCGGCTTTCGCCGCGACAACGACCGCCTCATCGGCGGTCTCGACCTTTTCGTGCTACCGAGCCTGTTCGGTGAGGGCCTGCCGATGGCGCTGCTCGAAGCGATGGGCGCCGGCGTGCCGGTGATCAGCACGCCTGTAGAGGGGATCTCGGAGGTGATCGTGGCAGGCCAGAACGGACTTCTCGCCGCTGTTGGCGACCCGCACTCCCTGGCTGCTTCGATGCGCACCTTGCTCGGCGACCGTGAGGCCGCCATGGCGATCGGCGAGCGGGGTCGGGCGACGGTGGAGGAGCAGTACAGCGCCGACGCCATGGCACGCGGGATCGAGGCCGTCTATGACGAGCTCCTCTGATTGTTAGAGTTGGCCCGATGATCATCAGCGACCGACATCGTTATCTCTTCGTCGAGATGCCGAGAACCGGCTCCCGTGCAGTCGCCACCGAACTGCTCGAGAACTACGACGGTCGCGAGATTCTGTGGAAGCACGCCACCTATCAGGATTTCCTGCGTCAGGCGACCGACGACCAGAAGACCTACTTTTCCTTCTCGAGTGTCCGAAACCCGCTGGACGTCGCCGTGACGAGGTACGCGCACCTGCGGGCCAACAAGGACGACCGTTTCTACGACCCACGCCAGCTTTCAATCCGCAACTCCTGGTCCGGCAAGATCGAGCGGCGCATCCACCGCTGGGTAGTCGAGCGGGACGCAGACTTCACGACCTTCCTCGAGCGCTGGTACCTCGTCCCGTACGACACGTGGACAACCATGGATCACCGGCGCATGGACATGGTGATGCGTACCGAGCGGCTCGCCATGGACTTCGACGTCGCGTTGCGGCGAATCGGGGTCGAGCCACTGCGACAGCTGCCGGTGCTGAACAGCACTCCCGGCAAGGAAGGCGATTACGCCAGCTGGTACACGCCGAAGGCGATCAGGCGCGCGGCATGGGTCTTTGGTCCGTACATGGAGGAGTGGGGCTACGACTTTCCCGATTCGTGGGGACCCATCCGCGTTCCGGCTTGGAGTCGCTTGCTACTGCGTGCCGCGCGGATCCCGCGAATGATGTACTGGAGATACTTCCGGCACGCCGATTACTTCAAAGCCGTCGGACGCATCCTTCGTTTCAGCCCTCGATCGTGACCCGCCTCGTTCGGCTTACGACGGCCGACACGGCCACTGGGTTTGCCGGCCGAACGATTGTCATTGCGGCGGCGGTACTCATCGCTGTCGTCGTCGTCGCGGCATTCGACCTTCCACGCCCGTTTTCGCTTCTGGTCGCAATCTCGGCCGGCACCATCCTGCTGGTCGCTTATCTCTGGAGGCCCATCGAAGCGCTACTGGTCCTCGCATTGGTCGTGCTCTTCTATGACACGCTGTCCCGCGACATCGGCGGAAGCGTCAAGCAGCTTGACGAGGTCGCCACCGCCCTCATCGTCCTCGTCGCGTTCGTGCGCTCAGTGCCGCGCATTCGAGCGTGGTTGTGGTGGCCGCGCGAGATAGCGGTGGCGATGGTGTTCGTCGCTGCACTTGGTTCGACAGTTGCCGCGAACGTTCCGCTCGCCGTCTGGGTGCCCGAGCTCATGCTGGTCGGGAAACCCATCGCGTTCCTGTATGCCGTCATCTGGACGCCGGTCAGGCGCTGGGAGATCGCCGCCGCCATGCGGGTCGTGCTGGGCGTCGGGGCCGTCGTCATGGCTCTCGGCATCATCGAACTCGTCTTCCCGGCTGCGTTCCAGCGGGTGTTCGAGCTGCCGATCTTCCCGCCGCGTGGCCCGCTTCCGACCGTCAAGGCGGTCTTTGTACACCCTGCCCTGTTCGGGTGGTTCACGGCGTTCGTGGCCCTCTTCCTGTTCGCGATGTACGTGGAGACGCGCCGCCGCCGCTGGCTGGCGCTCGCCTTCCTCTTCTCGCTTGGCCCGATGCTTTCCGCACGGCGGAAGGCGATCGCGAGCATCTTCATCGGTGTGTGTGCCGCGTTCGCCCACGCCTTGAGCTTCCGGCCTTCACGTGCCGACCTGGCCCGCACCTGGGCACCTGTGGGGATCGGCCTGGCGGTCATCATCCTCGCCTTCATACCGCTGCTCGGAAGCCTCTACTCGCGCACGATGGACCGCTACATTCCGACGTCGAGTTCGGTTCCCGTTCCGCGGGCGCCCGTCGTCGGCGATGAGCCAGACGACAATGATCCGAGCCCGCAGGCACGCGTGGCGCTGTACGAAGGTGCTGTCAAGATCGCGCTCGACAAGTTGCCGCTGGGCGCCGGTTTGGGCCGCTACGCAAGCTGGATGAGTCGTGTCGACTACAGCCCGCTGTACGAGGAATACGGGCTCAGCACGATCCCCGGACTCCGGCCGACGAATTCACGCTACGCGACCGATACCTTCTGGCCGCAGATCCTGGGTGAATTCGGAATCATCGGGCTCATCGGCTACGTCGGCTTCCTCGCATCGGTCGCCTGGATGTTGTGGACAGCCGCTCGTCAAGACGATTCTGCGCTCATGCGCGCCTTCTGGTTGGGCACCGGAATGGTCTTCGCCCAGGCTATTACCGAGTCATTCGCGAACGCGATGTTCCACTCCCCGCCGCGCGTGTACCTGCTCTTCCTCGCGGTGGGCGCGGTTGCGTCCATGCAGTGGCGCCGAACCTCCGAAACGTCAGGAAGCCGGTGACGGCGAGAGTCCTGGCATCAGTTCGTTCACGGCGTCATTCACGTGCAGATGGACGGTGCAGCCCGCGCGGCGGCGGTGGCCACCGCCGCCGAACCGGGCCGCGATCGAGGTGGCGTCGACTGCATCGGTCGTGCGAATGCTGACCCGTGTCTCGGCCGGACCGAGCTCACGCAGCAGCAGGGTGACGTCCGCCCCCTTGGCCTGCGCCATGAATTCGACCACTCCATCGGCATCGTGCTGCTGCGTGCCGGTCTCGTCGAGCATCCGCTGGGTGAGGACCGTGTAAACGATCCGCCCATCCGCCGACTGCCCGATCTCGTTGAGCATCCGACCCCACAGCGCCATCTGCGCATAGGGCATCTCGCCCAGGATGGACCGATGGATCTGGGCCAGCGGCGCGCCGGCATCGACCAGCGACGCGGCAATCCGAAGGGTGCCCCCCGACGTCGCGCCGTCCGCGAAGCCATGACTGTCCCGAACGATCCCGGTCAGCAGCGCCGTGGCCAGGTCGGCATCCATCTTCAGCCCCAGCTCGTCGACCAGCCGCGCCAGCACCTCGCAGGTCGCCGCGGCCGTCGGATCGACGAGGTTCAGCTGGCCGAATCGGTCGTTGCTGACGTGGTGATCCACGTTCACCAGGCAGGTCCGCCCCAGCCAGTCCGCATACTCGACCGCAATCCGGCCCACCCGCTGCAGCGTCGCCGCGTCGCACACCACCGCCAGGTCGGGCTCGAGCCGAGGGCGCGCGCGGACCTCGTCAATCCGCGGCAGGAAATCGAACATCGGCGCCGGCTTGTCGACGCTGACGATCTCGGAGTCCGCGCCAAGGCGAGCGGCAATGAGCGCCACCGCAATGGCCGCCCCGACCGTGTCGGCGTCCGGGTTCTCGTGGCACAGCGCCGTGACCGATCGCGCCTTGCGCAGTGCGTCCGCGAGCCGGGTCAGATCCGTTCGCGCATCGGTCTCCGTGGTCACGCCTGGTCCAACTACCCGGTTGCGACCTTTCCGGTCGCGACCTTCGGCTGCGGCGCGGGAGGCACGACCGGGCCGGCCGAAGTCGCCGTCCGGGTGCCGTCGAGGAGCGTGGGGATGATCGTCGACCATTCGTGGCCCACCACGCGCAGCCGCACGCGCCAGGCGGAGACGATCGCGGTCCGCAGCAGGTCGCGTTCGCGCTCGCGCAACGCCGTCAGGTCCCTGCCGCCGAAGCTCAGCAGTGGCGCGAAGGTGGCGAAAGGCGGGAAGGTGTAGGCGTCCTCGGTGTTGGCCAGCAGCTGATCGAGCGTCTCCTCCAGCTCCGTCTCCTCCAGCAGGCTGCTCTCGCCGCGCTCCATCAGGATGGTGGCGTCGATGGGCGCGCTCGACGAGAAGTCGCAGTCGATCAGCGACGAGACGTGGTACTTGGGCGGCGGCACCAGCAATTGGACCACCGCGTTGATGGTCACGATCGGCACCGGCAGCCGCCCGATGGCCTGGCCGATGGAGCGGCCCTTCTTGGAATGCACCCGGCTGCGGATGGCGAGCATGATCCGGTCGGCCAGCGGCAGGGCCGCCTCATTGACGGCGCTCATGGTGTGGAACGACAGCGTCATCGGCTTGGGATAGGAGAGGACCGTGCCATCCGGCTTGACCACCGCCATGTCGTCGCCCATGAAGGCCCAGTCGTGCTCCATCAGCAGGCGCAGCAGGGTGCTGGTCTTTCCCGTATCGGTCTGCGCCGAGAGGAGGACCGCTCCGCGATCGGCATCGACCGATGCGGCATGCAGCAGCACCGAATCCCGGCTGACCATCAGGAAGCGCAGCAGCGGCTCGACCATGTTGGTGTAGAGGACGTGGTGCGACCACGCCAGCAGCCAGTTGGCGCGCAGCTGGACGGTGGGGCCGAGCTCGACGTCGAACGCGACCGAACCGAGGCCGAGCTGCTCGCGATAGCTGATCAACGAGCCGTCGGAGGTGATGCTCGCCTTGGCGCGCGGCCATCCGCCGAGCCAACCTTTGCGGCTGACCACGATGTCCCCCGGAACCGCCTCCGCCACGTTGAAGACCGCCAGCTCGGGAAGCGCGATCTGGGAGCGCACGGTCGCGACGTCGTGGATCCGGTAGTTGAACCAGCCGTCGACCGGCCGCTGATCGCTGGCGTCGCGCCCTGCCCAGATCCAGTTCTCGGCGACCACGTAGCGCAGCCCGAACGTGAGCCCGATGGCCAGGAAGTTCGAGATGAGGTAGTGCACGCCGAACCACTCGGTCAGGAAGACGACCACCGGCACGCGGACGAACAGGGTGGCGATGTTGAGGGCGTTGAAGGCGAGGTAGCGGACCAGCAGGTGCCGATGGGACTTGTGGCCGCGGAAGACCCACCACTCGGTGAGCACGAAGTTGTGGAGCGTCGAGACCTGCGAGGCGAGCACCACCGCCAGCGCATAGTGGATGTTGAATCCCTCGGCGAAGACGACGAGCGCCACGGCGTTGACGGCGATGCCGATGGCGCCCACCAGCGCGAAACGCGAGGGTCGGAGGAGGGAGAGGAGGAGGCCGCGAACCGATGTGCGGCGGTGGCGTCGTATCGGAGCTAGCCGGCTGGCGGGTCTCACGTGTTCCCTTCGTTGGTGCCAGAAATCGCGGCGGAATGGTAACAGGTGCGACCGGGACAGGTCGGTCCGCTGCCCTCAGCGCGCTCGCGCCGATAGCCGCAGGCCAAGCAAATTCGCGGCCGTGATGAGGGCCGGATGGGAGACGGACAGCGGCTCGGGATCCGCCGCCAGCGAGAGGTGCTCGACCGCGCGCGGTGCAAACAGCGTGACGTTCGGCCAGCTGGCCTCGAGCGTCGACCACCAGCCGATTCCGGCCGCCCCCTCGTCGAAGATGGCCAGGGCCATGGGCTGGGTCCGCTCGCGCAGGCGGGTGGCGACGCGTGACGGGCGGAGGTCGCGTCGCATCAGCTCGCGCGGCTGGTCGAGATCGATCACGGCGGGGCCCGCATCGCCGAGCGAGGCATCGCCGAGCGAGGCATCGTCGATGCTCGCCAGCGCGTAGCGCCGCCCATCGACCAGCTCGAGATCACCGTCGGTGAGCGTCTGTCCGCGGAACTTCTGGATCGATTCGGCGACGGCCGATTCGGGCGAGCGGCTCAGGTAGAGGGCGCCGTAGTGCAGCGGGTTGTCGTGACGCCCGACGCCCTGGCGCACCCGGGCAACATACAGCGGTCCACCCCATTCGCTGAGCCCAGCCGTCGGCAGTTGCGGAAAGACCCGGTACAGCACCTCGCTGTCTGGAACGCCCTACGCGTAGGCGTCGGCTTCATCGGCCTGGATGGCGGCGATCACCTCGGCAATTCGGCCATCGGCGACGAGGTCGATGGGGCGCCGCTCCCCCAGGAAGGCGTTCGTTCCCAGCAGCCATTTGCGGGCGGTCTCGAGCCGATAGCGCCGCTGGAGGCGCGACAGGACGAACTCCAGCCCATCGAGGCGGGCCTGATGCTCGGCATCCGGCTGCTCGCCGGAGCGCAGCCAGCGGCTGACCCGCGACGGGCTGACGCCCAGCGTGCGCGCGACCGCCGCCTGACTTCCCAGGTCGCGGGTCAGTGCCTCGAGCTTGAGCTGTGCGGCCACCGGCATCGGTCCACCTCCATCTGTTCGAAGGATGCGGCCCGATCGTACCGCAACGAAAAGCGTTGCGCTATCCTGACCAACCGATGGAACTGTCCGCCTGGGTCACTCTCGCGCTGATCGTGGCGCTGGTGATCGTCCTCGCCCGCGAGCTCATCGCTCCGGCGGCGGCGGTGGGCATCGCGGTCGTTGTGCTGCTGCTGCTTGGCATCATCGATTCCAAGCAGGCGCTGTCCGGGTTCTCGAATCCGGCGCCGATCACGGTCGCGGCGCTCTACATCCTGGCGCGCGCCGTCGAGAAGACCGGCGTGCTCACGCCGCTCGTGGCCGCGACGCTCGGCAACGGGGTCGGCCCGCGCTGGCAGCTGGCACGGCTGCTGACCCCGACAGCCGCCGCATCGGCCTTCCTGAACAACACACCGATCGTAGCGATGCTGGCTCCTCAGGTCGAGGAGTGGGCCATCCGGCGCGGCATCTCGCCGTCGCTGCTGCTCATGCCGGTCAGCTTCGCCACCATCCTGGGTGGCGTCATCACGCTCATCGGGACCTCCACCAACCTCGTCGTCTCCGGGCTGCTCGTCAACAGCGGGATGCCCGGGATCGGGATGTTCGAGCTCACCTGGGTCGGCCTGCCGGTGGCGATCATCGGCGTATCGGCCATCGTTCTGCTGGCGCCCCGCATCCTGCCGGCGCGGCGTGCCGCACGCGAGGACATCACCGGCGACGTGCGCGAGTTCGTGGTCGACATGGACGTCGTCGACCGTGGCCCGCTCGACGGAAAGACGGTCGCCGAAGCCGGCCTGCGGCATCTGCAGGGCGTCTTCCTGGTGCAGATCGAGCGCAGTGGTGAGCTGATCGCGCCGGTCGGGCCCGATTTCGCCCTTCGCGGTGACGACCGACTGCGGTTCGTCGGACGCGCCGATCTCGTGGTCGACCTGCAGCGGACGCGCGGCCTGGTGACGGCCGAGCGCGGGCACCTGCCGCCCTTCGACCCGATGCGCACCGCGTTCTTCGAGGCGGTCATCGGTCCCTCGTCGCCCCTGGTGGGCCGCACCCTGCGCGAGTCCGGCTTCCGCAACCGCTACGGTGCGGCCGTGCTGGCGGTGCACCGCGCGGGGCGCCGGATCGAGGCCAAGCTGGGCGCCATCAGGCTGCAGATCGGCGACACGCTGCTGCTGCTCAGCGATGCGGGCTTCCGCGATCGCTGGTACGACCACCGCGACTATCTGCTCATCTCGCGGCTCGGCGGCCACATGCCGGCCAGCACCCGGCGTGCGGGCCTGGTCGCGCTCATCGGCTTCGGAATCGTGGTGGCCGCGGGCAGCGGGCTGGTGCCGATCCTCGAAGCGTCGCTGGCCGGCGCCGGGCTGCTGGTCCTGTTCGGCGTGCTGACGCCGGGAGAGGCCCGCGACGCCGTCGACCTCGACGTGATCGTGCTGATCGCCGCCTCGTTCGGCATCGGCGCGGCCATCGAGAGCAGCGGCCTGGCGGACACCCTCGCCAGCGGCCTGGTCGGCGTGGCGGCCGGCTTCGGCCCGCTGGCGCTGCTGTTCGGCATCGTGGTGGCGACCATCGCCCTGGTCGAGGTCATCACCCACAATGCCGCCGCCGTGCTCATGTTCCCGATCGCGATCGCGACGGCCACCGCGTCCGGTCTCGACCCCCGACCGTTCGCCATCGCGCTCACCATCGCCGCCTCGTCCTCGTTCCTGACGCCGATCGGGTACCAGACCAACACCATGGTCTACGGGCCGGGCGGCTACCGCTTCAGCGACTACGCGCGGCTTGGCGCGCCGCTGACCATCCTGGTGATCGCCGTGATCATGATCGTGGTGCCCATCGTCTGGCCGCTCTGACCTGACCGATACGGTCGGCTACCATCCGGACCCATGCACCTGAGCGGCGGCGCCGGTACTCCGCCTGCGCACACCTCGACCGGCTTCACCATCTGGCTCACCGGCATGTCAGGCGCCGGAAAGAGCACGATCGCGGCGCTCCTGGAGCGCGAGCTGCGCGCGCGCGGCCTGCGTGTGGAGGTGCTCGACGGCGACGTGGTGCGCACCCATCTCACCGCGGGCCTCGGCTTCAGCCGCGAGGATCGCGACACCAACATCCGGCGCGTCGGCTGGGTGTGCGAAGTCCTCTCACGGAACGACGTGGTCGCCGTGGCCGCGGTCATCTCGCCGTACCGCGCCACGCGCGACGAGATGCGCGACCGCATCGGCCGGTTCGTGGAGGTCTACGTCGAGGCGCCGCTCGAGGTGCTGGCCGAGCGCG
>JAICUY010000058.1 GCA_025935615.1 Steroidobacteraceae bacterium
ATCCAGCTGGCGAATATTTGACGCCTGACGGCCACCAGCGAGTCCTTTCATCCGCGTGGGAATAGTCCCGCGCGATGGCGGCCGTATCGGTACCTTCGCGCCATTTCGGGGAGCGGTGGGCCGGCATACAACTGCCGCATGCCAGCTCCCGGTGATCTCGACCTGCTGACGCGGGCCCTCGTGCTCGTCGCGCTGACGGCAGGAGCGCTGGAGTACGCGATCCTGATGCGCCACCGCCTCATGCATCGAGCCGAGCAGCGGATTGCGGAGGCACAGGAGATTGGCTTGCGCGGCCTCGTCCGCGTGATGCTGGCCGACTCCGCCGACTAGGACCCGGGCCTCAGCCGAAGGCCGGCACGCGCAGCACCGCCACGTATGTGCCCGCCACCAGCAGCACCGCCATGACCAGGTAGACGGACGCCCGCAGGACGACGGGCATCGGTCTGGTCAGCCGTTCGCCTGACGGGCCGCGGAACATGGTCGCCAGCGTCTCGACGTGCTGCGGCGGCAGGATGAACCCGAGCACGCCGCCCACGATCAGGCCGCCGACGTGGCCGGTCCAGCTGATGTTCAACCCCGGGGTGAACGTAAGCACGAGGTTGATGACCAGCAGCACGCCGACCTGGCTCAGCAGCGCGCGCGCCTGGCGCGTCGTCGCCACGTGATGGCGACGCGTGACCACGAACGCCAGCCCGAACAGGCCGAAGATCGCGCCCGACGCCCCGCCGGCGACCTGCTGCGGGTCGATCAGGATCGTGAGGACGCTGCCGCCGGCCGCGCAGAGCAGGTACATGACGAAGTATTCGACATGCCCGTACATCTGCTCGAGGATGGGGCCGAACAGGTACAGCGCGTACATGTTGAAGGCGATGTGCAGGACGCCGAGGTGGACGAACGCGCTGCCGATGATGCGCCACCACTCCCCGGCCGCCACCGCCGGAGCGAAGATGAGCAGCTGCTCGCCCAGCGGACCCGTCCCGCCGCTTGAGAAGCCGAGGCTCAACGTCCCGCCGCCGGTGAGCACGACGTCGATCCCGAAGACCAGCAGGTTGATGGCGATGATTGCCCAGGTGACCCAGGCCGCGTAGGTCGCGTACGGGCCGCGGGCACGGTTGAACTGCCGCCGCGCCGCGAAGTCGTGGCCGGTCTCCTTCAGCAGCCAGGCGATGCGATTGGCGATCGCTCCCCGCTCGCCGGACGGCGCCCGCTTGTCCGCCTCGCGATAGGCGGCGATGGCATCCTCGAGATGGCCGTCGCGGACGAGCTGCTCGGCGACCGAGCGCCAGCCGACCCACGCGGCGCGGCCGCCGCTGTCGGCTGCCTGCTGCCACGCGGCCAGGGCACCGGGCTCATCGTCTTGTCGGTAGCGCGCCTGGCCGATCGACAGCCAGGCCTCACCGGCAAGGTCGGCATCGGGATGGCCGGTGAGCGGACCGAGGATCCGCACCGCCGCATCGAGCTCCCCTCGGTCGAGCAGCCGGCGGCCTTCGGCCAGCCGCAGCTGTGGTTCATCGGTCATGGCCGGTCAGTATGCCCGCGAAGCTGGACGGCCGCTTGCCCTCGAACGTGAACGACCGCCGAGAATTTGGCACCTCGGCGGTCGTTGTGTCGCCCCCTGGCAGGGAACGAGCGCGCCCCGGTGTGGGCCGGGACGGGCATGCAATCGGCGCCGGTGGTCGCAGCGGACGCCCGGCGGCGAGATTCGGTTACTTGGCGCGGCGCAGGAAGTCGAGCACGTCGTCGTAGCGGAAGCGACGATCACCGCGCTTGCAGACCCGGAAGAACGGCAGCTCGCCGCGATCACCCAGGCGCTTCACGGTGTTGACGTGCAGGTGCAGCATCTCGGCCACCTCGGAGGCCGTCAGCAGCTTTCCCACTTCGTTGGTCATCATTGGTCGGACTTCTCGTTGCGAGCGCCCCGGGCCAGGGTGCGGTGGGCGCGGCTCGTGATCGGATAGTAAGGTTGAGGTGCCGTTTCGGGGCCCGGTACTTTCGGGTCGCAGCCAGGGGTACTTCCGCTTTCATGTCTGTCTACGAACGCCACGTCTTCGTCTGCACCCGCGGCGAGTGGTGCCCCGCGGTGGACGGCGACGGGCTCGGCGTGCATGCCCGCCTCAAGGCACTGGTCAAGGCCGCCGGGCTGGCCGATCGGGTCCGGATCAACCACTCCGGTTGCTTCAGCCAGTGCGGCAACGGGCCCATGCTGGTGGTCTATCCCGATGCGGTCTGGTACGCCGGCGTCTCGCCTGACGACGCCGACGAGATCTTCGAGCGCCACCTGCTTGGCGGCGAGCCGGTCGAGCGACTCCGCTACCAGCCGGCGACGATGGGGCCGCACAAGCTGCCACGCGACGAATCCGGGCACGTCGTGCGTTGACCGATACGGACCGCCCGCGGCGCCTGCTCCAGCAACGAGAGCTGGCGCGCTCGGAACGAGATTTCGCGAAGGCCGATGCGCTGCGCGACGAGCTGCGCTCTCTGGGATGGGAGGTGCAGGATTCCCCGTCCGGCTCGACGCTCCGGCCAGCGTTGCCCGAGGTGCCGGTGGCGACCGGCTATGTCAACGACGAGGATCTTGCGTCACTGCTCGACGAGCCGGCGGCGCTGGGCGCGTCGGTCGTGCTCATTGCCGAGGACCACGGCGACGATCTGGGACGGTTCATCGCCGCCCTGGCCGCCCATCCGCCGACGGTCGAGTGCGAGCTCATCGTGGTCGGCAACGCGCCGTCGTACGAGGTGCGGCCGCTCCTTCCCGGCAACGCGACGTTGCTCGAGACCAGCCAGCGGCTCGGCTGGGCCGATGCGGCCAACCTCGGCCTGCGCCGCTGCCGCGGTGCGGTCATCGTGCTGGTCGACACGTCGCTCGAGCCGACCGGCGACTTCCTCGCGCCGCTGCTTGCCGCGTTTGACGATCCGCAGATCGGGCTGGCCGGTGGCTTCGGCCTTGTCACCCAGAACGCGCGGCATTTTCACGAGGTCGAGCGCGGTCCGGTGCACGCGGTGGAGGGCTACTGCCTCGCGGTGCGGCGCGAGGCGCTGCGCGCGATCGGCGGCTTCGATCGCCATTTCCGGTTCTACCGAAACGCAGACATCGACCTGTCGTTCGCGGTGCGCGACGCCGGCTGGCGGGCGGTTGCTGTCGAGCTGCCGCTCCAGCGACACGAGCATCGCGGCTGGACGGCTCTCCCCGGTGCCGAGCGTGACCGGCTCTCGAAGCGCAACTTCTATCGGTTCCTGAAGCACTGGGGCGACCGCGCCGACCTGCTCAGCCTGGACTGACGCCTCGGGTCAGGCGCGTCACCGCGAGCGCGGTGGCCAGGATCGTATCGGCCAGGCGCTGGTAGTCGAGGCTGTCGGGCAGGTCCATGCCGGTGTGGTAGCGCGGATTGCGCATGTCGGCCGTATCGGTCACCAGGATGGCCGGAATGCCGTGGCGCCAGAAGGCGACGTGGTCGCTGCGCGCGAAGTGGCGGACGGTGGGCACCAGCCACGGCAGCAGGCGCCCGATGAACGGGAGATCGAGCGGATCTCGGACCAGCAGCGGCGCATCCGGTGTTGCCGCCGCCGCCAGCCCGTCGGCCAGGGCGCGTGCCAGGACCAGCGCGCTGGCGCGGTACACGACGAGCGTCCAGGTCGCGGCCATCTTCATGGCGCGGGCGCGCGCCAGCTGTCCGGGATAGAGCAGACCGAGACCCGGCGCGATGCGCTGCGTGCCGGGGCGCGCATCGGTGAAGGCAATCGACTCGAGCACGATGGCGCCTGCGACCGGCCGTTCAGCGGTCAGTCGTCCGATGAGCGCCTCGCTGCCGGCGAAGCTGCCGGCCTCCTCGAGGTCGACCGCGGCCAGGACGATCGTGCGCTTGAGCGGCACGGCCGCCAGCAGGCGGGCAAGCTCCAGCAGGGCGACCACGCCGCTGCCGTTGTCGTCAGCGCCGCCCGAACCGGCGACGGTGTCGAGGTGGGCGACCACGACCAGCGCCGCCGGGTCGCTCGCTTCGAGGGTGGCGACGATGTTGACCCCGCCGGGAAACGACTGCCGCTCGGCGGTCCAGCCGGCCGAGACGAAACCCTGCTCGACGAACTGCTCGGCCGCCTCCATACGGCGGGGGTCGGAGGCGCGATGCCGCGGTGCCGGCAGCTCGGCCAAGCGGCTGCGCAGCAACTCGACCTGGAGGCGACCGCGGAAGTCGGCGAGCAGCTTCACCTCCGCTGGCGAAGGTGCGGAGCGGGGCGGTTCCGCGGTCCAGGGATTCAGCGGTGTCCCTCGAGGCAGGTGCAGCCGCGCGGGCCGACAACCGCCGCATGTGGCGTATTCGGCGGCAGGACGAAGCCATCGCCCGGGCGCAGCTCGATCTCGTGGTCGCCGAGCACGAACGTGATCGATCCCGCGGCGCACATCAGCAGCTTGGTGTAGCCGTGTGTATGCGCCGCGTACCGATCGCCCGCAGCATTCGACCAGGCGTACGGCCTGACACCTTCACGCCGCAGCCTAGCCTCGACCGATGCGCTCGACGGCGCGTCGTCGGCGTGGTCCCAGGCCAGCCGCTGAACGGCCACGCGGGCGGTCTACTTGACCTCGATGCTCTCCGCGACGGGTGGTGGTGGTGCGGCGGCCGCGCCGCTCTCCTGCTCGTCGAGCCTGGCGATCCAGTTGTCGAGGTAGACCCGCGCCGCCAGCAGCTGCTCGCGTCCCGCGTTCTTGAGGTGGCGCCGGGCATCCTCGGGAAAGACGTTGTGCATGACCGCCCAGAACGCGGTCTCGGCCGCCGAGCGCCCGGCGCCTCCGCGACGCTGCCGCTGCTCGAGCTGCGCGATGCGCTCCTCGAGCTCGATCACCCGATCCTCGTCCATCATGGCCTCGTTACCTCCTGCTGGTTTGCATTGGGCGGTGCCGCGAAGCGAATCTTGAGCACATGGTCGTCGAAGCGCGCGTCGAGCGTGGGCGCGTCGACCAGCACGCGCGGCAGCACCAGGTTGCGGCGCCAGGTGCCGACGTCGATCAGCAGCTCATCCGCGCGGCGTGACAGCTGGATCTGCTCCTTGCTGGTGAACGGCAGCTCCACCGCCAGCTCGTAGACGCCGTCCTGTCGCGTCGCTCGATAGGGGCGGCCGCGATAGAAGAACTCGGTCGGGTCGATGCCGTCGTACAGCTCGTCGGCCAGCTCGCGCAGCATCCTGAGGCCGACCATCTCACGATCGAAGTACGGCGCCGTGCGCACCGGAATCGGGGTGAATGCCTGCTCCACCAGCGGCATGTAGGCCTGCTGAGCGTCGTACCAGGTCTGGAAATAGTCACCCACGCCCTTCGGCAGAACCCGGTTGGCGACCACCAGGTCGGTCGGGTAGTCATACAGGTGGAAGTAGGTGAACGATCGCTCGGCTTCCTTGATCACCACCTGCTCCAGGGTCAGCACCAGGCGAACGGACGTCTTCTCGCGATCGGCCAGCAGCTCGTGCATGTGCTCGAGCTTCGCGAACAGCTCCTCACCAGCGTCGAAGACCGCGTCGTTGGGCATCGGCATGCCGACGACACGCTGGATGATGGGGCCGGTCAGCTTGGAGATGCGGCGACCCAACGGCTCGACCTTCTCCATCCACCACTTGGCGGCCTCGGGCAGGCTCAGCAGCCGCAGTGTCTCGCCCGTCGGCGCGGCGTCAACCACGATGACGTCGTAGAGCCCCGAGTCGTGGTGTTCGGCGATCCACAGCAGGCTGCCGACCTCGTCCATCCCCGGCAGCACCGTCATCTCCTCGGCGAGCACCTCGTCCAGGCCTCGCCAGCGCAGGACCGATGCGGCGTACTGCTGGATCCGGCCCCAGTACTTGGCGACGTTGTGGAAGACCTCCGACTCCTGGCCCCACAGGTTGGGAGCGACCTCGATCGGCTCGGGCGAGAGCTCCACGCCGAAGGCATCGCCCAGGCTGTGGGCGATGTCGGTCGAGAGCACGATGGTCCGATAGCCGCGTTCGGCACAGGCCAAGGCCGTGGCTGCCGCCACGCTGGTCTTGCCGACGCCGCCTTTGCCCGTGTAGAGCAGGATGCGGGTCACGCTGAGGAGATCCCCCTGAAGGAACGCTTCGAGGGGCTGATTCTACGGCGGGTCAGCGAACGACGATTGCCATCCTGCCGATCATCTGCTCCCCATCGGCGCGGGTGGTGCCGGCCACGTAGTCGAACGGCTCGAGGTACGGGCGCGCGGCGTCGTAGTCCGAGCGGGCATCCGCGGGGAGGGCGGCTTCGGCGACGCTGCGCAGCGCAGCCAGGTCGAGGAACATCGCACCGGCATTCGCCGATCCGCCGACCGCATCGATCGCCTGCCGGTAGCGCTCCGACGACGCCAGCGAATCGGCTTCACCAAGGCGGAGCGCTTTCGTGACGAAGCGGTCGCCGAAGCCGATCAGCACGCGCTCGTCGGTGACCGCGTACTGCAGCGTGATGTTGGATGGACCCATGGCGTCCGCCCCGGACCCGTAGCGGAAGGTCGTCACCGTCTGGCCGTCGACCTGGTGGTCGGTGATGCTCAGCCCGCTGCCGGCCTGGCCGGTGGCGAGCTTGGCCAACGCCGTGAGCCGGCCCAGGCGCTCGCGGGCGGCGTCCGGATCGTTCGGAATCAGCACCAGCCCGGCGTAGGGCTGGTCTCCGTCCCAACCGGCGACCATGCCACCGTCGCCGATCCAGTCGACGAACGACTCGAGATCACCGCCCAGCGCGTCCTCGACCTGCTTGAGCTGCGCCTGCATGCCGGCCGCACCGAACGTCGACTGCATCGAGCCGATGCCGGCGGTGAGGGCCTTGCCCAGGTTGGCCGAGTCGGCGAAGAAGATCGCGTCACCGGGGACCCACCGCGCCCCGCTGCGCGCGTGGTTGTCGGGGGCGACCGCCGAGTCGGGCTGGTCGACGACGGCATCGAAGACCAGCCGATCGGCCTCGAAGCGCGCCGACCACAGCGCGAAGTCGGGCATGGCGGCCGCCATCTGGTCGATGAACGCATCGGCCTCGCCGCCCAGCTGCTGCATCTCCTTGCGGAGGCTGTCGAGCATCGGCCCGTAGTCGATGGATGCGTAGGCGACGCGATCGGCCGGCAGGCGCGCGGCCGCAGCGTTGAATTCGGCACGCTGCGCCAGGCTCGGCGCGCTCCCGGCGTGGACGTCGAGCGCGGCATTGACCGCATCGGCTCCCGAGCCGATGACGACCTGATCGGCGGTGACGGCATAGGCGAAACCTGGCGTCATGGGTCCGAGCGGGGACGCGTCGTTGCCCTGCACCAGCGACCAGACCTCGGCCCCGGCGTGCGACTGCGAGCTGAATGACGCGCCCTGGTCCTGGGCTGCGGCGCGCAGCTTGTCGGCGAAGGCGGTCGCGGCCGTCTTGTCGCGTGACGCGATCAGCGCGACGCCGTTGGGGACTGCCATGGGGACGGTCGTCGTCGACGGATAGTCGGTCATCGCGAAGGCAACTTCGCCGGTGAACCACGGCGCGACGTCGCGGCTGTAGGTGACATCCGGACCGCTGCCACTGGCGTGGTCCTTGGCCAGCTGCTCGTCCAGCCAGTTCGCCAGGCCCGGTCCGAGGATGGTGTCGACATCGAGCGGCTCGAAGCGCTCGAGCACCTGGCGGAGCTTCTCACGCTGGTCGCCGGGAAGGTCGAGGCGGGTTTCCATATAGAGAAACGCGTCGGCCGGAACGTAGGCCGCCGCTCCTCCCGCGCCGGCTCCGGCGGGTCTGCCGTTGGTGACAAAGGCGCCGGCAACGCCGCCGATCGCAACGGCGAGCGCGGCGACGGCAGCGACCACCGCCACCGTCCATGGCGAACGACGCGGGCCGGTGCTCGGTACCGGCGTCCCCTCTTCGATGATCACTTCACGCTCCTCGGGCCAGGCTGAATGCGCCTCAGGATACGGGGCACTGTCGACCGCTGCCCATAGTCCTGTCGGCTGTTACAGTCCGCCGGCTGTGATCGGGTCCGGAATCGTGGAGGGCATCGGCTCCGCCGTCGCGTTCGGCGCGGGCGACTTCTCCGGTGGACGAGCCAGCAGCCATGTCGGCGGGATGGTGGCGGCCGCCGGCTCGCAGCTGGTCGGCGCGCTGGGCATGCTTGTGCTGCTGCTGGTCGTGCGGCCGCCCGTGCCTTCGGCCGGTCCGCTGCTGATCGCTGCGGCTGCCGGCCTGTTCGGCGTCGTCGGCGTGGCCGCGCTGTACCGCGGCCTGTCGATGGGCAGCATGGGCCTCGTCGCCGCCATCTCGGCCATCGGCTCGCTGGTGCTGCCGCTCGTCGTGAGCGTGGTCGCATATCGAGCGCACATCGGCATTGGCCCGCTGCTGGGAGTGGCGTGTGCGGGTGCAGCCGGCGCGGCCGCGGCGGGCGCCGCTCGAGACTCGGCGACGCGGTCGGCGCTGCTGCTCGCCGCCGGCGCATCAGTCGCGTTCGGCATGTGGTACGTGCTGCTCGACCTCGCGGCGCAGGCCGATCCGCTGTGGGCCCTGACCACGACCCGCTTCTCGGCGAGCGCGTTCATGGGTGCCGTCGTGCTCGTCTTCGCGCGAGGTCGAGGCGGCCGCGGCCTGGGAGCCGCATGGCCGCTCCTGGTGGTGGCCGGCGTGCTCGATGCGACCGGCAACGGCCTGTTCGTGCTGTCGAGCGCCGACATCGCGGTCGGGCTGGCGGCGGCCCTGTCGGGCATGTATCCGCTGGTGACGATGCTGCTGGCCGGGCTGATCCTGCACCAGGGCCTGCCGCGGCTTGGCTACGCCGCCGTCGGGCTGGCCGTGGTGGGGATCATCCTCATCTCGGTCGGCTAGCGCGAGACCCCCGCCGGGGCACTTGTACCTGGCGCGGTTACGAATACCCACCGCGCGGGCATTGATTCCATGAGACACCGCCGGCCAGCGGTAAGCCGCTGGTAAGTGGCTGGTAATGGGTCGTGCGGTTTGCTGTCGCTCCGCGCCACTCGCCGGCGCAAGCACGCCGGGACGCGCGGGCCACAGGAGGCACGACCATGACCCGCTCCCCCATCGCCGCCACCACCCGGTTCGCGCGAAGCGCTCGAAGGCTGCTGCGTGGACTGATCTTCAGCACCGCGCTGCAGGCGCTGCTCACCGCCACCGCCACGGCCTGCAGCAACGGCAACGGCTTTCCAAGCTGAGCAATCAGCGAGCGGAAGCGGCTTCGGAGGACAGTCGTGAGGCCAGGTAGACCGGGATCACCGACAGCGCGATGGCGATCACCGCCACCACGTTCACGATGGGTGCCTGGTTGGCGAGGCGGTAGTTGTTGAAGATCCAGATCGGCAGGGTCTGGACGTCGCCGCGGGTGAAGGTCGTGACGATGATCTCGTCGAACGACAGCGCGAAGGCCAGGAGCCCGCCTGCCAGCATGGCGCTGCGCACCGCCGGCAGGGTCACGTAGCGGAACGTCTGCCACGTGTCGGCCCCCAGGTCGGCGGACGCCTCCTCGACCGAGCCGCTTGTCCGCCGGAAGCGGGCGATGACGTTGTTGTAGACGAGGACCACGCAGAAGGTGGCGTGGCCGATGATCACGGTCGCCATGCCGAGGCCGAGCCCCAGCGTGCCGACCGCCGAGTTGATGGCGATGCCGGTCACGATGCCGGGCAGCGCAATCGGCAGGATCACCAGGAAGCTGACCGCCTCGCGGCCGAAGAAGCGGTACCGATGCACCGCCAGCGCAGCCAGGCTGCCCAGCGCCAGGGCGATGAGCGTGGCCCCGAGCCCGGCGAGCACCGAGGACAGGAGCGCGTCGCGCACACCCGGGTTGGCGAGCGCCCGCTCCCACCAGTGCAACGTCAGTCCCGGGATCGGCCAGGACGGCACCAGGTTCGTGTTGAACGCGTAGAGGACCACGAGCGCCAGTGGGATGTAGATGAAGGCCAGGACGACGGCCGTCGCCAGCCGCAGGCCGATGCGGGCCGCGACGCTGCCCACCATCACAGCGCCTCGAACGCACCCAGACGCCGGGCGAGCAGCAGGTAGCCGATCATCACGATCACCGGGACCGTCGCGAACGCCGCGGCGAAGGGCAGGTCGCCCGAGCTGCCCACGTTGGCGTAGATGACGTTGCCGATGAACTGGGTGCTCGACACGAGTTGGGGCGCGATGAAGTCGCCCATGGTCAGGCTGAAGGTGAAGATCGAGCCAGCCACCATCGCGGGAAAGACGAGCGGCAGGACGATGCGCCGGAACGTGGTCCACGTCCGGGCGCCGAGATCGCCGGACGCCTCGAGCAGCGAGGATGGGATGCGCTCGAGCCCGGCGTAGATCGGCAGGATCATGTACGGCAGCCACAGGTAGCTGAAGACGAGCCAGGTGGCCACGTCACCGAAGCCCGGTCCTTTGAGGCCGATCGGCGCCAGCGCCCAGTTCAGGATGCCGTCCTCGGCCAGGATCACGCGCCAGGCGTACACCTTGACCAGGTAGCTCGCCCACAGCGGCATCAGGATGGCCACCACCAGCAGGCCGCGCGTGCGTCGCGACGCGACCCGGGCCATGTAGTACGCCACCGGAAAGGCGAGCACGGCCGTGGTCAGCGTCACCGCGGCCGCAATTCCCAGGGTGCGCAGGGTGATGGTCCGATACACCTCGGTGGTGGCCAGCCGCTCGAAGTTCTGCAGCCCCGGCTGGCGGACGATATCGGTGGTGAAAGGGTCGATCCGGAAGAAGGCGTTCAGGAACAGGATCGCCAGCGAGCCGAGGTAGGCGATCAGCAGCCAGCCGAGCGGCGGGGCGAGCAGCAGGGCCAGCGCAGCGCGCGGCTGCCGGTGGAAGAACGCCGCCAGCCGGCGCATGGGCGAGGGCGTGGCGGACGCGGTCGAGACGGCTGTCATGTGGAGCCGGTCAGGCCCGGCGGCCGCTGCGCGGCCGCCGGGCATCGGTCTGTGAGCCTAGCCCTTGATCTCGGTCCAGGCCTTGATCCAGTCATCGAAGCCGACGCAGATGTCGCCCCGACCGTCGAGGCACTTCTTGGTGGGCGTCGTCCAGTAGTAGACGTCGTTCCAGAAGTCGGTCTCCTCTGCCTGGAAGATGTCACAGAAGTCAGGCGTCGATGCCTGCTCGCAGGACTTCGAGTTGGCCGGCGCCTCGCCGAACCACTCGGCGACCTGGATGTTCACGTCGGGCGCCACGATGTGGTTGAGCCACTTGTAGGCGCAGTTGGGATGCTGCGTCTTGGAGTTGATCATCCAGGTGTCCGACCAGCCGGTGGCGCCCTCCTTGGGCTTGATGGCCTTCACCGGCACCGGATCCTCGGCGCCTTGCAGCAGGTTGGTGATGATCTGCCAGGTGGTGCCGAGCACCGAGTTGCCGTTCGTGAAGGCCTCGATCTCCTTGGTGTAGTCACTCCAGTACTCGCCGATCAGCGGGCGCTGCGTCTTGAGCAGGTTGACCGCCGCATCGAACTGTGTCTGGTCGAGCGCGTAGGGGTTGGTGATCTTGAGATCGGGCTGGGACTTCATGAGGTAGACGGCCGCATCGGCGATGTAGATCGGTGCGTCGTAGGCCGTGACCTTGCCCTTGTAGGGCGAGTTGGCGTCGAAGACCGCGCCCCAGCTGTCGGGCTCGGTGGTCACCGTGTCGGTGCGCCACATGAGCAGGTTCGCGCCGCGCCCGTGCGGAATGCCGTAGTGCACGCCGTCGACCGTGTTCCACGGCTTGTCCTTGAGCGACGGGAAGACGTCGGCGTAGTTGCTGACCAGGTCGACGTTGATGGGCTGAACGTAGCCGCCGGCCACCAGCCGCAGGCTGGCGTCGCCGGATGCCGAGATGACGTCGAAG
>JAICUY010000037.1 GCA_025935615.1 Steroidobacteraceae bacterium
AGGGCGCCGACATGATCATGCTGAAGCCGGCCGTGCCGGCGCTCGACCTCATCGCCGCAGCGCGGGCGCGCACCGGGCTGCCCCTGGCTGCCTACCAGGTCTCCGGTGAATACGCCGCGCTGGTGGCCGCCGCCCAGAACGGCTGGCTCGATCGGCGTGCCGTGGCGCTCGAGAGCCTGACCGCCATCGCGCGGGCGGGCGCCGACCTGATCGTCACCTACTTCGCGGCCGAGGCCGCGTCCTGGCTGCGGGAGGATCTCGACCGATGACCGACGAGCGTTACGTCAGCGCCACCCTGCTGCGCCTGGATCCTGCCTGGCGCCGGCGCTCGGCCGCAGACCGTCAGGCCGATATCGACGCCTTCTGCGCCGAGCTCGGGCCGGCCACGCAACGGATCACCCAGCACGCCTACTCGACCTCCGGGCTCCGTACCGAGGGCGAGCTGTTGCTGTGGCGCATGGCCCAGACTCCCGAGGATCTGGAATCCGCCGCGGCCCGGATGCTGTCGGCCGGCATCGGTCGCTGGCTGGCGCCGGCGGTGAGCCTGCTGGGCATGACGCGACCGAGCCAGTACGTCCGCAAGCCGACCAGCCAGGAGCAGTCGCTGTTCAGCGGCGAGCGGTCGCGCTACCTGATCGTCTACCCGTTCACGAAGTCGACGGCGTGGTACCTGTCGCCGGCCGACGAGCGCCAGAAGGTGATGAACGGCCACATGAAGATTGGGCACCACTATCCCCAGGTCCGCCAGCTGCTGGCCTACAGCTTCGGCCTCGACGACCAGGACTTCATCGTGGCCTACGAGACCGATGACCTGCCGGCGTTCTCCGACCTCGTGCGCGAGCTGCGCGGATCGGAATCGCGGCGCGCGACGGTGCGTGACACACCGATCATCGTCGGCATCCACCGACCGCTGGGCGAGATCCTCAGCATGCTGTCGGGGGGCGGTCGATGACGTCCGAGGAGCTCATGCGCCGCGCGCGGGCGCTCTTCCCGGGCGGCGTCAGCTCGCCGGTACGCGCCTACGGCGCCGTCGGCGGGGAACCGCGCGTCGTCGAGCGTGGCAACGGCGCCTACGTCTGGGACGTCGACGGCCGGCGGCTGCTCGACTACGTCGGCTCCTGGGGGCCGATGATCCTGGGCCACGCCCATCCGGCGGTGCTGCGGGCGATCGACCAGGCGGCGGCGCTCGGGACCTCGTTCGGCGCCCCCACGCCCGGCGAAGTGGCGCTCGGCGAGGAGATCGTGGCTGCCATGCCGTCCATCGAGCGATTGCGCTTCGTGAGTTCCGGCACCGAGGCGGCGATGAGCGCGCTGCGCGTCGCCCGCGCGTTCACCGGTCGGGAGCGGATCGTGAAGATGGCCGGCGGTTACCACGGCCACGCCGATTCGCTGCTGGTGCGAGCCGGCTCGGGCGCCGCCGGCCTGCCGGCCTCGGCCGGCGTGACCACCGGCGCCGCGCGCGACACGCTCGTGGCCGAGTACAACGATCTCGAGTCCGCCTGGGCCTTCCTGCGCCACGAGGACGTGGCCGCGCTCATCGTCGAGCCGGTTGCGGCCAACGTGGGCGTCGTGCCGCCGGCGGCCGGCTACCTCGACGGCCTGCGCGAGCTCACCGCCCGCCACGGGACGCTGCTCATCTTCGACGAGGTCATCACCGGCTTCCGCGTGGCGCGCGGCGGTGCACAGGAGCGCTACGGTGTGACGCCCGACCTGACCGTGCTGGGCAAGGTCATCGGCGGCGGCCTGCCGGTCGGCGCCTACGGCGGGCGGGCCGACATCATGGCGTTGGTCGCGCCCGAAGGCCCGGTCTACCAGGCCGGGACGCTCAGCGGCAACCCGCTGGCCATGGCGGCCGGGTTGGCGACACTGCGCGAGCTGACCGCCGATGTCTACGCACAGCTCGAGGACTACGGCGCTCGACTGGAGGCCGGGCTTTCGACCGCGGCGGATGCCGCGGGCGCATCGGTCCGGATCAGTCGCGTCGGCAGCCTGCTGACCGTCTTCTTCGAGGAGCCGGCGGCCTTCGCGCGCTTCTTCCACGCCATGCTCGACGCGGGCGTCATGCTGCCGCCCAGCCAGCAGGAGGCGTGGTTCGTATCCGTTGCGCATGGGGACGCGGAGCTCCAGGCGACGCTGACCGCCGCGCGCGCCGCGTTCGCCGCGGTGGCGAAGGAGCCTGTGCATGCCTAGCCGCCTGCTCGTTCCACCTCGGCGATGGTTCCGAATCCACGGGGTGGCCTTAACGGCGAAGAACCCGAACGAATGGCGCGCGAAGCTCGCGACTGCGGCTTCTGCTGACCGAAATCGCCGCCCCATGGCTGCGATGACCAGCGGAAGCCTCTCGGCGCCCACCTCGTCGGCCCTTGGAGCCACCACATGGCGATTCGAGTGAGCGCCACCCGGTCCGCGCCCATGCCGGCCACCCAGGCGTCCGCCACTGGGGAGGCCCGCTTCCTGGCCCCGCTTCGCCACGAGAAAGGTGACGCGACGCCGGTCTGGTTCATGCGCCAGGCGGGGCGCTGCCTGGCGGACTACCGCCGGCTGCGTGAGCGGTACGCGATCCTGACGCTGGCCAAGACGCCCGAACTGTGCGCGCAGGTGACACAGATGCCGGTCGACGCCTTCGGGGTCGATGCCGCCGTCATGTTCGCCGACATCATGCTGCCGCTGGAGCCGATGGGCGTCTCGCTCGAGATCCAGCCCGAGGTCGGGCCCATCATCCACAACATTGTGCGCTCGCGGGCCGACGTCGAGCGGCTGCGCATCATCGAGCCGGAGCATGAGGTCGGCTTCGTGATGGACGCGATCCGGCTGGTCCGTGCCGAGCTCGGCGGCCGGGCGGCCGTCATCGGCTTTTCGGGAGCACCATTCACGCTGGCCTGCTACCTGATCGAGGGCCGGCCGTCACGCGAGTACGCCATCGCCAAGGCGTTCATGTACCGCGAGCCCGAGGCGTGGCATGCATTGATGGCCAAGCTGTCGACCGTGGTGACGCGCTACCTCAACGCGCAGATCGCGGCCGGCGCACAGGTCGTGCAGCTCTTCGACTCGTGGGTCGGCGCCCTGTCGCCGGCCGACTACGACACCTATGTCGCGCCGCACGTTCGCTCGATCTTCTCCGCGGTGACCCATGCGCCGACCATCCACTTCGGCACCTCCACTGCCGCCCTGCTCGGGCGCATGACCGATGCGGGCGGCGACGTGATCGGCATCGACTCGCGCCAGCTGCTCGACGAGGCGTGGGCGCGGATCGGCTTCGAGCACGGCATCCAGGGCAACCTCGATGCGACACGGCTGCTGGCCGGCTGGGAGGCGACCGAGGCAGGGGCGCGCGACGTCCTGTGGCGGGCGGCCGGCCGGCCTGGACACATCTTCAACCTGGGTCACGGCGTCCTGCCCGATACCGATCCGGACCTGCTGCGCCGCCTGGTCGACCTGGTCCACAACGAGACGGCAGCATGACCCGGCTCGGCATCCTGTTGATGACGTACGGCTCGCCGGGCGACGATCTGCACGACCTCGCCGACTACCTCGCCGCGGTTCGCGGTGGACGTCCGGCGCCCGACGAGCTGGTCACCGAGTTCCGGCGGCGATACGAGGTGATCGGCGGCTCGCCGCTGATCCCCATCACACGGGCGCAGGCCGCCGCCGTGGAGGCGATGCTGCGTTCGCGCGGCGAGGACGCGACCGTCACGGTCGGAATGCGCTTCTCTGAGCCGTCCGTCGCCGCAGGCCTCGCCGCACTGGCCGATGCGGGCGCCGAGGAAGTGGTCGGCATCGTGATGAGCCCGCAGTACTCGGCGATGCTGATGAGCGGCTACCAGCGCGCGCTCGATGCCGCCGCAGAGGCGCTCGGCGACCGAGCGCCGTCAGTCCGGTTGGCACCGGCGTGGTACCGCAACCCGCACTTCGTGGCAGCTGTCGCCGGGCGCATCCGCGAAGGCCTGGCGCGCTTGCCCGACGACGCGCCGGTGCTGCTCACCGCCCACTCGCTTCCCCGCCGCGTGGCCGACGCCGAGCCGGACTATCTCGACCAGCTGCGCACGACGGCGGAGCTGGTGGCGGCTGCCGCCGGCCTGGGAGACGAGCGCTGGCACTTCTGCTGGCAGTCGGCCGGCCACGAGCCGGGCGAGTGGATGAAGCCCGACTTCGCCGACCTGGTGCCGGAGCTGCGCGCCGCGGGCCACACCGCGGTGCTGGTAGCGCCCATCCAGTTCCTGGCCGACCACCTCGAGATCCTGTACGACGTCGATATCGGCGCTCGCGAGCAGGCGGAGGCGGTGGGAATGCGTTTCGCGCGGATCGAGTCGCTGAACGTGATGCCGGAGTTCATCGAGGCGCTGGTCGACGTCTCCGCCGCGGTCCCGGTCGGCTAGCTCGTCAACCGGTCGATGCCATAACGTGCCGCATGGCGGCGTCGACCGCTCGGTGCTGGAAGAAGCGAGCGAACGGCTGCCCCAGCCGTGCGTAGAAAGCTGCCAGCTCGGAGCGCGAGTCGAGCGAGAAGGTGATCGAGTCGCCCGACCGAACCAGCGTGAAGCGCTCGACACCGCGCTCGGGATGCCCGAGCAGCGTCCCGCACGAGAAGCCGGCCCGCCGCTCCTGAGCCGTCGCCTCGTCGAAGACTTCCATGATCCGGACGCCGGACCAGACGCCGATCGGCCCCATGAAGACGCGCTGGACGACCGTCACGCCCGGCGCCAGGCGGCCGTCGTCGCTGCACACCGTCGGCAGCAGCCAGGACGGCGGGAAGATCGCGTAGCGCATCACCCGATCAAGCGCGCGATCGAACCGCGCGGCGTCGCCTTCGAACGTGATCTCCGCGTGATGGCGCTCGCCGCGTCCAACGTCGAGCGGACCCGAATCGGTCTGCGGCGCAGCCTTCCAGCGTGCGCAGTCGACCGATGCGCCGCGCAGGCGCGAGGCCGGGACGGGGCGCATCGGTCTATGGGCTCAGGGGAGCGTGAAGCCGCCGCCGCTGGTGTCGACCTCGCTGTCTGGCGGAGCCGTCACCGTCACCGGCTGGTTGACGGCGCTCAGCGCCAGCGAGACGCTCAGCGAGCCCTTGTCGCCGGCATCGATGCTCGTCGAAGCCGAGGTCAGGTACAGCTCGGTCCGATGGAACTGCAGGTCGAGGGTCAGCGACTCGCCGATGACGTCCAAGGCCGAGGTTCCTGCCGATGCCGCCGCGTCGTCGAGCAACGAGCTCGGAATCGTGAGGGTGACGTGGTAGCACGTCGCGTCGCCGCAGGCCACGTCGTCGTGCTTGGTGACCTCGACGCCCTCCTTGTCAAGGAAGGCCTGGAGATCGGTGATGGCCTTGGTCGGATCCTGGACCTCGTCCGGAATGCTGCCGGAGCCGGCCTCCTGCTTCTGCCACTTCGGCCCGGTGAGCGAAGTCTTGACGTACACGGCATCGGCGTTGGCGATGACCTCGCCCTCGAGACCGAACAGCGTCGGCGCGGTAAAGGTCGCGTGCGCCTGCTTGCCGGCCAGGTCGAAGTCGCCGACCAGCTGCGTTCCCTTGAGCGAGGTGGTGCCGCCGCCCGGAAGGAACGCCGCGCTGCCGTCGAGCGTGGCGGTGAGATGGAAGCTCTGCAGCTTGCCGGTCGCCTCGAGGCCCTTGGTGATGACCTGCTCGGCGTCGAGCGGCGGCGGTGTGGGAGCGGCGGCCGAGCCGCAGGCGGCCAGCAGCAGCGTGCTCATGGCGAGGACGGGAAGAAGTCGACGGATCACGCTCGGCATACCCCTCTGCATGGCGGAGCCCGTGGTCCCCTCCGGAGCCCGGGCGGCGCCGCGGAAGGATACGACATGACTCCGCGGCGGGCCAACCGTACCGGTGCCGCCCGGAGTGGCACCCGGCCTGCTCCGCCGGTCGGCGATGGAAGGCTTCCCGCCGGCACCGGTGCCCAGCAACGGGGCGTCGCTGGACGACCTGCGCACGGCGGCGGCTGGCTGCCAGGCCTGCGACCTGTGGGAGCGCGCGACGCAGACCGTCTTCGGCGAGGGCAAAGCCGGCGCCTGGTTGATGCTGGTCGGCGAGCAGCCTGGCGACAAGGAGGACCTCTCAGGCGCGCCCTTCGTCGGCCCCGCCGGCGAGATGCTGGACCAGGCACTGGCCGAGGCGGGCATCGATCGGCGGCTGGTCTACGTGACCAACGTCGTCAAGCACTTCAAGTGGAAGCCACGTGGCAAGCGGCGCATCCACCAGAAACCAAACGCCGCCGAGCAGCGGGCATGCCGCCCCTGGCTCGACGCCGAGCTGGCCCGCGTCCGACCCCGCGCGGTGGTGTGCCTCGGCGCGACCGCCGCGCAGTCGCTCATCAGCCGAGACTTTCGCGTGACCCAGCAGCGTGGCGAGGTGCTGCCTTCGCCGCTCGGCCCGCCGATCGCGGCGACGGTGCATCCCTCGTCCATCCTCCGTGCGCCTGACGCCGAAGCGCGGCGCACCGCCTACGCGGGCTTCGTGACCGACCTGCGCCGCATCGCCGACACCGTCGGACGCTGACCGCTAGGGTTCGCGGAGCATGAAGCGCGTCGAGCAGAGCATCGCCATCTCGGCCAGTCCCGAGGACGTCTTTGCCTATGCCTCGTCGCTCGACAAGATCGCCAACTGGCAATCCGGCGTCAGCAGTGCGCGGATGACCTCGACCGGACCGATCGGCGTCGGCTCAACCGCGCTCGTCGTGCGCGACCTGCTGGGCCAGCACATCGAGGCGCCGCTCGAGGTGACCGCCTATGACCCGCCGACCCTGCTCGGCCTGCGTTCGGAGGTGAGCGGCGTGCGCGCCGACGCCAGCCTCGTCGTGAAACCACGTGGCCACGGCTCGCGCATCACCTTTGCCATGGAGCTGCGCGCCTCGGGCTTCACCGCGTTCATGGAGCCGATGATCGCATCGGCCGCCGAGGCGGACATCACGCGCAGCCTGGATCGGTTGAAGGAGCTGATCGAAGCCGGGTGATCCGGATCAACGCACCGCCTTTCGGTGAACCGCTCGCCGAGTTGCCACCTGCTGGAAGTAACGGCGAACGGGAGGCCAATGAGCTGCTGTCGTTGGCCGCATTGCCGGCCGTTGGCAAGATCGGCAATCGAACGGTCGACTTCGGCCCAATCGCAGATGCTTGGACCGCCTCCTTCTCCGATACTTCCACCCGCTGAAAAGCCGGCCGTGGGCGATGAGATTGGGCGATTCGACCGCCTGTGCTATTCTCGGCCGAACGCGTTGACGCGGGAGCAGTAGGCGCTGCCCTCGATCACGAAGCGAGCCGGGATGGTGGAAGCCGGCGATCGCCAAGCGCCGAACTCGCCCGCCGAGCAGCCGCGACAAACGCGGCCGAATGGCGTCCGATACCACGCCGACGAGTGGACCGACCGTGGGGTTGTAGCTCAGCTGGGAGAGCACCTGCATGGCATGCAGGGGGTCGGGGGTTCGAGTCCCCCCAGCTCCACCACTTCCTGCCGGAGGCGCATCGGTCAAGCTCAGGTGGTACCGCGAAGAGCCCCTTCGTCCTGACGACGAAGGGGCGTTTGTTTGACCGATACGGGGCGGGCACCATGACGACGACGATCGACGCGACGCGACAGCAGACCAGGGACGGTCGTGCCTGGACGCTGCGTGCAGCCCGCCCGACCGATGCACGGGAGCTGGCGCACCTGTTTGCCGACGTCCGGCGGGAAGGCCGCTACCTGGTCACACCGCCGAACGCGGTCAGCGAGCCATCCGAGGCGTTCTTCATCGCGGAGATGATCCGGGCCGACAACAGCCTGGCGCTGGTGGCCGAGGCCGACGGCGAGGTGGTCGGCAACGTGTTGATCGGCGTCGAGCGCAGTGCGGCCAGCGACCACGTCGGAACCCTGTCGATCTGCGTCGCGCGCGACTGGCGGAACACCGGCATCGGTACCGCGCTGATGCAAGGCGCCAAAACCTGGGCGCGCCGGCGTGGGCTGGTCAAGATCGCGCTGGGCGTCTTTCCTGACAATGACCGCGCGATCGCTGTCTATGAGCGTGTCGGCTTCGTGCGCGAGGGACTGCGTCGGCGGCAGTACCGGGGGCCGAACGGCACCTACCGCGACGAGCTGTTGATGGCCTGGTTTCCCGACGACGAGGTAGCGTCATGACCACCGAGACGAGACCGCGTACCGAGCGATTCGACCCCGCCGCGTATGAGGCCCGCTGGCGCGAGCGATGGGAACGAGACGGGCTGTACCTTGCCCACGACGACGATCCGCGCCAAAAGCGCTACGTGCTGACCATGTATCCGTACCCCTCGGGCGACCTGCACATCGGCCACTGGTATGCGGCCACCGGTCCGGACATCGCCGCGCGGGTGCATCGGATGCGCGGCGACAACGTCATGTTTCCCATGGGCTTCGACAGCTTCGGGCTGCCGGCCGAGAACGCCGCCATCGATCGCGGGATCCACCCGGCTATCTGGACGGCCGACAACATCGAGCGCATGCGTGCCCAGTTCCGGACGATGGGCTGCATGTTCGATTGGACCCGCGAGGTGGCCACCAGCGATCCGTCGTACTACCGCTGGACGCAGTGGCTGTTCCTGCAGTTCTTCAAGGCCGGCCTGGCGTATCGCGCCATGGCGCCGGTCGACTGGTGCCCGAAGGACCAGGTGGTGCTGGCCCGCGAGCAGGTGGAGGGTGTCGAGCGGCGCTGCTGGCGCTGCGGCACGCCGGTCATCAAGCGCGACCTGGAGCAGTGGTTCTTCCGGATCACCAACTATGCCGATGAGCTGCTGGACTTCTCGGGGATCGAGTGGCCGGAGCCCATCCGCCTGATGCAGACGAACTGGATCGGCCGATCCGAAGGCGCCGAGATCGACTTCCCGGTGGAGGCCGAGGGTGTCGATCCGATTCGGGTCTTCACCACCCGCCCCGACACGATCTTCGGCGCGACCTTCATGGTGCTGGCGCCCGAGCACCCGTTGGTCGCCGTCCTGACGACCGATGCGCAGCGCGAGGCGGTCGACTCCTATGTCGTGGCCGCGCGACGCGAGACCGAGATCGAGCGCATGAACGCCGAGCGCGACAAGACGGGCGTTTTCATCGGTGCGTATGCGGTCAACCCGATGACGCAGGAGCGCGTCCCGATCTGGATCGCCGACTACGTCCTGCCCGGCTACGGCACGGGCGCGATCATGGCCGTCCCCGCCCACGATGAGCGCGATTACGCCTTCGCGCAGAAGTACGACCTGCCCATTCGGTTCGTCGTCGTCCCCGCCTCCGGCGAGCGAGCCGCCGAAGGCGCCTTCGTGGAGCACACCAGCGACGAGGTCCTGACCGATTCGGGCGAGTTCAGCGGCATGCCGGCGTCCGAGGCGATCGGCGCCATCACGCAGCAGCTGGTCGACATCGGCCTGGGAAGCTTCGCGGTCAGCTACCGCATTCGCGACTGGCTGGTGAGCCGCCAGCGCTATTGGGGCGCTCCCATCCCGATCGTCTACTGCCCCGATCACGGCATCCAGCCGCTGCCCGAGGATCAGCTGCCGGTGACGTTGCCGCGCGACGTCGACTTCGCGCCGACCGGAGTCTCGCCGCTGCAGTCACACGCCGAGTTCCTGAATGCCGCTTGCCCGGTCTGCGGTGGGCCGGCGCGTCGCGAGACCGACACCATGGACACCTTCGTGGATTCGGCGTGGTATTTCCTGCGCTACTGCTCGCCGCACGACGACGACGAGGCATGGAACGCGGAGCAGGTCCGCGAGTGGATGCCGGTCGACCTGTACACCGGCGGCGCCGAGCACGCCGTGCTGCATCTGCTGTACGCGCGCTTCTTCGTGAAGGCGCTGCGTGACATGGGGCATCTGGCGTTCGACGAGCCGTTCCTGGCGCTGCGCAATCAGGGCCAGATCCTGGGCGCCGACCACCAGCGCATGAGCAAGTCACGCGGCAACGTGGCCAATCCCGACGAGCTCGTCGCGCGCTACGGGTCCGATGCCGTCCGGTGCTTCCTGATGTTCCTCGGGCCCGGGGACCAGGGCGGGCCCTGGAATCCGACCGGAATCGACGGGATCTACCGCTTCCTGGGTCGGGTGTGGTCGCTGGCACAGCCGCCGGCGGGCGACGAGCAGCGATCGCCGCTTGGCGTTGATCGTCAGGAGCTGGAGCGTGCGCTGCGGCGGGCGACCCACGTCGCGATCGCCGGCGTCAGCGAGGACGTGGAAGCGTTCCGCTTCAACACCGCGCTGGCCAAGCTGATGGAGCTGGCCAATGCCATCATTCGGTCACGCGAGAGTGGCGCCGCCGGTGCATCGGCCCATGACGAGGCCGTCGACAGCCTGCTGCTGCTGCTGGCGCCGATGGCGCCGCACATCACCGAGGAGCTGTGGGCGCGCCGCGGCAAGCCGTACTCGATCCACCAGCAGCCGTGGCCGGCCTACGATCCGGCACTCGCGGCAACCGAGACGATCGAGCTGCCGGTGCAGGTCGATGGCAAGCTGCGCGACCGTCTGGTGATCACGCCCGATACGCCGGCCGCCGAGGTCGAGCAGATGGCGATCGCCTCCGAGCATGTCCAGCGCTATCTGGCTGGCCGGGAAGCGGCGCGAATCGTCTACATCCCCGGCAAGCTGGTGAACGTCGTCACCCCGCGCTGATCCGCGCTGGCGTGCATTGAGCCGCTGGTAAGCGGCCAGTAATGGGTGGTCCGGTATGGTGACGCCCTGCTTCCGGAGCCGGGCGTCGAGTGCCCGGGCGCCGGGCTCCGGACGCAGCTTCGCATCCATCGCTCGCCTCCTCGCAGCGTGGAGGTTCTCGGCGTGACGATGCGTGACCAGATCCTGATCGGCACCGGCGTGGCGGCTGCGATCGCCCTTGGCCTCGCGGCCTGGCTGCTGCTGGCGCCCGCGCCGTCGCCTTCGAGCGTCGCGGATCCGCTGAACGGTCCGGCTCTGGCCGGCTCGATGCCGGCGATTGGCTCGCCGGCGCCATCCATCGCCGAGCTGCTGATCGTGGATGTAGAGGGCGGGGTCCGACGCCCGGGGATCGTGCAGCTGGCCGCAGGCTCGCGGGTCGGCGACGCGATCGCCGCGGCCGGCGGATACGCCAAGCGAGCGGACCTGGACGCCGCCGCCGCCTCGCTCAACCTGGCCGCGGCACTCAGCGACGGCCAGCAGGTATATGTGCCGCTCACCGGCGTGGCCTCGGGAGGCGGCCTGGGGGCAGCCGGCGCAGGAACCGGCGGCACCCCCGCGCCGGTGGCGGGTGGAGGCGGCCTGGTGAACATCAACACCGCCAGCCCCGAGCAGCTCGACACGCTGCCCGACGTCGGACCGGTCACCGTGCAGAAGATCGTTGCGGCACGACAGGAGCAGCCGTTCACCTCCCTCGAGGAGATGGTCACGCGCAAGGTCATCGACAACGGCCAGCTCGAGAAGATAAGAGGGCTGGTGACCTTCTAGCTTCCTCATTCGACTGACCGATGCGGCTGACCCATGCGCCCGGCCGCCCTCTTCCTGCCCGCGCTCCTCGGCGGGGCCGCAGCCGGCATCCTCGTGGCGGATGCCGGCCTGATGGGCGGGTCTTCCACCGTCGTCCTGTCGATCGCGGCCGTCGTGGGCGCGCTCGCTGCCGTGCCGGCCCGGTCGTCCGCCGCCACGCTGATCGCCGGTCTCCTGCTCGGTGCAGCGGTCGGCGTCTGGCGCGGAGGCGGCTCGGTTCTTCCGACCGGTCCGGGATCGGTGGTGGCCCTGGTCGGCGACGGCGAGTGGGAGCTGTCCGGAACGATCACCGAGGAGCCGCGGCCGCGTGCCGAGCGGATCCAGCTCGTGCTCGACGACGTCGTCGCTCGCGGCGATGGTGCCGCGCCCCAGCCGGCCCGCGGGCGCCTGCTGCTGTGGTTGCCGCGGGCGTACGAGCTCGTGGCCGGCGACCGGGTCGCGGTCACCGCGCAGGTCGACGAGCCCGAGGACTTCGATGGCTTCGCCTATCGCGCCTACCTGGCGCGCCAGGGCATCGGCGGGATCGCCCGTGCCTACGAGGCGCAGGTCGTGGCCCATAGCCAGGGAGTGGCAGCCGAGCTGGTTGCCGGCCTGCGTCGCTGGCTGCTCGACGGGCTCAACGACGTGGTGCCCGAGCCGGAGGCAGCCCTCGGCGCCGGGATCCTGCTCGGCGTCCGAAGCGGCATTGCGCCCGAGGTCAGCGACGCGTTTTCGACCGCTGGACTGACCCACGTCGTTGCGATCTCGGGCTGGAACATTGCGATCGTGGCCGCCCTGGTCGCCGCCGGGTTGCGCCCGCTGGGGCGATCCCCGGGTGGCCACTGGCTCGTCCCCCTGCTGACGGTCGGCGTGATCGCCGCGTACGTTGCCCTGACCGGCTCGACACCGTCGGTCGTGCGCGCGGCGCTCATGGCCGGAGCCATGTTGCTGGCGCGTCTGGGTGGATCGCGTGCTCATGCGGCCGGGGCGTTGATGCTCGCCGCGCTGGTGATGCTGCTCGTCGCGCCGCCGGTGCTGTGGGACGTCGGGTTCCAGCTGTCGCTGTTGGCGACCGCCGGCCTGATCTGGTTCGGTGCCGGCATGGAGCGGCGCTTGCGCTGGCTGCCGTCAGCCGTGCGCGAGCCGATCGCGCTGACGCTCGCCGCGCAGCTGACGACGCTGCCGGTGATCGTCCTCAACTTCGAGCGCCTCTCGCTGATCGCGCCGCTGGCGAATGTGCTGGTGGTGCCGATCGTGCCGGTCGTGATGCTGTGCTGCGCGCTGGCTGCGCCGGTCGGCGCACTGGACGCATCGGTCCACCTTCCGCTGCTCGGCGAGGCTGCGAGCTGGCTGACGGCCGGCAGCGCGTGGCTGTACCTGCACCTCATGATCGCGATCGGCAAGGCGGCCGCCGCCATCCCGTTCGCATCACTGCCGCTCAGCGCACCGCCATGGCTGGCGCTCGCCTGGTATCCGCTGCTGGCCATTGGCTGGCGTCGTCACGCGGACACCGAATCGGCACCACCCGACGAGCGGCCGGGGCCATCGGAGGGCCGCATGCCGGCGGTTGTGCGGCGCCTGCTGCGGCCCAGCGGCCTGGTACTGGCGACCGTCGTCGGACTGGGCGTCGTGTCGTTCGCCTCGCTGCCCGACGGACGCCTGCACCTCATCATGCTGGACGTCGGGCAGGGGGACGCGCTGCTGGTTCGGACGCCAACCGGCGCCAGCATGCTGGTGGATGGCGGTCCCGATCCAGACCTGGCGCTCGCCCGCATCGGCGAGCGGCTCCCCTTCTTCGAGCGGCGGATCGACGTGGTCCTGCTCACGCACCCGCACCAGGACCACGTCGCCGGCCTGGTCGAAGTGCTCCGGCGCTACCGCGTCCGCCTCGTCGTCGACGGCGGCCGCAGTTTCGACAACCCGAGCTATACGCGCTTCCTGCAGCTGGCGAGGGCAGAACCCGGCGGTCGCCTGATGCTGGCGCGGGCCGGCGAGATCCTGGCGCTCGACTCGCGAACGACGTTCAGGCTCCTGTACCCGTCGCAGGGCGACGCCGTCGGACCGCTGCCGGACGACGACATCAACAACGCCTCGATCGTGGGCCTCCTGCAGAACGGTGAGTTCACCGCCCTGCTCACCGGTGATGCGGAGGCACCGGTCGAGGCGCGGCTGGCCGAGCGGGGCCTGCTCGGCCCGGTCGACGTCCTGAAGGTCGGCCATCACGGCTCGCGCTCGAGCAGCTCGCCGCCCATCCTGCGCGCCACCCAGCCGGCCATCGCATTGATCTCGGCTGGCGTCGACAACGATTACGGGCACCCGAGCCCGGTGACGCTCGACGCCCTGCAGGCGGAGGGCGCGCGCGTCCGCCGCACCGACCTCGAGGGCAGCGTCGAGGTCGTGAGCGACGGCCGCAGCTACGAGGTGGTCAGCGCCCTGGCGCGCGACGGCCCGCGCCGGGCACGCGGCTTCGCCCGCCTCTCCGATGATGCAGGTAGCATCGGTCCATGGCCGTTCCCGGACTCGATCACGCTCGCGAGATCCTCGCCGGCTTCGACCTTCCCGAGGGCATCGTGGTCCACTCCGAGGGGGTGCGGCGCGTCGCGGCCGAGGCGGCCCGGATGGTCCTGCAGGCGGGCATCCCGGTCGACGTCCGCCTCGTCGAGGTCGCCGCCCTGCTGCACGACATCGACAAGCCCCGGACTCGCGCCTCGGGAGAGCCGCACGGCGTGATCGGTGCGCGGTGGTTGGCGGAGATGGGTCATGCGGAGCTCGCCATCCCGGTCGCCAGTCACCCGGTGACGTGCCTCCTCGACGAGGAGCGCTACCCGATCGGCTGGCCTTCGGTGCTGGTCGCGGTGGCGGACAAGCACGTCACGCAGTGCTTCGTGACGATCGATCAGCGGCTCGACGATATGGCCGAACGCCATCCCCAGTACCGCGGCGAAATCGAGGCGGCACGACGCCCGGCCCACGCGCTCGAGCAGGATCTGGCCGACGCGGTTGGCCTGTCGACCGATGCGGTCGTGGCACGGCTGCGCGAGGCCTGGGAGTCCGGGAGGCCGCGATGACGGTGGACCTGCTGCTCGCCTACGGCGACGACGGATTCGGTCTGGCTCGCGCGATCGTCGAGTTCGGCGAGCGGATCGGCGCCGTCGAGCGCGACGAGATCCTCCCGGAGCGAACGCCCGACGAGGCAGCGATCGATGCGGCGCGCGTGGCGGCCTCCTCGGTCGGAATGTTCGGACCGCATCTCGCCGTGCTGCGGCAGCCGCTGCGCGCGGCAGGACGCTCGACGGCTGTCACGGACCGGCTGCTGGCACTCGTGCGCGAGCTGCCGGATGGAGCCGCCCTGGCGCTGGTCGAGGAGCGCCCATCTCGGGATGCGGTGCGCGCGACCGCGGTGCTCACGCGCCTCGGCGAGGCCGTACGCGCGCGTGGCGGCACGGTTGCCGAGCACAACGCACCCCGGCGCAACGAGCTTACGGGCTGGATTCGACGCCGCGCGGAGCAGATCGGCGTGGAGATCGAGCCGCCTGCGGCTGCGTTGCTCGCCGAACGGATCGGCGGCGCGGTATGGGAGAGCGACATCGAGCGCGGCGAGCAGACGCGGCTGGCGGACAGCGAGCTGCGCAAGCTGGCGACCTACGCCGGCGAGCGGCCGGTGTCGGTCGTCGACGTCGAGCAGCTGACACCCGACACGCGACCGGCATCGGTGTTCGCCATCACCAACGCGCTGGACCGGCGCGAGCCCGCGACGGCGGCTCGTGCCCTCGAGCGCGCGCTCGACGAAGGGCAGCCGGTGCTGCGCATCATGGCCTCACTGCAGGGCCGGGTGGCCGACCTGCTGGTCGCCCGCGACCTCATCGAACGGCGAGCGCCGTCGAGCGAGCTGACGAAGCGCATCGGTCGCGGAAATGCGCGCTCGGCCGAGCGGCTGGCCGAGGCGGCGCGGCGGTATACGACCGCGGAACTGGAGGACATGCTGAACGGCCTCTTCGAAGCCGACGTTGCCATCAAGAGCAACGCCATGGAGCCGCAGCCGGCGATCAGCGCCTGGCTCGGCGAATTCGTGCTCGGGACGGCGAGGCGCTAGCGGGGGAGGGGCGGAACGCTCAGACGGCGCCCGCGCGCAGGACTCGGTCGCTCTCGATGGCGAAGGTGCAGCGCGCATCGCCGAGGCCCAGGATGCCGATGAGCTGCTGATCGACGTAGAGCTGCCGGCATGGGACGCACAGGGCACCGGGAATCGCGAAGAAGAGCCGCTCCTCGAGTGACGGGTCGTCCACGACGGCCACCGCTTCGGCGGCAGGCTGCTCGGAGCGGAACACGGTGTCGAAGACGCTGGTCAGCAGCTCGCCGCCGCAGAAGCGGCAGCTCTCGCTGCGAGTCTGGGTGCGATGTGCCGATCGCGTGCGCCGGGTCATGGCCGGCAGGATCGGCGCGGGCCGTATCGGTCTCAATAGGAGGACCGGAGCAACCGCGGCTGGTACCCCGGTGGTACTTCGCGGCCGACGTGCGGCCGCAGGCGAACGGTCAGACGACCCGAACGACCTGCGCCGCGTTGCTCCACAGGCGCTCGAGGCCGTAGTACTCGCGCTCTTCGGGGGCGAAGACGTGGACGATGGTGCTGCCGTAGTCGATGAGCACCCAGCGCGAGGAGCTCTGCCCCTCCACGCCCAGCGGGCGGATGCCCTCGTCTCGCAGCGTGTCGATGATGGCGCCGGCGAGTGCCTGCACCTGACGGTCGCTGCGGCCGGAGCAGATCACGAAGTAGTCGGCCATCGTCGTCAGCTCCGCGGTGCGCAGCATGACGATGTCGACCCCCTTCTTGTCCGACGCCAGATCCACGATCCGATGGGCGAGGTCCGCCGGTTCGATCACCTCGCGCGTCGCCGTCCGCTGCTCCAGGTCGCTCCTCCTGCGATGACGCTGCCCTACGGCGGCCAGCCTGCACGGTACAGGCCGCGCGCCTCGATCAGCTCCTCGACCGATCGCGGCACAAGGTAGCGGATGATCGTGCCCATCGCCACCCGCTCTCGGATCTCGGAGGCGCTGACGTCGAGCGATGGGCCGTCGAGCAGGTGGATGCGGTCGGCGGCGGCGCCGAACCGCGCCTCGAGGCGCGACCTGTCCGGCAGGGCCACGCCCGGCCGCGGTCCGATCACCCATTCGCACAGGCGTAGCAGCTGGTCTGGCTCGCGCCAGGTGTCGATCTGCTCGAGCGAGTCGGCCGCCATGACCAGGAAGACGGTCTGGTTCGGCTGCTCCCGGCCGAGCTGCCGGACGCTGTCGACGGTGTACGACGGTCCGGGACGCTCCATCTCGATCGTCGTCAGGCCGAACAGCGAATCGCCCTCGATCGCCCGCCGCGTCATCTCGAGCCGGTCGGCTGCCCGGCTCATCGGCCGGCCCTGCTTGTGCGGCGGCTGCGCGGCAGGCATGAACCAGACGCGTTCGAGGCCCATCGCGTCGGCCGCCAGGCAGGCCAGCCACAGGTGACCGACGTGCGGCGGATCAAACGTGCCTCCCAGCAGGCCGACAGAGCTCACTCGGCGTCGGCCCATTCGAGCTCCACCTGACCGATGCGCACCGTGGTGCCCTCGCCGGCGCCCATGCGCCGCAGCTCGGCCTCGATCCCGAGCCGCTCGAGCAGGCGCTCGAAGCGCTCGCGCGACTCGTCGACCTCGAAGTTGGTGCGGTTGGCCGCCTCCTCGACGCGGCGACCGCGCACGCGCAGGCCATCGGCCTCGGCCACGATCTCCCAGCCCTGGTCCAGTGGATCGAACCGATGCACCAGCACCTCACCGCGCTCCTCCTCGCGCGTGGCGATCGCATCGGCGTCGGCCAGTGCCTCGGCCAGCGCCAGCCGCAGCTCGTCGAGCCCCGAGCCGTCATGAGCCGATACGCCGATCGGCCGCTCGCCGCGTCCTTCCAGCTCGGCGCGGATGTCGGGCCAGCGCTCGGCGACCCGCGGGAGGTCGAGCTTCGTGACGGTCAGCGGCATGGGCCGGTCGAGCAGCGTCGCGTCGTGGAGCCGAAGCTCGTCGGCCACCACGTCCCACTCACCGATGGGATTGGCGGCATCGCCGTCGACGACGCCGACCAGGACGCGCGTGCGCTCGACGTGACGCAGAAACTCATGGCCGAGCCCCTGCCCGGCGTGCGCACCCTCGATCAGGCCGGGGACGTCGGCGATCACCGCCAGCCGCTCGTTCGGCAGCTCGACCACGCCGAGGTTGGGGCTGGTGGTGGTGAATGGATAGCTGCCGATCCGCGGCGTGGGCGCGGGGGGGGGGGGCCGCAGCGGGGGCGTGGCGGCGAGAGGCGGGCCCCCCCCCCCCCG
>JAICUY010000027.1 GCA_025935615.1 Steroidobacteraceae bacterium
ACGAGCTTCGGCGAGTACGAGCACGGCTATACCGGCGACCAGGCCATGGCGGAGGCGGCGCGCTGCCTGCAGTGCACCTGCGAGGCGATCGGCCACTGCGACCTGCGCGAGGCGGCGATCGAGTATGAGACGACGCTCAACATGGCGATCGACGAGCGCTCGATCCAGGACAACCCGTACGTCGGCATCAACCACGGCTACGGCCGCGACGAGACCCACTCGTTCATCCTGCGCGACTACTCGCGCTGCATCGACTGCGGCCGATGCGCGCAGGTCTGCAAGGACATCGTCGGCGCCGGCTGCTACGACTTCATCGGCAAGGGCTTCGATTCGCTGGTCACCACCGCCGATTTCGTGTCGCTGAACGAGACGCCATGCGTCTCCTGCGGCCGATGCGCCGAGACCTGCCCGGTCGGCGCGCTCATGCCGCGACCACGCACCCTCGAGACGTACCAGCTCGACATCAGCCGCTGCATCTTCTGCGGCATCTGCGCCGATGCCTGCCCGTACGACTCCCTGCGCTGCGGGCCGGAGTTCGAGTTCAGCGAGTACCAGCGCGACCTGCCCATGCTCGACATCCTCGAGATGTCGGACCGGGAGCGACCGACCCGCTAGCGTTCGCCGCTCGGCTCGTCGCCTGCTTTGTATCGGTCATGGCCGACCCGACGCCGTGCCGGGACGAGCCGGTTGGACCGCGGGGCGAGCGAACTGACGAAGCAGTCGCGCCGAAGCGCACGCCTCAGGACCTCTCAGCGCGCTCGATCCACGCAACTGGCACCAGATGACCCGCGTGCCGGTCGAAGTACCAGCCCACAGACAGGAGCCGACCATGGCGCGTCGGAATGACCGCGGCTACCTCGTTGTTGATGCCGGCGAACGCCTTGTCGCGAGACACCTGTCCCCACTGGTCGAGGTGGGTGGAGACCCAGGCAGTGGCATCGGAGAGGTCCTCCGACTCGTCCGTGCCGACGGCCACCAGCGCGTCCCGGAGGGCGAAGATGCCCGACAGATGCACGTTCCCAAGGTTCGCGATGACCCTCCAGCTGCCCGTGGTCGGGTCATCGGTGGCCCACACCACTCCGCGGTCCGAGCCGTCGGGCTGCGGCTCAGCAGTGTCGACAGCCACGAAGAATTGGCCGTCGAAAACTGTCACGGAGGCGAGCCAGGCGTCCGGCGCGTCCGTCGGGGTGTGCTCGATCCACCCGCCAGCCTCGGAGGTGTACCAGATCGCCGCTTCGTCCGGCCGGTCCTCGGAGCTCGCACCGACCGCGACGAAGATCCCGTCGGCACGCGCGGCCATGTCGTGCACGTCGCCCGGCCAGCCGATCGAATCGCGCTTCCACAAGAGGCCGTCCGACGAGGTCGCGAACCAGTTCATCGGGTCGGTCGTGGCGTCGGACGGCTCGGTGACGATGCCCACGAGGCCGCGGGGGCCAATGGTGATCATGGCCGGCACGTCGCCTTGGACCCGTTCCCACGAGGTGCCATCCGAGGAAGTCCAAAGCGCCGGGATCGAGACGGCGGGCTGGCCCACTTGCGGTTCGGCCGACGTCCCGGACGCGATGAGCCGGCCGCCGAATGCGACGATCTGGTTGAGTCGGGCATGCTGGAACGTCGCGATGCCGTCGTGGAGTTCCCAGCTGATCCCATCGGCAGACTTCCACACGATGCCGCGATCCAGCGAGAGATCATCACTCGCGCAGCAGTCGGCATTCACGGCGCCGACTGCGACGTAGCCGCCGTCGAACGCCACCACGTCGAGCGCGCTCGTACCGCCGAAGACGTCGCCGGACGGGTCAGGCAGCCCGACGCGCACCCAGTCGGCGTGCTCGACAGCGACCGGTGGCGTCGACGACGACCCAGGCCTCGAGGTCCCCGATGATCCGCCGGCCGATGCGAAGGCCGACGACGAGCCCAAGGCCGGCGACGTCCCCATTGGCCGGTTCGCCACCTGCAGCCAACCGGACGAGCCGACCGCCACAGCAAGGACCACCGCGGTGATGACCGCCGCGACGACGGGCCACGAGAACGATCTCCAGCCGGACGCCTGCGGCGCGCCCTCGGTCTGCCGAAGGACGTGGTCGAGCAGGTGCGGCGGAGGCTCGGGCGCGGTCGCGTGCGCGAACGAGCGCAGCTGCGACTCGAACGCATCGGTCGATGTCGACGTTCGTCGGTCCGTCATGCCGGCCGCCCCTCGGTCGCGCCACGGCCGACCGCTGCCAGCTCAGCCTGCATGGCACGAATCGCACGGCTCAGCCGCGCCTTGGCCGTGCCGAGTGGAACGTCCAGCGCCTGTGCGATGTCGGCAAGCGAGAGGTCAAGGTAGAAGCGGAGCGCGATGACGGTGCGATCCGCATCAGTCAGCCGCGCGAAGCCGCGCTCGAGCTCGTCGCGGTTGGCGACAGACGCTGCGCTGTCTGAGAGCCCCAGCGCACTGGCGTAATCGAGCTCAATGTCAGACCGATGCGCCCCCGAACGTCGCATCGCGTCGTTGCAGGCGTTCACCAGCAGTCGTCGCAGCCACGCCTCAAAGCGGTCGGGCTGGCGAAGACGGGGGAGGTCACGCCATGCCCGAAGCAGACACTCCTGCACCGCATCCTCGGCCTCGGCATGGTTACGGAGGATCAGGCCGGCGGTTCCGTACAGGCGGCCGATGGACGCCGCGGCCAGCTCGCTGAACGCGTTGTGGTCTCCCTGCATCGCCCGCTCCACGAGCTCTCGCTCCATTCAGTCTCCGTCGGTGGCGGCGCTTGGGCGCGCCGATGACTCATTGGCGTGCGGCACGGGCAAAAGGTTGCAACAAACACCGGTTGACGGTGCGCGATCGTTACGCAATACTTGCGCCATATCAGTAGCACGTATTTGGCACAGCGCAATGACCGCCTTCACGCTCCATGCGTCACAGCACGTCCGTCGATCCGTTGACGAGACATTCGCCTTCTTCGAGAAGCCCGAGAATCTCGCTCGCCTCACCCCGGATAACCTGGCGTTCGAGCTGCGCACCGGCGACCGGGTGATGCGACGCGGGCTCGTCATCGAGTACCGCATCAGGCCGCTCTTCGGCTTTCCGGTGGGCTGGACCAGCGTCATCGACGACTACGTCCCCAACCAGCGCTTCACCGATACGCAGGTACGCGGCCCGTACCACGCCTGGCGGCACGTCCATGGCTTCAACGCCGAAGAGGGCGGGACGCGCGTCACCGACGACGTGACGTACGAGCTCCCCTTCGGGCCGCTCGGGAGCATCGTCAACCGATTCCTGGTCCGGCCGCGGCTCGAGCAGATCTTCGGCTACCGGGCGGCGGCCATCGATCGCCTGCTGCCGCCGCGCGAGACACCGGAGCGGCAGCTCACCGTGGCCGTGGCGGGCGGTTCGGGCTTCGTCGGTGGCGGCATCGCCGCCGAGCTGGCGCGACGCGGGCATCGGGTGATCGTGCTCAGCCATCGTCCGGATCACGCCGGCGACAACCTGCCCGACGGCGTCGAGATCCGCGAGGCCGACGTGACGCACTCCGACGGCTTGACCGATGCGCTGGCCGGTGCGGACGCCCTCGTCATCGCGCTCGCCTTCCCCAACCTGCCCATGGAGGACCGATCCAAAGGCTGGACCTTCGAAGCCGTCGATGCGGCGGGAACCGAACGGCTGGCGCGTGCCGCCAAGCAAGCCGGCGTCCCGCGGCTGGTCTACATCTCCGGTGCCGGCGCCGCGCCCGATGCGCAGCGCCATTGGTTCCGGGCCAAGTGGCGTGCCGAGGAGGCGATCCGGGGGAGCGGGATCGACTACACCATCGTCCGCCCGACCTGGGTCTTTGGACCGCGCGACGTCGCCCTGAACCGGTTCCTCGGCTTCGCCCGTTCGTTGCCGTTCGTTCCGATGACGAACTTCGGGGAGCAGCGCATGGCGCCTGTCTTCGTCGGCGACGTGGCGCGACTGGTGGCGGATGCGCTCGTCGACGACGCGGCGCGCAACCAGGTCTTCGAGATCGGCGGACCGGAAACCATGGCGATGCGCGACGTGATCGCGCGCACGCTCCGCGTCGCCGGGCTGCGTCGACCGCTGATTCCCGCACCGCCGGCGCTCGTCAAGATCGCCGCCGCGGTGATGCAGTTCCTTCCCGGGCGTCCACTGACCCCGCCGGCGGTCGACTTCATCAACCAGCCGGCCGAGACCGATACGCGCCCGCTGCTCGACCGCATGCCGCGGCGGCTGACGACCCTCGAGGAGGGGTTGCGCACCTACCTGGTGCCGCGCTCTTCGGGGTGAGGCCGCCGGTGCGCGACACGCTGCGCGCCGGACCAGCGCGACCGTATCGGTCCAAACCGGCGGCGAATGCGCGACATGCGATTTCGCACCTTGGCTCGCATGGGCGTCACGAGGTCGCGAACGACCCTCGGCAGCCGCCTTCGTCTGCGCACGAAGGTCACCTCCTTGGACTTCCGGCCTGAGCATGGCGCGGCGCGGCGCGGAACACGAGAGCCGGTCGGCCCGAACGGGAGGTGACGGTCGGCCTCGGCCCGCTTCCGGGGCTGCAGACGCAGGAGGGGCACCTGAAGCGGGGTACGGTAGAATCGGGCAGGCCGCTTGCGGGCGCCGCGAGAAGGCGTGTCGCGGACACCCGCGTGCGCTCGAAGGAACTCCAACGGGAGCGTTCGACCCTGGATATCACCGGCATCCTGTTCTTCGTGCTCGCCATCGGCGTGGTGGGCGCCGGCCTCGCGGTCGTGACCCTGCGCAACGTGATCCACTCGGCCATCGCCATGATGGTCTGCTTCGGGTCGCTGGCCGGCATGTACGCCCTGCTCGGCGCCCCGATCGTGGCTGCCGCCCAGGTCCTGATCTACCTCGGCGCCATCAGCGTCCTGATCATCTTCGCCATCATGCTGACCCAGGCCGGCGACGCCAGCCTGGCCGCGCCGTTCCACCGCCAGGTGCCCTTCGCAGCGCTCGCCGCACTGATCGTGGTCGGCCTCATCGGCTGGGCGGTGATCCAGACCGATTGGGGCGCCGCGGCCCAGGCCGTCGCCGTCAACCTCGAGCAGCTGGCAATCGCCCTGTTCACTGACTACGCGCTGCCGTTCGAGATCATCAGCCTGCTGCTGCTGGCCGCCATCATCGGTGCCATCTTCCTCGCGCGGCGACCGGAAGAGGACGAGCGAGCAGGCTGATGGGACTCTCCGCCTACCTGATCGTCTCGACCCTGCTGTTCGCCATCGGTGCATTCGGCTTCATGGCGCGACGCAACGGGATCCTGATGCTGATCTGCATCGAGCTGATGCTGAACGGCGTCAATCTGAGCCTCGTCGCGTTCAACGCCTACCAGCCGGCGCCTGCAGTCAACGGGGCGATCTTCGCGCTGATGATCATGGCCGTCGCCGCGGCCGAGGCGACCGTCGGGCTGGCCCTGGTGATCGCCATCATCCGCACGCGGCAGACCGCGGAAGTCGACCAGTATCGCGACCTGAAGGAGTAGGCCGTGGATCTGATCATCGTTCTCATCCCAACCCTCCCGATCATCGGCTTCCTGTTCACCGTGCTCGTCGGGCGCAGCCTCGACCGCGTGCCGGTCCACGGCCACGCTGACCATGGAGCGCTCGCCGAGCACGAGGCACACGAGCACGCCACCCACGACGCCGACGACACCGGCTTTCGAACCATACCGAGCGAAGAGGAGCAGGCACTCACCTCACCGCACGCCGGGCACGCCGACGACCTCGCCAACGCCCAGGGCGCCGATGGCGTCATTCCACCCGAGCTGGACGATGGGAAGGGTCAGACCGGGCACGTCTCGCCCGACGGTCCACGGCCGCGCTATCTGAGCTGGATCGTGCCGACCGCGCTGGTGGGGCTGGCGTGGGTCTTCTCCATGGTCGTCTTCGTCAACGTCATCTTCGGCGGCAACACGTATCACGTCAGCGTCTACGAATGGATTGCGGCCGGCGACTTCCACATCGAGATCGCCTTCTTCGTCGACGGCCTGACCGCCATGCTGCTGCTGGTGGTGAGCAGCGTCGGCCTGCTGGTGCACGTCTACTCCATCGGTTACATGGACGGCGACCGAGGCTTCTGGCGCTTCTTCGCCTACCTGAACCTGTTCATGTTCAGCATGCTGCTGCTGATCCTGGGCGACAACTACCTGATGCTCTTCGTCGGCTGGGAGGCGGTGGGCCTGTGCAGCTATCTGCTCATCGGCTTCTGGTACAAGAAGCCGTCGGCGGCGGGCGCGGCCAAGAAGGCGTTCGTGGTCAACCGCATCGGGGACGTCGGGTTCGGCCTCGGGATCATGATGATCTGGGTGCTGCTCGGCACGCTCAGCTTCGACCAGGTCTTCCCGAGCGTCGGCGGCCTGGAGACGTGGCAGGTGACCACCATCGCCCTGCTCCTGTTCGCCGGCGCCGTGGGCAAGAGCGCGCAGTTCCCGCTGCACACCTGGCTCCCGGATGCGATGGAGGGCCCCACCCCGGTCAGCGCGCTGATCCACGCCGCGACAATGGTCAACGCCGGCGTCTACATGGTCGCCCGATCGAACCCGATCTTCGCCGAGGCGCCGATCGCCATGTGGGTGGTGGCCGGCATCGGCATCTTCACCGCCATCTTCGCCGCAGCCATCGCGCTCACCCAGAACGACATCAAGAAGGTGCTCGCCTACTCGACGGTCAGCCAGCTGGCGTACATGTTCACCGCCCTGGGCATCGGGGCGTGGGTGGCGGCCATCTTCCACCTGGTCACCCACGGCTTCTTCAAGGGGCTGCTCTTCATGGGCTCCGGGTCGGTGATCCATGGTGCCGGCGGTGAGCAGGACATGCGGTTCCTGGGTGGCATGCGCGAGAAGATGCGGTGGACGTACTGGACCATGGTCGTCGGCTCGCTGTCGCTGGCCGGCGTGCCCATCCTGGCCGGCTTCTTCAGCAAGGACGAGATCCTGGGCGAGGCGTTCAACCGCGGCTATCCCATCTTCTACCTGGTCGGCACGGTGGTCGCCTTCATGACCGCCTTCTACAGCTTCCGCATGATCTACATGACGTTCCACGGCAGGTGGCGCGGTCCGCGCGAGCTATGGGATCACGTTCACGAGTCGGTACCGACCATGGTTGCGCCAATCGCCATCCTGGCCGTCCCGACGGTGCTGGTCGGGCTGCTGCTCGGTATCCCTCCCGAGGGAGGCGTGATCCATGGCTGGCTTGGCGCCGTGTTCGAGCACGTCGAGGAGGCGGGCATCCAACCCGGCTCGATCGCTGCGGGCGGCCACCACGGCTTCGAGCTGATCGGGATCGGCGGCCTGCTGCTGCTGGTCGGCGCAACAGTGGCGGTGCTGGGCATCCTGCTGGCGTACCGCTGGTACGTCACCGATCCCGAAGCGCCGGCTCGGTTCGTCGAGCGCATTCCCTTGGGCTTCGGTCCGGGGATGTATCGGGCCAGCCTGAACAAGTACTACGTCGACGACATCTACCAGCTGGTGTTCGCGCGCGGTGGCGTCATCCTCGGCGAGCTGCTGTGGTGGTTCGACGCCAAGGTCATCGACGGTGCGGTCAACGGCGTGGGCTGGCTGGCGCGCAACATCGGCGGCGGGTTGCGCAAGGCGCAGACCGGGCGCGTCGAGAACTACGGGCTGGGCATGGCCGCCGGCATGGTGCTGGTCCTGATCGCCTTCCTGGTGTGGCGGTGATCGGGTCATGACCGGCGTGCCGGTGCTGTCGCTGATCGTGTTCCTGCCGCTGGTCGGGGCGCTCGTGCTGCTCTTCGTGCCGGGCACGGCGCACCGCGCCATCCGCTGGATTGCCCTGCTCGCGTCGCTCGCCAGCCTGGCCGCCAGCCTGGCGCTGATCGGCTATCGACCGGATGGGCCGGAATTCCAGTTCACCGAGAACATCGACTGGGTGCCGGCGTTCGGGATGGGCTACCGGCTCGGTGTCGACGGGCTGTCGGCCGTGCTGGTGATGCTCACCACCATCCTCAGCGCCGTCTCGATCCTCTACTCCTGGAATCCGATCACCAAGGCGGTCAAGGAGTACTACATCAGCATGCTGCTGCTGATGGTCGGCATGCTTGGTGTCTTCGTCAGCCTCGATCTCTTCCTGTTCTACGTCTTCTGGGAGATCAGCCTCATCCCGATGTATCTGATCATCGGCATCTGGGGCGGCCCGCGACGCATCTACGCCACCATCAAGTTCGTCGTCTACACCCTGGTCGGCTCGCTGCTGATGCTGGTCGCCATCCTGGCGGTGGCGATCGCGCACGCATCGGCCGGCCATCCGTTCACCTTCAGCTACGTCGAGCTGCGTGGCTTCGCCTATACCGATACGCTCCAGGCGCTGGCCTTCGGCGCCTTCTTCCTGGCCTTCGCCATCAAGGTGCCGATGTGGCCGCTGCACACCTGGCTGCCGGATGCCCACGTCGAAGCGCCGACCGCCGGCTCGATCCTGCTCGCCGGCGTGCTGCTCAAGCTCGGCGGCTACGGGTTCCTGCGCTACAGCCTGCCGCTGCTGCCGGATGCCGCCAAGGCGTTCGCCCCGATCATGATCGCGCTGGCGGTGATCGCCATCCTGTACGGCGCACTGGTGGCCATGGTGCAGCCCGACCTCAAGAAGCTGGTCGCCTACTCGAGCGTCAGCCACATGGGCTTCGTGATGCTCGGCATCTTCATCTTCAACATGCAGGGCCTGCAGGGCGCCGTCTACCAGATGCTGGCCCATGGGGTGATCACCGGCGCCCTGTTCCTGCTGGTGGGCGTGATCTACGAACGCACCCACGATCGCGAGATCGCGCATCTCGGCGGGCTCAACGCCCGCACGCCGCACTATGCCGCCATCTTCGGGCTGTTCGTCTTCGCCAGCATCGGCCTACCCGGATTGGCGGGCTTCATCGGCGAGTTCCTGGTGCTGCTGGGCACGTTCCGCTACAACGGCTACGTGGCGGGTATCACCATGTTCATCGTCATCGCCAGCGCCGTGTACATGCTGTGGATGTACCAACGCATGTTCTTCACGGTGCCATCGGACTGGATGCGCCGTTTCTGGCCGACCCTCAAGGACCTGAGCCGCAACGAGTGGCTGGCGCTCGCGCCGCTGATCATCCTGGTGGTGGCCATGGGCGTCTATCCGGTGCTGATCATGGACGCGGTCAACAGTCCCGCCCAGCGCATCCTGGATGCCGTCAACGCCTCCGGCGGCCTGACGTCGTTCCAGCTGCCGTGGTGAGCCCGGCGTGAACTACCTCAACGACCTCTTCACGCTCCTGCCCGAGATCGTCCTGGTCGTGCTGGTCCTGGTGGTCATCACCGCCGACCTGTTCCTGCCACGCGCCGACAAGTGGATGCTCACGCCGCTCACGGTCTTCGGCCTGATCCTGGCGGGCATCGCGTGCGTGCTGGTGTGGGGGGTCAACGACACCGTCTTCAGCGGCTTCTATCGGGTCGATGATCTGTCGGTCTTTCTGAAGATGGTGACGGTCGGCGTCGGCATCCTGTCAGCGCTGTTCGTGCCCTCGTACCTGCGCATCCGGCGCCTGCCGCTCGGCGAGTTCAACGCCATGCTGCTGTTCTCGCTGATCGGGATGTGCGTGCTGTGCAGCAGCAGTGACCTGATCACCCTGTTCGTCGGCCTCGAGCTGATGGTCATGCCCGGCTACCTGCTCACCGGCTTCGCCAAGACCGACCGATACAGCAACGAGGGCGGACTGAAGTACTTCCTGCTCGGGTCCTTCGCCTCGGCGATCCTGTTGTTCGGGGTCAGCTGGACGTATGGCGTGACCGGCACCACCCGGATCGATGCCATCGGTCAGGCGCTGTCCGGCTCGTCCCTGAACCCGGCGATGCTGGTGGCGGTCGCGATGCTGATGGTCGGCGCCACCTTCAAGGTCGCCGCCGTGCCGTTCCACTACTGGACGCCGGATGCCTACCAGGGCGCCCCGACGCCGATCACCGGCTACCTGTCCGTCGGCCCCAAGCTGGGCGCCTTCGCGCTCCTGATTCGTGTCTTCGCCGAGGCCCTGGGCCCGGTTCGAGCGGACTGGCTGGTGGTGATGGCGATCCTGGCGGTGCTGACCATGACCGGCGGCAACATCGTCGCCCTGGTCCAGACCAACGTGAAGCGCATGCTGGCCTACAGCGCGATCGCGCACTCCGGCTACATCCTGGCAGGACTCGCCGCCTTCGCCGCCGCCGGATCGGTGGCCGTCCAGCGCGAGTCGATCGAGTCGATCCTGTTCTACCTCGCCGGCTACGCGCTGATGAACATTGCGGCGTTCTCGGTGGTGGGCATGCTCCAGCGCGACACCTCGCGCTTCGGCGGCCTGCGCTCGTTCGCCGGCCTCGGTGCGCGCTCGCCCGGACGTGCGGCAGCGATGGCCATCCTGCTGCTGTCGCTGACCGGCATCCCGCCCACGGTCGGCTTCTTCGCCAAGTGGTACGTGCTCCTGGCAACGGTCGACGCCGGCCTGGCCTGGCTGGCGGTGCTGATCGTGCTGAACGCCGCGCTGGCTGCGTTCTACTACCTGCGCGTCATCGTCTACATGTACATGCGCGAGCCCGAGGACGATCCCGCGCCCATCGACGCATCGGCGTTCGGCACCGTGGCCCTGGCCTTGAGCGTCATCGGTGTGATCCTGCTGGGCGTCTACCCTGGCGCCATCCTGGACGTCCTGAGGGCCTCGGCAGGAAGCCTCTTCTAGCGGCATGGCCGGCCGAGGGGAGCGGCGCGAACATGTGAGGACCGCGACGCGCGAGCCCGGACTGCGCGTCGCCACGCCGGCTGCCACGACGGCGTCCTCGCCTGAATCGGACCACGAGGCGGCACTCGCGGCGGCCGCGTCCCGCCTGCTGGGTGACCGCCGCCTGCTGATCGCGACCAACCGCGGACCGGTCACCTTCGCGCTTGCCGGCGACGGCTCCCTGCGGCCGCGACGCGGCAGCGGCGGCCTCGTCACCGCCCTGAGCCAGGTCGGCCGCCACGTGCCGGTGACCTGGATCGCGGCCGCGATGACGGAGGGGGACCGCCGGGCAGCGACGGACCCGAAGCTGATCGAGCGCACCGTGCCCCACGAGGACGTGCGGCTGCGCTTCGCGAGCATCGACCGCTCGGCCTACGAGGCGGCCTACAACGTCATCGCCAACCCGCTGCTGTGGTTCTTTCAGCACCAGATGTGGAACCTGCCCGAGCGGCCGGTGATCGACGCCGCGGTGATGCGCGCCTGGGAGCACGGCTACGTGGCCGTCAACGACGCCTTCGCCAAAGCGGTGCTCGCGCAGGCGCCGCGCAACGACCCGAGCCCACGGATCATGCTCCACGACTACCACCTGTACCTGGCCGCCGATCGAATCCGGCGCGCCCGCCCGCGTGCGGTGATCAGCCACTTCACCCACATTCCCTGGCCGCCGTCGTCGCTGTGGCAGGTGCTCGCGCCAGCGATGCGCGAGGGCATCTGTCGCGGGCTGGTGGCCAACGACGTGGTCGGCTTCCAGACGGACCGATACGCCCACAACTTCATGCGCAGCGTCGAGACGTTCCTGCCCGAGATGCAGCTCGACTATTCGACCGGCCGCATCATCCGTCCCGACGGGCACGTGGCCAACGTCCGCTCCTACCCGATCTCGATCGACGTGGCCTCGACCCGTCGTGCTGCGGCGTCCCGGGCAGCGCGGAGGCGGCGCGAGGAGCTGGCCGGTGCCGCTCGCGAGCGGATCATCGTGCGGGTCGATCGCCTCGAACCGTCGAAGAACATCCTGCGCGGCTTTGCCGCTTTCGAGGGACTGCTGGCCCGATACCCGCGCTATCGCGGACGCGTCACCTTCCTCGCCTTTCTGGTCCCGTCGCGCACCAACCTGCGCGAGTACGGCCACTACGGCCGGCAGGTGCAGGGAACCGTGGACCGCATCAACGCCCGCTTCGGTCGCGCCGGCTATCGGCCTGTCCAGCTCTTCTACGAGAACGACTACGCGCAGGCCATGGCGGGCCTGTCGATGGCCGACGTGATCCTGGTCAACCCGCTGGTCGACGGCATGAACCTGGTCGCAAAGGAGGCCGTCGTCGTCAACGACCGTCCCGGCGCGCTGGTGCTGTCCGAGACCGCCGGCGCCTTCGATCAGATGGCCGATGGCGTGCTGTCGGTCGCCCCGGCCGATGTCGTCGGAACGGCCGATGCGATCCGCGCCGCGCTCGAGATGCCTGCCGCGGAGCGTGCCGCGCGGCTGGCGCGGATGCGCGCCAACGTCGAGCGCGAAGACATCACCTGGTGGCTCCGCCGCCAGCTCGAGGATCTCGCCGAGTTCATCGAGAATCGGACTGCTCTCCGCCGCCGCGGCCAGAAATCACGCAACGCGTGATAAGCGCCACTGCTACATCCGCGCGAATCGGCGCTCCTGGCCCCGCCCGCAGAAGCCCGACTGATCAGAACGCGGGGATCCGCACCAGAATTCGCCGTTGTAGCAGCCGGGCTTATCTCGTCGAATGCGGCGAAGCGGCCAGTGCCGACAGCAGGGCGACCACGGCACCCGGATCCGGCAGCACTGCGTCCGCCCGCGCCGCGACCTCGGCCGGGACCTCTCCCCCGCCGCCCACGCCGATGATCGCGGCCGCTGCCCCGTCGGCGCGCAGCTCGGCCGCGGCGCGGAACATGTCGAGGTCGGTGACGTCGTCGCCGAGCACGAGCAGGCCGCGCAACCCGTAGCGCGCGACGAGCGCGCGGACTGCCGTGCCCTTGTCGCCGGCACCCATCGGGCGCAGCTCGACCGACAGCCGGCCTTCGCGCAGCTCGATGGCCGACCGCGCGAGCGCCGGCGCCAGCGCGGTCAGGATTCGGTCGCGCGCGGCCGATGGATCGGCAACGTTGCGGTAATGGACGGTCGCCGACAGGCGCTTGTCCTCCTTCGTCAGGCCCGGCAGGTCGGGCACCGCCGCCAGCAGCCGCGCGAGCTCATCGGGGACCGACGCCAGCGCCGGCGGCAGCTCACTCATCGACTCACCTGGCGCGAGCCACTCGATCCCATGCTTGCCCGCCACGAACACGTCCGGCAGCCCGGTCATGCGCCGCACGTCCGCCGCCGCCCGCCCGGTCACGATGCACACCACCGCCAGGCGACGGGCCAGCGAGCGGAGCGCATCGGCCGCACCCGGCGCCAGCCGGGCGGACATCGGGTCGCGCACGATCGGCGACAGGGTCCCGTCGAAATCGGCGAACAGCCCCGCCGGCGACGCCGCCACGGCGGCGCGCGCCAAGGCCAGGGCAGAAGCGAAGGCCGGATCGGCCGCATCGGTCATGAAGGATCCACCTTGCTAGACTCCGGCCCGTGAAGCGGTTCCTGGCGCCTGGTCTGCTGGTTCCGCTGCTGCTGGCCGTGGTGGGGGTGGCCCTCATTATCGCCAGCCAGCTCGACCTCGATCAGCCCGCCGCGGTCGCGACGCTCCAGCCGATCCCCGACGAGACGCCGACGCCCCCGCCCACCGCGAGCGCCACCCACCGGCCGAGCCACACCGCCAGCCCGACTCCGGAGCCGACGCTCCATTCCGACGCGAAGGCAGTCCAGATCCAGATCGACACCTTCCCGGACAGGATCAACATCCCGCTGACCAAGTCGACGTCGCCGGCCACCGACTCCTTCCCGCCCGAGTCGGGCGCGTTCATCCTGAGCGGCTCCTCACAGCCCGGGCGGGGCACCAACTCATACATCTTCGCTCACGCCCGAGCCGGCCTCTTCCACAGCCTGTGGAACGTCCAGCTCGGCGCATCGGTCAAGATCAGGATGTCGGATGGCGCCGTGCTGCGGTACCGCGTCACCGAGATCCACCCCAACGTCGCCTGTCCCGACGACAACGCGCCGAATCCGGAGCTCAATCCGGGACCCGGCGACTTGCCGGCGGCAATGCAGATCGCCAAGGACTGCGCCGAGGGCGGCTTCTGGACCAACCAGGACATCGGCCACGAACGGCTGACGCTGCAGACCAGCCAGGGCTACAACCGCAACTGGGGCGAGTTCGTGGTCATCGCCGAGCCCGACCTCTAGGCAGGCTTCAGGCGCTCGGCTCCAGCGACGTGACCGATGCGGCGGCCGGCTCGCGCCGCTCGCCGCCGCCGACGAAGAATGCCGGGATGACGGTGATGACCGCCACACCCAGGGCGATGGCGAAGACGAGGTGCAGCACCTCGGCCGCCTGGCCGCGCGACCAATCCTCGAGCAGGTCGACCAGCAGCAGGTTGGTCCGCGGGTCGACGCCGACGAACTCGTGGTGCCCGAGCGCGACCACCAGCGAGTCGCGGCGCGGTGGATCGTTGATCAGCTCGGTCAGCTCGTCGATCCGGTTCTGGCCGATGCTGGTCAGCAGCGCCAGGCCCAGGCTCATCCCCAACGTTCGCGTGATCTGGAGCATGGCCGATGCGACCCCATAGGCCGACGCACCGGCCGCCTCGACAGCCGCGGTGGCCCGCGGCGAAACGGTGAGCCCGAAGCCGGCGCCGAAGACCGCCAGATCGCGCATCAGCGTGGGCAGGTCCGTCGTCGTGCCCCACGCCAGCGCCAGCCACAGGCCGGCGACGCTGACGACCACGCCGGCAACGGTCGTGATCCGTTCGCCGACCAGAGCCGAGACGCCGCCGCCGACCACCGCTCCGACCGCGATGGCGAGGGTCAGCGCGGTCAGGGCGAAGGCGGACTGCTCGGCGCTGCCGTTGAGCACTCGGTTCACGAAGACGGGGCCGCCGATGATCGCGGTCGCCAGCGTGTAGCCCGTGAGCAGGCTGACCGCGTTGGCCGCCGAGAAGCTGCGGCCGGCGAACAGGCGCGGGTCGATGAGCGGGGCGCGAAGCCGCAGCTCGAACGCCGCGAAGGCGGCCAGCGCCACAGCGGCGATGGCGAAGCCGGCCAGGATCAGCGGATCGGTCCAGCCGCGCTGGCCCGACAGGGTCAGCGCACCCACGCCGGCGAGCAGGGCGACCGACAGCAGCAGCGCCCCGGCGAGATCGATCCGCGCCCGGACCCGCGGCGTCTCGACGCCACCGGCGATGACATAGATCAACAGCATGGTCACGATGGCGATCGGAACGTTCAGGAAGAAGATCCACTGCCAGGCTGCGACGTGCACGTTGGGAAGGGGCAGGTTGACGTTGAGCAGGACCCACGCCCCGTAGACCGGCCCGATGGCCATGCCCACGAACGTCGCCGCGCCCTCCACGCCCAGCGCCGTGGCCCGGGCGCGACCGGCGAACAGGTGCGAGGCCAGCGCCATCGACAGTGGCACCAGCGCGCCGCCGCCGAAGCCCTGCACCACCCGCGCCGCGATCAGCGCGTCGAGTCCGCGCTCCTGTCCGGCGTACGGCGCCAGCCCCGCACCGAAGCTGCCCAGGCTGAACAGCAGCAGCGCCGCCACGTACAGCCGTCGCGCACCCCACAGGTCGGCCGCGCGGCCGGCAAGCGGCATCGCCACCAGGAAGGCGAGCAGGTAGGCGTTCACGATCCAGCTGGCGCGCGCCAGGTCGTCCCAGCCACCGAAGTCGGCGACGATCGCCGGCAGCGCGATGGCGACCACCATCAGCTCCGCGCCCGCCACCAGCACGCCCAGCGAGGCCGTGACCAGGACCGCCCAGGCGGAGGCCGGGTGCATGCGCACGCTGGGTCCGTTCACAGGTCGGCCCGATGCAGTGCCGCGTCCGCGGCGATCGCCAGCAGCGCGGCGCCGATCAGCGCCACGCCCGTCGACTGCATTGCCTCGGATATCGGGCGGCCGGAGGCAAGCATGGCCAGCAGCGCCGCGCCGCGGGGCAGTGGCAGCGCCGGAAACGACCAGGCGATCGCGCCGACGAGGAGCGTCACCACCGTCGCGACCACGGCTGCCGGTCGCGGGCGCAGCAACACGCCCACCAGGGCGCCGATCACGACACCGCCGAAGGCGGCCGCTGCCGTGGCAACGACGCAGGCCAGATAGGCCGGCGGCGAGGGCGCTGCCGCTCCGGCCGTCACCCACACCACCACGGCGGACCCGGCGAGCCCGACCAGCGTCGCCACGCCGAGCGCGCTGAGCCAGGCGAGCAGCAGCGAGCTGCGCGGAATGGCGCGCACCACCAGCCACGCGGCGGCGCCGTCGCAACGGTCGGAACTGACGCTGTGCGCGGCAAGGCCCGCAACGCCGGCGGACGCGATCGTCAGGGCTGCGGCGAACACCGCGAGCGGCGAGAGCCCTGGATCGAGCGCGGGGGCGATGACGGCGACGACGCCGCCCAGCAACATGAGCGCGACGATGGCGAGCAGCCGGAAGCTCATCCACAGCTCGCGCAGGTCGAGGTTGACCAGCGTCATGAAGCGCGTCACCGCGCTGGCGAGGTCGAGGCCATCCGCTCGATCGCGCTCATCGACAGCGGCCGGCCGGCGCGCTCGAGGTCGCCGAGGGGCGCATTGAGCACCACCCGACCGTCGCGGAGCAGCACCACTCGATTCACCAGGCCGGCCTCGGCCGCCGGATAGCGGCTGGCGATGACCACCGTCTGCCGGCGGCCGACACCGAGGAGCAACCGCAGCCGCTGAAGCGGGTCGACGGCGCGCAGCGGCTGGTCGAGAAGCAGCACCTCCGGCTGGTTGAGCTGTGCAGCAGCCAATGCCACCCGCTCGGCGACCGATGGCCCACCGCGTCGGATCGGCTGGTCCGCAGCGCCCGCCAGGTCGTAGCCCTCCAGCGCTCCGTTGATCAGCTGCTCACGCTCGGCCGGCGCCAGCTCGATGAGGTCGGCCGCCAGCGACAGCGCCTCGCGTGGCGTGAGCCATCCGTGAATGGACGCCTCGGGCCCGACGTAGCCGATCCGCCGCGCCCAGCCGGCCGCGCCCGCATCGGCTCGGGAAAGGCCGGCAAGCCCGAGGCGCCCGCCATCCGCGCGAGCCACGCCGGCCAGGATGCGGAGCAGCAGGGAAGCCGAAGCCTCGGGACGGGAGACGAGCAGCAGCCGCGCACCCACCGGGACGGCCAGATCGACGCCGTCGAGCAGCCGCTCACCGCCCACGCGGCGTCGGACGCCCTCGCACCACACCGCGGCCGGGTGCAACAGCCGGACCGAGCGCGACGCCCACAGGGCGTCCGGCGTCGAGGTCGTCACGCCGGCAATCTAGCACGCTGCCTTGACGCTTCCCGCATCCATCGATACCATAAGCAACCGCTCATATAAGCCCGCATTTGATAAAGAATGACTACATGACACTGCACCGCGACAGCCGAGCCGAGAACGACCTGCGCCGGCTGCGCACCCTCTACAAGGCGCTCGGCGACGAGAGCCGCCTGCGCATCACCGGTGTCCTGGCCGAGTTCGGACCCATGCCCGTCAACGAGCTCGCCTCACGCGTCGGCCTCTCGCAGCCACTCATCAGCTGGCACCTGCGCATCATGCGGCTGGCCGGCGTGATCGACACGGATCGGCGTGGCCGTACCGTCATCTGCCGGCTGCGGACCGCCGCCTTCGAGGAGCTGCACGAGGCGGAGGCGCGTCTCATCGGCGGCACCAGCGGCGTCGGCGTGGCCCGCGGCAGCGGGGAGCTTCCTGATGTCGGCTAGCCGCTCGCATACCCGCGACCTCGCACGAGGTGAGTCGCTGATGCCGGCGTGGGTCAAGGACGGGGTCCGCGGCATCCTGCGCCCGGTCGTGCGCCTCGCCATGGCGCTGCACTTGACGCCGAACGCCATCACCGTCATCGGGCTGCTGATCGTGGCGATCGCCTCGGTGCTGGTCGCCGGGGGGCAGCTCCTGCTGGGCGCCGTGATCCTGACCGCCGGTTCGCTGCTCGACGCGGTCGACGGCGCACTGGCACGGGCGAACGGCGGGGGCACCGCCTTCGGCAGCTTCCTGGACTCGACCCTCGACCGCGCCGGCGAGGCGATCGTCTACGGCGGCATCGCCGGCTACTACCTCCTTTCGCCGACCGATCCGACCTGGCCGGTGCTCCTGGTGCTGGTCGCGCTGGCCGGCTCGTTCATGGTCAGCTACGCGCGGGCGCGGGCCGAGGGCATCGGCCTGTCGGCGTCGGTTGGACTGGCACCCCGCACCGAGCGCCTGGTGCTCGTCATCGCCGGCATCGCGCTGGCAGGGCTGGGCTACGGCATCGGCCTCATCGGGGCCCTCATCATCATCACCGTTCTGACGGTCGCGACCGTGATCCAGCGCATCTGGCACGTTCGGAAGCTCGCCGGCGCGCGAGCGGCGGCATCGGGCACGATGGACACAACTTCCAAGGAGAACTGACAGCGTGGCAGACAACGGCAAGAACGCGACGAACGGCAAGAACGTGGACAGCGCGCGCGCGACCAACGGGCGGCGACCGCAGGATGGCAAGGTCAGGGTGGCCATCGTCGGCGTCGGCAACTGCGCCAGCAGCCTGGTGCAGGGCCGCTACTACTACGAGGATGCCAAGGAGAGCGACTTCATCCCCGGCCTGATGCACGTCAACCTGGGCGGCTACCACATCCGCGACATCGAGTTCGTGGCCGCCTTTGACGTTGACAAGGACAAGGTCGGCAAGGACCTGTCGGAGGCGATCTTCGCCGGGCAGAACAACACCTACAAGTTCGCCGACGTTCCGCACACCGGCGTCACCGTCGAGCGCGGCATGACGCTGGACGGCATCGGCAAGTACCTGTCGCAGGTCATCGAGAAGGCGCCTGGCCCGACGGCCGACGTGGTCGGCATCCTCAAGGAGCGCCAGGTCGACGTGCTAGTCAGCTACCTGCCGGTGGGCAGCGAGGCGGCCACCAAGTGGTACGTCGAGCAGGCGCTGCAGGCAGGCGTCGCCTTCGTCAACGCCATCCCGGTGTTCATCGGTCGCGAGCCCTACTGGCAGCGCCGATTCGCGGAAGCCGGCCTGCCCATCATCGGTGACGACATCAAGTCGCAGGTGGGCGCCACCATCACCCACCGCGTGCTGACCCGCCTGTTCATGGATCGGGGCGTGAAGATCGACCGCACCTACCAGCTGAACTTCGGCGGCAACACCGACTTCCTCAACATGCTCGAGCGCGAGCGGCTGGAGTCGAAGAAGATCAGCAAGACGAATGCGGTAACGTCGATGATCGACTACCAGATCGACGACGACGACGTTCACGTCGGTCCCTCCGACTACGTGCCGTGGCTGAAGGACCGCAAGTGGTGCCACATCCGCATGGAGGGCACGACCTACGGTGACGTGCCGTTGAATGTCGAACTGAAGCTCGAGGTCTGGGACTCGCCGAACTCCGCCGGCGTCATCACCGATGCGATCCGCTGCGCCAAGCTCGGCCTGGATCGCGGCCTCGCCGGCACCCTGGTCGCACCGGCCAGCTACTTCATGAAGAGCCCGCCGGTCCAGATCCACGACGACATCGCGCACAACCGCGTGGAAGCCTTCATCCGGGGCGAGGACAACGAGGTCCTCGACGGCACGGAGAAGCAGGCCAAACGCGTCCTGAAGCACGTCGTCGAGCCCGAGCCGGGCACGGCGGCGGCCCAGGCGGAGCGGGTCTGAGCCGTTTGGGTGCTGATCTTGCCGCGGTTTGCTCTCCGCGCAACTGACGGCCTCCGAAGCCCGGGATAATGGGCCGCACGTGGACATGACCAATGACGCGGCGCGGGTCGCTTCCTCGCGATCCGGCCCGGCCGCCCAGCCCGTCGAGCGGAAGCGCGAGCTCCTGATCTACTGGGCGTACCGGCTCGGCGAGGCAGTGCTCGACGCGCTGCCGCGGCGGCTCCTGCTGGCGCTCGCCGCGGCCGCGGGCAACGTCGCCTACGACCTCGCACCGGGCAAGCGGGCGCTGCTCCACGAGAACCTCGCCCGTGTGCTTGGGCGCTCCCCGGATGACCGACGCGTACGGGCGGCGGCTCGCCGGGCATTCCGCAACTACGGCAAGTACCTCGTCGACATGATGCGCATGGCCGGCATGACCGAGCGCGACGTCGAGCGGCTGGTGCGCATCGAGAACGTCGAGTGCCTGACCGAGGCGCGTGCCCATGGCGCCGGAATCCTGCTGTGCACCGTGCACGTCGGCGGCATGGACCTCGTCGCGCCGGCCCTCCACCTCGCCGGTGAGCGGCTGCACGTCGTCGCCGACGACACGACCTACGGACGGCTATACGACCATCTGAAGGCGGTCCGAGCACGGCACGGCATGCAGCTCATCGGCTGGCGCAACCTGCGCGGCCTGTTCCGCGTGCTGCGCGACGGCGAGAACCTCGTCCTTTTCTGCGACGGCGGCTACCGGCGCGGCGACGTGCCGGTCGAGCTGTTCGGCGAGGCGACCACGCTGCCCATCGGGCCTGCCAGCCTCTCGGCACGCACCGGATCGCCCATGCTGCCGGTCGGCTGCCGGCGCGACGCGGGCGACCGGTTCGTCGCGCGAGGCCTGCCGCTGGTCCACGCCGCCGACGACTCGCCGTCCGAGCTGTACCGCGCCACCCAGGCGCTGGCCGATGCCCTCGCCGAGGTGATCGCCAAGGACCCGGGGCAGTGGTACATGTTCCGTCCGGTGTGGCCGCGGACCGATGCGGACCGCGCCGCCGCCCGCGCGGCGCTCGAGGCGGCGCGTCGCGGGGACGACTGGACCAGGCTGTAGGGGTGCTGTCCGGACCTCCGTTGCGCCTCGGGCTGCGACTCGCCGACGCGATCGTGCCTGCCCTTCCGAGCGGCGTCGCCTATGCGCTCGCCGACCTGGCCGGCCGGGCCTGGTACCGGTTCGCCCCGCAGCGCCGCAAGCTCGTTGCGCACAACCTCGCCCGCGTGTGCGCCGCTTCCGGCGGGCCGGCCGGCGGCACGTCATTCCGCCGGCTGGTACGCACCGCCTTCGTGGAGCACGCCCGCTACTACCTCGAGATGCTGCGCGCGCCGCACTATCCGCTGGGGCGGATGGATCAGATCGTGCGCGTTCCCGACTGGCCGGCCTTCGACGCCGTCATGGCCCGCGGCCCGACGGTGCTGGTCAGCGCCCATATCGGGAACTTCGAGCCGTTCGGCTCGTACCTCGCCGCCCATGGCCTGCACGCCGTTGCGCCGGTCGAGGAGATCGAGCCGCCGGAGCTGTTCGAGTTCCTGCGCGCCCGGCGCGGCTCGGCTCGCGGTGTCGACGTCGTTCCACTTTCGAAATCGCGGCGTCCCATGCTCGCTGCGCTGCGTGCCGGCGGCATCGTCGGGTTGGTCGCGGAACGCGACCTGTCGGGGAGCGGGTTGCGGGTCGACTTCTTCGGCCACCCGGTGACGATCCCCGAGGGCCCGGCGACCCTGGCCGTGATGACCAACGCGTCGGTGATCGTGGGACGCTGCCTGCGCCTGGGCCCCGACCGCTTCGAGGTAACCGGCGAAGAGGTCACGTGGTCGCCGTCGGGCGACCGGCGCGCGGACATCGAGAACCTGACGCGGCGCATCGGTCAGCGAATGGAGGCCGACATCGCGTCGGCTCCCGAACAGTGGTTCGGTGCCTTCCAGCGGTTCTGGCCGGAGGGACCCGCGTGAGCGGCGGATCGGTCCGGCCCAGGCATGGCGGTGAGCGGGGCAAGGCCGACATGCACCTGCACACGCTGTACTCGGACGGCACGGCAAGCGTGCGGCAGCTGCTGGATTGGGTTGAGCTGCGGACCGACCTGGACCTGGTCGGCATCACCGACCACGAGCGGATCGACGGTGCGCTGCGCGCCGCGGAGATTCATGCAGCCGGCGACTATTCGTTCGAGCTGGTGGTCGGCGAGGAGATCACCACACGGCGTGGCCACCTGCTGGCGCTGTTCCTGAACGAGCGCATCGCGGCGCTGAGGCCGCTGGAAGAGACGGTCGAGCGCATCCACGAGCAGGGAGGGCTGGCAATCGCGGCGCATCCCATGGCGATGCTGATTCCGAGCATCGGCGAGCGAAGCCTGCGAGCGCTGCACCACGATCCGAATCCGGCGCGCCATCTCGATGCGGTGGAGCTCGTCAATCCGAGCACCGCCGGTCGAGTCAAGGCCGCGGCACGGCGGCGGCTGAACGAGGAGCTGCTCGGCCTGCCGGCCGTCGGGAACTCGGACGCCCATGTCCTGGAGGGCGTGGGCACCGGCTGGACGTGGTTCCCGGGAAGCAGCGCCGACGACTACCGCCAGGCGATCGCCGACCACACCACCCAGCCCGACGGGGCGTTCTGGAGCCACGCCCACAATGTCGCGGTCTACCGCCGCCAGCTGCACGCCACGCTGCGCCACCTCGGCCATACACTGCGGCCGACAGGAGAGTGGCGATGAGCGAGCGGGCTGCGAATGACGAGTCGCTGAAGATCGGGCTCGTGAGCCCGTATGGCTACCCGCATCCTGGCGGCGTGAACGAGCACGTCCGCTTCAGCTACGAGGCCATGAGCCGGCTGGGTCACGACGTCCGGATCATCACCAGCAAATACGGCAAGGAGCGCGAGAACGAGGGGGACA
>JAICUY010000087.1 GCA_025935615.1 Steroidobacteraceae bacterium
GATGGCACGGCCTGGATGGGCGGGACGACGTGGCAGGGTCGCGGCGCCATGCGCATCAGCGTCTCGGGTTGGGCGACCACCGCGGAGGACATCGACCGCTCCGTCGCCGCCATTCTCGCCGCAACCAAGCAAGAGGCGTAGGCCGCGTCGGCCCAATATCGGTCAGGCCGATCATTCGACGCCAATCGGCCGCGGAACAGCCGTGACGACGCCGATTCATCGCTCCTGGCGATGAGCGCGCCAGCTGCGGATGTCCGGCAGATGCTGCTCGTAGTGCGCCCAGCACTGGTTGGGCAGGACCGATGCGAGGGAGCGGCCGTTGCAGAACGCGAAGCGCGACGGGTCCTCGAAGTCGGCGTCACTGCAGCGCTCGACCGCTCCGACGAGGCGATGGTGTGAGCCGCTGAACTCGTCGAGCACCGCCTGCAGCGGTTGGAGCCGGGCACGACCCACGACCCAGGCGTTGCCGGTGTCCTCGTTGAGGTCGTCCTCCGGGGTCGGAGCCTCCTCGCCGCCGTAGAGCTCCTGATTGGTCGCCTCCCGATTCTCGAGCGCGGCGCCCACCTCGGCCGCCACGTAGCGCTCGTAGCCCGCGAAATGGGCGAGCACGTCACGCAGGCTCCATTCGCCGACGACCCCCGGCTGCTCGAGGTCGTCCAGTTCGAGGCCCGCAAGCACCGACTCCATCTGTGCGTACCCGTCGCGCATGTGGGCGAGTGCCGTATCGCGCTCGGTCATGCCGACTGTGGCTGAGCGCAGCTAGCGCAGCGGAATTTGGAGCGTCCGCGCTCCGCGCAGGTCGATCCAGGTGCTGCCCGGCACCTGCGCCAGCCGCATCACGACTGCCTCGCATGATGGGCAACGGATGACCGTGCCCGGCGCATCGGCATAGACAGTCAATTCCGCCACCGCAGCAGTCGCGCCGCAGCCGTTGCACGTGGCGCGCACGCTGGTGATCTCGACGGCGAAGACGTCCTCGAGCCGGCCGGCGGCAGCGTTGCCGTCGAGCCGGTGCGCCGCGATGTGGTCCATCTGCTCAACCTCCGAATCGTTCGGTCTTCACCACTGCGGGTGCATGTCCCTGTGCGACCAATGCCTCCGCCACGCCCTCGACGAATGCCGTCGGTCCGCACACGAAGACCTGCGGCTGCTCGCTGGCCGGAATGACGGCCTCGGCCAGCATGGCGGCGTCGACGCGACCGATGCGTCCTTTCCAGCCGTCGGGCGCCTCTCGCGTGAGGGTGATATCGATCTCAACGCCGGCCCGTTGTGCGTGCTCGTCAAGCCGTTCGCGGGCGATGATGTCGTCCTCGGCGCGCGCGCTGTACAACAGGCTCAGCCGAGCGTCCGACCCGGCGGCCTGATGATGCTCCAGCATGGCCAGGAACGGGGCTACGCCCGAGCCACCGGCGATGAGCTGCACCGGGCCGCCGAGCCCGGCCTGCCACACGAAGTAGCCGCCGATCGGTCCGCGCAGCTCGATCGCGTCGCCGGCCCGCAGCTCATCGGTCAGGTACGGTGAGACCTCGCCGTCGTCCAGTCGTTCCACCACCAGGTCGAGGGTTCGTTCTTCGGGAGCCGAGGCGATCGAGTAGCTGCGCTGCGCCTGGTAGCCGTCGGACGCGGTGAGCCGCACGTCGATGTGCTGGCCGGGCAGCCACGCGCCGAGCTCCACGTCGAGCGAGATGCGCCAGCAGCGCGGCGTGTCCCGGACATGGGCGCTGACCTGGGCGACCTGCCAGGTCAGTCGCCGCTGTATCGCTGCTCCAACCATGGGTCGCCGCGATTGTGATAGCCCAGCGTTTCCCAGAAGCCGGGCTCATCGTGGTCGAGCAGCCGGAGCCCGCGGACCCACTTGGCCGATTTCCAGAAGTAAAGGTGCGGCACGAGCAGGCGAGCCGGCCCGCCGTGCTCAGGGTCGAGCGGACCGCCGTCGTATCGGTCGACGATCCAGGCCTTGCCGCCCGTCGCATCGGCCAGTGGAAGGTTGGTGGTGTAGCCGCCGTCGCTGAAGCCGACGACGAAGGCAGCCATGGGGGCAGACACCGCCTCGATCAGCGCGTCGAGCGAGACACCGCTCCAGCGGGTGTCGAACTTCGACCACTTGGTGACGCAGTGGATGTCGACCGAGATCTCCTCGTGCGGCAGCGCCTGGAACTCGTCCCAGCTCCAGCGCGCCGCCGGCTGGCGGCCGATCTCAACGGTGAAATCCCACCGCTCGAGCGGCGTGTGCGGTGTGGGACCGGCCGACAGGACCGGGAAACGGTCGCCGACGTCGTACTGGCCGGGTGGCAGGCGTCCGCCGCGATCGCCGTCGCGACGCCGGCCGAGGAAGCCGCGCGAAATGACCATCAGTCGCAAGCATGCCGCAGCGGGAATGAAATGAGAACCCTCGAAGTTTGCCGGCCGCAGACTGCCGGCTATCGACTGCGCTGGCAGCCGGTATCTCTCACGGTTCTCGGCGGGCGGCCGCAATTCCGTCATACCGACGCCGCTGACAGCCGGTATCGGTCAAATTGATTCGCCGGCGCAGTGAAGCCGGGGTTACGGACTGCGCACACCTCCCGTGGACGTCCGGCCAAGCCTCCAACTTCTCATGGGTCTCCCAGAAAGCGGCCGCATCCTGGGCGGCATGAACGACCAGAATGAGACCGATGCACCTGCTGGTGGTTGAGGACGACGCTCGCCTGGGGCGGCTGCTCAAGCGGCTGCTGGAGGGGGACCGGCACCTCGTCGAGCTCGCACCCAACGGCACCGATGCGCTCGACGTCGTCTCGATGGCGGGCCTCGATGCGATCGTGCTCGATATCGGACTTCCCGACATCAGCGGGCTGGAAGTGGCTCGACGCCTGCGGGACGACGGCAACCAGATCCCGATCCTGATGCTCACCGCACGGGACGCGATCGACGACCGGGTCCGCGGACTCGACTCCGGCGCGGACGACTATGTCGTCAAGCCCTTCGCCTACGAGGAGCTCGCTGCACGGCTGCGCGCGCTCGATCGACGGCGGCGCGACGGGAACGGACGGCGTGGCGTCGTGCTGCGCAACGGGCCGATCAGTCTCGACGAGGTGCATCGGTCCGTGAAGGTCGCCGACCGATCAGTCGAGCTCAGCCCGCGCGAGTTCTCGCTGCTGGAGTGCTTCCTGCGCCATCCCGGCCAGGTGCTTTCGCGTCAGCAGCTGCTCGACCACGCGTGGCCGTACGGCGACTTCCTGACCGAGAACAGCGTCGATACCTACGTTCACTACCTGCGCGACAAGCTCGGCAAGCTCGCCGCCGCACGGATCCTCACCGTGCGCGGCGTCGGCTATCGGATGGCAGAGGCGTGACTGCCGATCCGGTCCTGCGCCCGCCGTTCGACGCGCCGTTCGACGCGCCGCTCGACGCGCCGCTGCTGCGACGCACGCGCTGGCGATTGGCCGCCTGGAGCGCCGCCGCTACGCTGGTCACGCTGCTGGTGCTGGCAGTGCTGCTGTACGTCACGCTCAACGCGGCGCTGTCAGGCTCCAGCGAGCAGCGGCTGCGCGACCAGGCGACCGGCACCGAGCAGCTCATTCAGCGCTTCGGGGATCGGGCCCTGCCGGCGGTGCTGGGTGGCCAGCTCAACGACGATGAGCACCTCGGTCAGCCGCAGTTCGGCGGTCCAGGGGCCGGAACGGTCACCGTCCTGGTCGCCCCCGACGGCGACGTGATCGGGCAGCTGCCGGTGGATCTCGCCAGCCAGCTGCCGGTGAGGGCGGGGCTGAGCGAGGCGCGCAGCGGAACCGTCCGGCTCGAGCTGGCGACCGTCAACCAGACGCCGGTGCGCGTCCTCAACCAGCCGATGCAGATCGGCCAGCAGACCTGGGTCATCCAGATCCTGCAGGACCGAACCAACGAGCAGCGCGTGCTCGACACGCTGTTCGTGGTGCTGCTGGTCGGCGGTCTGGCCGTGCTCGTCGCATCGGTCGCCTTCGGCTACCTGTACGCCGGCCGAGCGCTGATTCCGATCCGCGAGTCGTTGCGCCGCCAGCGGGAGTTCGCGGCCAATGCCAGTCACGAGCTGCGCACGCCGATCACCGTGATCAAGGGCAGCGTCGAAGCTCTGCGACGTCGCGGTGACCAGGCCGCAGTCGCGTCGACCCTCGACGACATGGAAGCGGAGGCCGATCACCTCACCGCGCTGGTCGGGGATCTCCTCCTGCTGGCACGAGCCGATTCCGGCGCGGTTGAGCTCCGGCGCGAGCCGATCGACCTGACCGATGCGGCCGGTGAGGCGCTGCGCAGCCTGGCCGGTACGGCAGAGGCGCGGGGCGTCACGCTTCGCCTGGACGGGAGCCCATCCCCGGTAACCGGTGATGCCGATCGGCTGCGACAGCTGTTCGGCATCGTGGTCGACAACGCGGTCAAGCACTCGGCACGCGACGGAGTGGTGGAGGTGTCGGTGCGGCCCGATGGACGGCAGGTGGTGGCCAGCGTCGAAGATCACGGACCGGGCATTGCGGCCGAACATCTCGAGCGCGTCTTCGACCGGTTCTGGCGCGCGCCGAATGCCGTCCATGACGGCACCGGGCTCGGGTTGTCGATCGCCCGCTGGATCACGCAGCAGCACGGCGGCTCCATCACCGCCGCCAATCGGTCCGGCGGCGGCGCGCAGTTCGAAATCCGGCTCCCGCAGGCGCGCTGACCGTTCTCGTCAGTCGAGCAGCAGCCGCGCGCGCACGATGCAGTGATCGCCGGCCTGGCTGCAGTCCTCGCCGATGGCCGCCGGCCTGAGCTGGCCGCTCACCAGCACGTAGTCGATCCGAAGCAGCCCGACGCCCCAGCCAACCAGCCGGCTGGGACGCCAGCTCCAGCCCGGGCCGTTGCCGATCTCGGCGTGCACGTCGGTCAGGCCGGCGGTCAGCTCCTGATAGCCCGGTTCGATGGGCGAGACGTTGTAGTCGCCGACGACGAGGAGCGGCGTGGGACCGTCGAGCAGAGGATCGATCATCGAGTGCAGCGCCTCGAGCGCCCGATCGCGCTGGCGAGCGTCGAACGAGACCGGCAGCCAGTCACGAGGACCGTCGATGTCGCCCGGCATCGGATGCGAATTGAAGACGATGAGATGCCGCCCGGAAGGCAGGGTCAGCCCTGCTTGCAGGACGACCGGATCGTCGTCGGACCGCCGCTGCTCGGCCAGCGGGTAGCGGCTGAGGATGCCGAGACCGAAGACGCTCCGATCGGGCATGAGCAGGCGATGCGGATAGGCAGCCTGCAGGCGGGGATCGGCGGCAATGGCAGCGGAGACGTCGGTGGTCAGCTCCTGGAGCGCCACGACGTCGGCGTCCTGCGCCAGCACGGAAGCGACCGCCGACTCGGGGCTGCGTGACCCGGCCTGCAGGTTCCAGGTCACGACCGTCAGCGACGTCCCGCCGCTGGCCGCGACCGGCATCGACACCCAATCGGGTCCGAAGCGCGCGCCGGCAACCAGTGCGAGGACCACCACGGCCACCGCCAGGAGTCGCGAGCGCAGGAATGCGGCAGCGACCGCGAACGGCAGCGCGAGCAGCGCCAGGTGCGGGGTCAGGATCTGGGCCAGCGCGAGCGTGCCGCTGCGCGGTGCCGCGAACCAGGTCAGCAGGATCAGGAGCGCAATCGCAATCGGGTAGATCCCCAGGATCGCTGCAAGCCGCGGCGGAAATCGGGTACGCATCGGCCTCAGCATGCCCGATTCTCAGACTCGTCTCAGATTGGCGGACGAGCCTTGTCCTATGAACACGCAGACCTCGGACCCTCTCGGGACCTCTCCTCTCCAACCGTCGGCGGCCGCACGCCGACGTTCAGCTCTCTCCGCCTGGCCGCTGCTGCTGGTCGCAGCGCTCATTGCCGGCCTCCTCTCGGGCACTCTCGGCGCGGTCACCGCCATCAACCTGCTGGCGCCGAGCGCCGTGAGCGCAACCGCGAACGTCGCGACCGGGACGGTGGCCAGCAACGTCACCATCAACGAGTCGAGCGCCGTCACGAATGCCGTCCAGAAGGCCTCGCCCGCGGTGGTCGTGATCACCTCGACCGTGCAGGGCCCCCGCGGCTCGGGTCAGGGCGTGGGCTCCGGCATGATCTTCGACTCCAATGGCTGGATCCTGACCAACAAGCACGTGGTCGACGGCGCGACCTCGCTCCAGGTGCGGCTCGCCGACGGATCGACCTACACCGGGCGCGTGTACGGGACCGATCCGCTGACCGACCTCGCCATCGTCAAGATCGACGCCTCGGGGCTGCCGACGGTGACGATCGGCTCCAGCAGCGACCTCCAGATCGGGCAGCTGGCGATCGCGATCGGCGATCCGCTCGGCACCTTCGAGAACACGGTCACGACCGGTGTCGTCTCCGGCCTCGGGCGCCAGATTCAGGCCGGCAGCAGCACCGACCTGTCCGGCGAGCAGCTCAACAACCTGATTCAGACCGATGCCGCCATCAATCCGGGCAACTCAGGCGGCCCGCTGCTCAACAGCGCCGGTGAGGTGATCGGCATCAACACCGCGGTCGCCGGCAGCGCGCAGGGCATTGGCTTCGCCATCCCGATCGACGTCGCCACGCCGCTGATGGACCAGGCGCTCGGCGGGCAGAAGCTCACGCGGCCGTGGATCGGCGTCTACTACCGGCCCGTCACCAAGGCGCTCGCCGACGAGCAGAAGCTGTCGACCGACAGCGGCGCGCTGATCGAGAGCGGCAATGGACAGCCGGCAGTCGTGCCGGGCGGTCCGGCGGATGACGGCGGTCTGCGGGCGGGCGACATCATCGTCGCGGTCGATGGCCAGCAGGTCGACACGACGCACGATCTGTCGTCCCTCGTGGTCCCGCATCGTCCCGGAGACCGCGTGACGCTGACGGTCAATCGCGACGGGCAGACGCTCGACCTGGCGGTGACCCTCGGCACCCTGCCCAGCGGATCCAACGGCTGAACGGTCGCCAGCCGGCCGGCGCTTCGCGTTTGCCGGC
>JAICUY010000004.1 GCA_025935615.1 Steroidobacteraceae bacterium
CCTACCACTAGACGACGGGGCACCGAATCCGCCGGGCAAAGAAATGGAGCGGAAGACGGGACTCGAACCCGCGACCCTCACCTTGGCAAGGTGATGCTCTACCAACTGAGCCACTTCCGCCCGCTCAAACCGATTATGACGCGTCCGCATGCGTGGTGCCGAGGGTCAGATTCGAACTGACGACACCCGCCTCTTCAGGGCGGTGCTCTACCAACTGAGCTACCTCGGCCGGCGTGTCCGATGCCGATCGGTGAGCGCTCGCCCACGTTCGCGTATCGGCGTCGGAAGATAGCACACGACCCCCCGAGCGGCAACCGAAGCGACCGTGCCCGGTCAGGTCGAAAGGTTGACCTCGGGGACCACCGCATCGGCCTCGCCGATCTGGAAATACTGTCGTTCGCCGAACCCGAACAAGCCTGCCACCAGCACGTTGGGGAAGGTCTGCACCGACGTGTTCAGCTCGCGCACCGTCGCGTTGTAGTGCTGCCGCGCGAAGCCGATCTGGTTCTCCGTGGTGGTCAGCTCCTCCTGCAGCTCGAGCACATTTGCGTTGGCCTTCAGCTCAGGATAGTTCTCGACCACCGCGAACAGCGAGCGCAGAGCACCGGTCAGCGCGTTCTCGGCCGCAGCCGCCTCACCTGCCTGCGCCGGACCCCGCGCGCCGGCGGCCACGGCGGAGGCACGCGCATCGGTCACGTTCTGTAGCGTCTGCTGCTCGAACTGCATGTAGCCCTTGACCGCGTTGACCAGGTTCGGGATCAGGTCGTGGCGGCGCTTGAGCTGGACACTGATCTGGTTCCAGGCCTCGTCGACCTGGTTGCGCAGCCGGACCAGCCCGTTGTAGACGAAGATCAGGAACAGGGCGATGACGGCCAGCACGATCAGCAGGATCCAGACGACGCTGGGCATGGTCTCCTCCGTCTTCCTCGGTCCCCGGTGCGGCCGGTAGCCGTGGCTGGTGGGCGGTGAGGGACTCGAACCCCCGACCCCCTCGGTGTAAGCGAGGTGCTCTGACCGGCTGAGCTAACCGCCCGGTGCGGGCGATGGTAGCCGAAGGATTGGTGCCCAGGCCGGGACTTGAACCCGGATGAGTTGCCTCATACGCCCCTCAAACGTACGCGTATACCAATTCCGCCACCTGGGCCCGATGCTGAGGGTGTGGTACCGAGGGAGGGACTTGAACCCACACGACCGTAATGGTCACTAGGTCCTGAACCTAGCGCGTCTGCCTATTCCGCCACCTCGGCGCGGAGGGAGATTCTAGCGTACCGGCGCCGGCCCGTCGATCGACCGGCGAGCCGTTGAAGCGTCGCCTACAGACCGCCCTGCGGCAGCAGGTTGAGCAGCGAGAAGACGACGAACAGGACGGCCAGCACGATCGTCAGCCGGAACAGCGTGCGCTCGATGCCACGCCGGCTGCGGTAGGCGGTCACCTCGCCGCCGAAGGCGCCGCCGAGGCCCGTCCCGCGCTGCTGGAGCAGGATCGAGGCGATGAGCGCCACGGCCAGGATCATCTGCGCGATGGTCAGCGGGGTCATAGGGCGCGGAGTATAGCAGCGGTCATTCGATGAGGCTGTGGCCGGTCATCTCCGGCCCCGGCGGGATGCCGAGCAGCTGGCAGACCGTCGGCGCCACGTCGGCCAGCAGGCCGTCGCGCAGGTGCGCGGCCTCGTACCCGGTCGCCACCAGCGCGAGTGGCACCGGCGAGGTGGTGTGCTTCGTCTGCGGCTGGCCGTGCTCGTCGCGCATCTGCTCGATGTTGCCGTGGTCGGCGGTGATGATGAGGGCTGCATCGGTGCCGAGGGTTGCGCGAACGAGCCGTCCGAGACAGGCGTCGACCACCTCGGCCGCCTCGACCGCCGCGTCCCACACCCCGGTGTGGCCGACCATGTCCGGGTTGGCGTAGTTGGCGACGATGAAGCCGTACTCGCGTTGCTCGATCGCCTCCACCAGGCGGTCGGTGATCTGCGGTGCGCGCATCGCCGGCGCCTTGTCGTAGGTTGCCACCTCCCGGTCGGACGGCACCAGGACGCGATCCTCGCCGGGGAACGGCGCCTCCACCCCACCGTTGAAGAAGTAGGTCACGTGTGCGTACTTCTCGGTCTCCGCGATGTGCAGCTGCCGGATGCCCCGGCGCGACAGCTCGGCGGCCAGCGAGTCGATCCGCAGCGGGGGGAAGGCGACCGCGACCGGCAGCTCGTCCGGCGACTGATACTCGGTCAGCGTGGCAAACGCCAGTTCGGTGGGCATGGCGCCCCGGTCGAAGGCGTCGAAATCGTCGAGCACGAAGGCCTGCGTCAGCTGCCGCGCCCGGTCGGCGCGGAAGTTCATGTGAATCACCGCGTCGCGGTCGTGCACCGTCCCTTCGGACAGCACCACCGTCGGCTCGATGAACTCGTCGGATACGTCGCGCGCATACGATTCGGCGACGGCCTCGCGCGGGGTGTCAGCCGATCGACCGATGCCGTGCACGATCGCGTGCCACGCCCGCTGCGTACGCTCCCAGCGCTGGTCGCGGTCCATGGCGTAGTAACGGCCGCTGACCGTCGCGATGCGCGCCAGGCCGGCAAGCCGCTGCTCGAGGGCCGGCAGGATCTCGATCGCGGACCGCGGAGGCGTGTCCCGACCGTCGGTGAACGCATGCAGGAAGACGCGGTCCGCCGGCAGGCCCCGCGCATGGGCCAGGCGCGCCATGGCGACGATGTGCTCATCGACCGCGTGGATGCCGCCAGGCCCCACCAGGCCGAGCAGGTGCAGCCGGCCATCGTGGTGCAGCGCGTGATCGACGGTCGCGTCCAGGACCTCGTTCCGAGCGAACGAGCCGTCTTCGATCGCTCGCGTGATACGCGGCAGGTCCTGGAGCACCGGAAAGCCGGCCCCGAGGTTGAGATGGCCCACCTCGCTGTTGCCCATCTGTCCCGCGGGCAGGCCCACCGCCGTGCCGGACGCCTGCAGCTCGCAGGTCGGCCACTCGTCGACGATGCGCCGCCAGTTCCACATCGCGGCGGCCAGCAGCGCGTTGCGCTGCGGATCGTCATTCACGCCGAAGCCGTCCAGCACGCACAGGACGACGCGGTGGACAGCGTCGATCACGAGCGCGTTGCTTCGGCCGATGGTGTGCGCCGGTGCGCTGCGGCCGCCTCGGCGGCGGCCACGATGGCCTCGAACGAGGCCGCGTCGAGGGAGCCGCCGCCGACCAGGGCCCCGTCGATGTCCGGGCAGTCGAAGAAGGCGCGCGCGTTGTCGCCGGTGACGCTTCCGCCATAGAGGATCGGCACCTGCGGCGCGGCGTCCGCATCAACCGTCCCGAGCAGCTCCCGGATCCTGGCCGCCACCACCTGGGCGTCGGCCGGCGAGGCCGCCTCGCCGCTGCCGATGGCCCACACCGGCTCGTAGGCGATGACCAGCCCGCTGCCGTGGATGGCCTCCAGCCGCGACACGGCGGCATGCAGCTGGCGGTCGACGACCTCCTCGGTCCGGCCGGCGCGCCGCTCCTCGATCCGCTCCCCGATCGCCGCGATCGGCCGGATGCCGTGCGCCACCGCCGAGGCGACCTTGGCGGCCACGCCCTCATCCGTTTCCCCGTCGTTGGCGCGGCGCTCGGAGTGGCCCACGATGACGAAGCCGGCAAGGCCGGCGAGCATCAGCGGGGACGTCTCGCCGGTGAACGCGCCGCGTTCCTCGGCGGCCATGGTCTGGGCACCGACGGCCAGGCGGCTGGGACCCACCTCGGCAGCGACCTCGGCGAGGAACACCGTTGGCGGGCAGATGACCGTGGTGACCGCCTGGTGACGCGCAGCGGTCGCGGCCGCGGCGCGGGCCAGCATGAGCGCGTCGGAGCGCGCGGTCGGGTTCATCTTCCAGTTACCGGCCACCAGAGGCTGCATCGGACGGGTGCGGGTCATGTCGCCTCGTCCTGCGCGATCTGGACCAGCCGCCGCAGGCGGTGGTTGACCGCCGAGCGGCTGATCCCGAGCGCCGCGGCCATGTCGTCGAGATCGGCGTCGGGCTGGAGGCGGCGACGCCGGGCGACCTCGCGCAGCGCCTCGGGCAGGCGCTGCAATCCGCCGCTGGCTTCGAGCCGGCGTATCGCCTGCAACTGGCGGTCGGCAGCGCGCACCGTCCGGTCCAGGTTCGCCTCCTCGGCGTTCAGCAGCCGGTTGAGACGGTTGTGGACGTCGCGCCCGACCCGCGCCGTCTCGAGGTCGAGCACCCCGCGGTTGGCCCCGGTCAGGCGCAGCAGCTCCGCGATCTGCTCCTGGCCTTTCAGGTAGACGACGTGGCGGCCGCGCCGATCGAGCTGTGCCGCGCCGACGCCGACCGAGGCAAGACGCCGTCGCAGCTCGTTCGCGGTCGACCGACCCGCGAAGACGAACTCGATGTGCGGCCCACGGGCCCCAAACGAGAGGGACCCGGATCGCAGCAGGACGCCGCGCAGGAAGGCGCGCCGGTCCGCGGCATCGGCGGCATGCCAGTCCCAGCCCTCGGCCAGCGCCGGGTCGACTTCGACGCGCAGGTGATGACGTCCCGGCGCCGCGGACGTGACCACGGCTCGCGGTGCGCCGACCGTCATGCCCAGCGAGCCGGCCAATGCCACGGCCGTCCGGGCCGTGGCGTGATCGAGGCTGCTGATGGTTCCGGTCTGGTCGCCATACAGCAGGCCGACCAGCTCGGCACGCCGGCAGCACTCATGGGCGGGATGGATGCGGGCCAGCTCTCCCTTGACCTCGCTGGCGACCAGCATCGGGCTCGATGGCGACGTCAGGCGGACAGTGCCGTCACGACGCCGTCGCCGTCGGGCGGGCGAAGCGCCGCTGGCGGGGACGGTCGCCACGGTCCTCCTGCTGCAGCCGCATCAGGGCCGCGGCCAGCTTGGCGGGATCGTGGCGGTGGGCGTTGGCGACGTCGATGAGGTCCTCCTCGATGACGACGACCGGCAGCTCCTCGAGGCGCCGTATGTCGAGCTCCACCGGCTCGGCCTCCCAGTGTTGCGGGCGACGCGCCTTGCGGTTGTCGTTGATCAGGACGTAGTCGATGAGTCCTTCGCCGATGTGGTTGAAGAGCGCCTCGAGGTGCTCGGCGGCCGAGAAATGCTCCGTCTCGCCCGGCTGGGTCGCGACATTGCAGACGTAGATGCGCAGGCCGCCGGCCGCGGCAATCGCGTCGCGGATATCGGTGATCAGCAGGTTGGGCAGGACGCTCGAGAAGAGGCTTCCGGGACCGATGACGATCATGTCCGCTTCGAGGATCCGCTCGAGCGCCTCCGGATTGGCGCGCACGTCGGCGGGCTCGATCGTCACCTGGCCGATCGGCTCCTCGGCGTGGCTGATCGAGACCTGGCCCTGAAGGTGCCGGCCGGACTCGAGCGTGGCGCCCAGGTTGAGCGGGACGCTCGTGGCCGGCAAGACCTGGCCGCGCACCGCAAGGACACGGTTCGACTCGCGCACCGCCTCCTCGAAGTCACCGGTCACTGCCGTCATGGCGGCGATGAACAGGTTGCCGAAGGCGTGGTCGTCAAGCCCGGAGCCGGCCGGGAAGCGGTACTGCATCAGCTGCGTCATCAGCGGCTCGGCGTCGGCCAGCGCTGCGATGCAGTTGCGGATGTCGCCGGGCGGGATGATCCCCAGCTGCTGGCGCAGCCGCCCCGACGAGCCACCGTCGTCGGCGACCGCCACCACCGCCGTGATATTGGCGCTGTAGCCCTTCAGCCCGCGCAGCAGCGTCGATAGCCCGGTCCCGCCACCGATGGCCACGATCCGCGGTCCGCGCGCCAGGTAGCGCTTGGTGTAGAGGACCTCCATCACCGAGTTGCCGCGGCTGACGAACGGCGATACGACGCTGCGCATCAGGCCCCAGACGCCGACCGCGGTCACGGCCAGACCGATGCCGGCGAAGATCGCGGCGCGCAGCTCGGGCGGCATCCAGGCACCGGTCAGGGCGTAGATGATCGGGATGTCGTCGCCGGTGGACCGATACAGGTCGCGCACGAAGACGGCGGCACCGAGTCCCAGGACCAGGATGCCCATGAAGACGAGCACCAGCCAGCGCTTGAGGTGCATTCCGGGGTACAGCCAGCGCGGGATGCGCAGGCGTCTCATCGCTCCAGCTCCCGGTGGAAGACGGCGACGTTCATGCCGCCCAGGCGCCGGAGGCGCTCGGCCAGCTCCTCGGCCCGCGCGATGGAGCGGTGATAACCGCCGGTGCAACCCAGCGCGACCATGAGCCGGGACTTGCCCTCGGTGCGGTAGGCCGGCACGGTCAGCTGCAGCAGCTCGACCACCAGCTCCAGGAAGCGGCTGGCCTGGGGCTGGCCGAGGACGTAGTCGCGCACCGGCTGCTGCAGCCCGGAGAGCGGCTTGAGGTCGGCGACGTAGTAGGGATTGGTCAGGAAGCGGACGTCGAAGACGAGATCGGCCTCGAGCGGAATGCCGAACTTGAAGCCGAACGTCAGCACGTCGACCTGCAGCACATCGGTGACGCCCTCGCGCGGGACGAGGCTGAACAGCCGCTCCTTGAGCTGGCCGATCGAGCAGCCGCTCGTGTCGAGGACGTGGTCGGCAACATCGCGGGTGCGGGCCAGGCGGCGGCGCTCCTCGACGATGCCGGCCTGGATCCCGCGGCGCGACTGCAGCGGGTGCCGATGCCGCGTCTCGCTGAAGCGACTCACCAGGTTGGCGTCGTTTGCCTCCAGGAACAGGACGGTCATCGGCACGCCCCGGGCCGCCAGCGCGTCACGTGCATTCTCGATGGCCGGGGAGGGGTCGCCGGCTCGGATGTCGAGCACCAGCGCGACGTCCCGGTACCGCTCCGGGTCCTCATCGCGAAGGACGAGAAACCCCTCCAACAGGTCAGGCGGCAGGTTGTCGACGCAGTAGTAGCCGAGGTCCTCGAACAGCTTGCTCGCCTGGCTCTTGCCGGCGCCGGACAGGCCGCTGATGACGACGACGTTGCCCGACCCGACGGCGGCGTCAGCCGAGCGCGGCGCCGCAGGGCCGGCGGTGCCTGCCGGCCGGTCGCCGGTTCGGCGCGATCGCGACGTCGTCGCGGCCGATCCCGTTGATCGTGGCATCTGCGTGCTTCCTCGGCGAGGTCGTCGTCCGAGTATAGCCGTCAGGCGCCACGCGTCCCGCGCTCGAGCCCGTCGAGCAGTCCCTGGACGGTTGCCGCTGCGGAGGCACGCAGCGCGTCGAGGTCGTATCCGCCTTCGAGGGTGAGGGCCACCCCGCGAAGCTCCAGCCGCGCGGCCAGCTCGCCGAGCGCGGTGGCCACGTCCCAGTAGCCACGGTCGGTAACCTCGAGGTCGGCGAGTGGATCGGCCGCGTGGGCGTCGTAGCCGGCCGACACGAGAATCGCCTCGGGCCGGAAGGCCGCGACCGCCGGCAGCAGCTCGCCGGTCCAGGCCGACACGAACGCCGCGTCGCCGCTTCCCGGGGAGAGGGGCACGTTGTGCTTCGTCCCCGCGCCCGATCCCACGCCCTGCTCGTCCCGATTGCCACTCCCCGGGAAGAGCGGAACCTGGTGGGTCGAGGCGTAGCACAGGTCCGGGTCCGCGCCGAAGATCTCCTGCGTCCCATCGCCATGGTGCACGTCCCAGTCGACGATCGCCACGCGTCGTGCGAGGCCGGCGGCGCGCAGCGCCGCCACCGCCAGCGCGACGTTGTTGAGCAGGCAGAACCCGCTCGCCCGCTCCGCTCCTGCGTGGTGTCCCGGCGGCCGCACCACCGCGAACGCCACGTCCGCCTCGCCGTGCCCTACGGCGCTCGCGGCCTGGATCGTGGCACCTGCCGCCAGCCGCGCCGCGCGCATCGAGTCGCGACCGAGGTACGTATCCGGATCGAGCCAGCCGCCGCCGGCCGCGGCCGCCTCGTCGAGCGCGGTCAGGTATCGGTCCGCATGCACCGGCGTGATCGCCTCATCCCCGACGGGCTGCACCGCACGGCGCTCCAGGCGTGCTCCGGCTGCGGCCGCGCCATTGGCCACCCCGCCCTCGACCGCCGCCAGCCGTTCCGGCCGTTCCGGATGGTCGGGAGGAGCATGGAGCGCCATGGCCGCATCTGTCAGCAGCAGGACGGTCCGCATCGGTCCTCAGGGACGAACGCGGCGCATGACGAACATCGACGCCTCGAACAGGACGTACATGACGCCTGACATGATGAGCGGCGAGAAGATATCGCCGCCGGGCGTGACGATCGTCGAGAAGATCACGATGCCGACGATGATCGAGCGCCGGCGGCGTGCCACCGCCCGGTGGTTCAGCACGCCCACCCGCGCCAGACCGATGAGCACGATCGGGAACTCCATCACCAGCCCGAACGCGAGCAGCATGGCCCCGGTGAAACCGATGTAGTCGTCGATCGTCAGCAGCGGCGGGAAGTCCTCGCGCGCGAACGACAGCAGGAAGCCGAGCGCGAAGGGCAGGATGAGGTAGCCGACCACCAGGCCCAGCACGAAGAGGAGGGTGGCGGCGATGATCACCGGCCATACCACGCGTCGCTCGCCGCGAGTGAGCCCCGGCGTGACGAAGCGCCAGGCCTCGAACAGGATGATCGGCATGGCAAAGGCGATGCCGAGGTAGAAGGCGATCTTCAGCTTGGCGGCGAAGGCGCCGACCGGGCTGGTGAAGTACAGGACGTCGTACTTGTCGGGCAATGGCGCGCGCAGGAGGTCGATGGCGGCGTCTGACAGGACGAAGCCGAGCACCGCGGCAACCACGACCGCGACGACGCTGATGATGAGCCGGGTGCGCAGCTCGGTGAGGTGCTCGACGAGGGTCATGCTCCCCGCGTCATCGGTCACCGCAATGTCCCTCACACGATCGGACGGGCGCCGCCCTGCGCGCGCCCGTCCCTTGGTCGGCTGGAGCCGATGGAACTGCTAGTGCGTCTGCTCGCCCGGATCCCGCGTGACCGGCTCCACCGGCTGTGCGGGCTTCTCCTCGCGCTTCGGTTCACCGCGGACCGCGTCCTCGATGTCGGACGATGCGCGGCGGAACTCGCGGATCCCCTTGCCGATGGCATTGCCGATGTCCGGCAACTTGCCCGGGCCGAAGATGATCAGCACGATCACCAGCACCAGGATCAGCTCCCATGGTCCGGGAACTGGCATGAAATCGACCTCCGCGACGCGATTGGCTAGATCGGGAGTGTAGCACTCACCTCCTGCATTCGATCCGCCAGCGCCTTGGCCGATGCGGCTGCGGCCTGCCTCCAGTCGCTTCCTGCCGAGGCCGATGCGATCGCCCGCGACACGCTCACCAGCCCCGGCGCCAGGGCACCGTCGCATGCCTCGACGGCGGCCGCCAGGTCCCCGCCCTGCGCGCCGACACCCGGGACCAGGAACCCCGGATTCGGGACCGCTCGGCGAATGCGGCGCAGCTCATCGGCAGCCGTCGCGCCGACGACCAGCCCGACGCGCTCCTCATTCGGCCACCGGCCGACGACCCAGCGCGCGACGCTCTCGTGGAGCGGCGCGTTGCCCACCTCGAGGTCCTGCAGATCGCCGGCGCTCGGGTTGCTCGTCCGCGCCAGCACGTAGACCACCCGATCGGGGTAGCGCAGGAACGGCTCGATCGCATCACCGCCGAGATAGGGCGATAGCGTCACGGCGTCGGCACGCAGCCGCGCGAAGAGTGCCTCGGCATAGCGCTCGGCGGTGATGCCGATGTCGCCGCGCTTGGCGTCGAGCACCACGAATTGCTCTGCCGGCACGTCGCCGCGGACTCGCTCGAGTGCCGCCACGCCGGCCGAGCCGAACGCCTCGAAGAACGCGACGTTGATCTTGACCGCGATCGCGTGCTCCGCCGCCGCCTCCAGCAGGCCGCGGGCGAAGCTCTCGATCCCGGCCACGTCGCGGGAAAGCTCGTGGGGCAGCTGATCGGGATGCGGGTCGATCCCGAGGCACAGCCGCGTGCCGAGCCGCCCAACGCGCGCCCGCAGCCGCTCGAGCGGGGTCATGCCACGCCTGCCACGGCCGCTCCCGCCGCCACCGGGATGGCTGCCAGACGTCGCGCCAGCAGCGGGCTGGCGTCCGCGTCGGCGTAATCGAGGACGCGGAGTCGCAGCCGCGGCATGCCCTGGAACAGGTCGCGCTCGAGCGTGCCGACCAGGTCGATCGCGCTGCCCGGCTCGGGCAGGGGCCGCTCGCCTGGCGTCCCGAAGGCGATGGCGTCGAAGATCTCGGCTCCGCGCCGCAGTCGGAGGAGGAGGTGTTGCTCGGCGGCGCCGACACGCCGCGCTTCCCCGACCCGCAGGCCGGTCACTGCGAGGATCGGCTCGACATGGCCCGGCCCGAACGGCGCGAGGCGCTCGAGCTCTTCGGCGAGCGGCCAGCCGAGGTAGCCGGCGCTCAGAACGAGATCGACGGCGACCCTGCCGGCCGGCAGGACCTCTCCTGTCCCGGCCGGGTACGGCCGAGCCAATCCGCGGAAGGCCTCGGCAAACGCGGCCCAGCTCCCCGAACGCAGGCTGAAGCCTCCGGCGGCGGCATGTCCGCCGCGGCGCTCGAGATGCTCGCCGCAGGCGTCGAGCGCCTGCGCCACGTGGAAATCGGCGGGCGCGCGCACCGATCCGCGCAGCTCGCCGTCGAGCTCGGTGACGACAGCGACCGGACGCGCCAGCCTGTCGCTCAGCCGGCCGGCGACCAGTCCGATCAATCCCGGTGGCCAGGACCCGCGGATGAGCAGTGGACCGGTGCCGTCGTCGGCGAGTACGGTGGCCTCCTCGACGGCGCTCGTCGTCAACTCGCGACGGCGCAGGTGCACCTCCTCGAGCTCGGCGGCCAACTGCTCGGCGCGCGCGGCGTCCTCCTCGAGCAGCAGCGCGATCGCCAGCTCGACATCGGCGATGCGTCCGGCAGCATTGATACGCGGCGCGACGCCGAAGCCGAGATCACGGGCGGTCGGCTGCAGTGGCTCCTCGGCAGCGACGGCAAGCAACGAACGCAACCCGGCGCGCGATGTGGTCGCCAGCTCCGCGAGCCCCAGCCGCACGATGGCGCGGCTCTCGCCCGTCATCGGCGCCAGATCGGCGATCGTCCCGATCGCCGCCACCGCGGCCAGGTCCGAGGCAGCCCCGCCGCGTCGGGCCAGGAGCGCAGACGCCAGCTTGTAGGCCACCCCGGCCCCGGTCAGGTCCGGATCGGGATAGCCGCAATCGGCGCGATGCGGGTCGACCACCGCCACCGCCCGAGGCAGCTGCGCGGGCGGCAGGTGGTGATCGGTGACGATGACCTCCATGCCGAGCGAGCGAGCGACCTCGACCTCGGCCGCGTTCGAGACCCCGCAGTCGCAGGTGACGACGAGGCGCGCGCCGCGATCGGCCAGCTCGCGCAGGCCCCGCTCCGACAAGCCGTAGCCTTCGGCCAGCCGCGACGGCACGTAGCGCAGCGGGTCAGCACCGAGCGCGCGGAGCGCGATCATCCAGACCACCACGGCGGTCATGCCGTCGGCGTCGTAGTCGCCCCAGATCGCGATTCGCTCCCCCGCCGACAGCGCCGCCTCCAGGCGGCGCAGCGCGACATCCGCATCCGCCATGAGCGCCACGTCATGCAGCGAGTGCTCGCCGGCCTGCAGCAGGCGGGCCACGTCCGCATCGGTCCGGTAGCCGCGGCGAGCGAGCAAGGTGGCGACCGGGGCGCCGAAGCCGTCCAGCCGGGGAGGATCAGGGTAGGGCTCGGGCAGGACCCACGCCAGGCGCGGCACGATCACGGCCGCCATGGTAGTCGCGGGCGCTTACCGGCCGCTTACCAATCGGTTACCGGGCGAACCTTCGGTCAGCGCGAGAGCGGGCGGACGGCGCGCCCACCGGTGGCGCGCGCCTGGCGGCGGCGCTGGTCCCACTCCTGCCAGGCGACCAGGATCTGGCTGGCGTTGAAGATTGACGAGTAGGTCCCGCTGACCACCCCGACCAGCAGCGCGAGGGTGAAGGTCCGGATCGTCGGCGGCCCGAGCAGCAGCAGCGCGCCGAGCGTCACCACCACGGTCAGCGAAGTGTTGATCGAGCGACCCACGGTCTGCAGGATCGAGTGGTTGACGATCGCGCCGAACGGCTCGCCGGCGTGCCGGATGCGGTTTTCGCGGATGCGGTCGAACACCACGATCGTGTCGTGCACGCTGAAGCCGATGATGGTCAGCAGCGCGGTCACGAACAGGGCGTCGAACTCGAGCCCGAAGAAGAAGCCGAGGATCGCGAACATCCCGACGACCACCACCACGTCGTGGAGCAGGGCAATGATCGCCGCGGTGCCGAACCGGAACCCGAAGCGGATCCACAGGTAGGCCAGGATGAACAGCTCGCCGACGATGATCAGGATCGCCGAGCTGCGGACCAGCTCGGAGCCGATCAAGGGTCCGATCGTGGTCGTCTTGCGGGGCTGCCCGCCCTCTGGCTCGCCGAACCGCTGCTCGAGTGCCGATTCGAGGTCGTCGAACTTTGTGTTCCGCGGCGTCGCGGCGCCGGGAGCTGGGCTGCCTGCCGGGCTGGCTGCCGGGCTCGCCTCGGGCGTGGCTGTCGGGGTCGGCGTGGGAGCGGCGCTTCCCGACGCGATCGGGCCGATCGAGGCGGACGCAATCGGCTCCGGCGGCAGGAGGTCGATCGGCTCGGTCTGGATCAGGAGGTAGCCGTCCGGCAGGGCGCGGACGACCGCTTCGTCATGTCCGAGATCGACCAGCGCGCGCTGCACATCGGTCGGCGATGGTTGGCTGGCGTACTTGACCTCCCACTCGGTGCCACCGGTGAAGTCGATCGACGGTTTCAGGCCGCCCAACAGGACGAAGATCAGGCCGGGGATCGTCAGCAGGGCGCTGAGCGTGAAGTACCAGCGCTTGTGCGCGACGAAGTCGAACATCGGCTAGCGCTCCACGTGGTAGAGCTCGAGGCGCTTGCCCCAGTCGGTGCGCACGACGTAGCGCAGCATGGTTCGCGTCACTGTCACGGCGCTGAACATGGAGACGAGCACGCCGACGATGAGCACCAGGGCGAAGCCGCGCACCACGTTGGTCCCCTGCCAGTAGAGCCAGGAGGCGACCAGGATGGAGCTGACGTTCGAGTCGAGAATGCTCGACCAGGCACGGTTGAAGCCGGCCTCGATCGCCGGTCCCAGCGTCTTGCCGGCGCGGATCTCCTCTTTCATCCGCTCGAAGATGAGGATGTTGGCGTCGACGGCCATCCCGATCGAAAGGATGAAGGCAGCCACCCCGGCGAGCGTGAGCGTGACCCCGATCAGCCGGAAGACCGCGTAGCTGACCAGCGTGTAGAAGATGAGCGCCAGCGCGGCCAGCACGCCCGGCAGGCGGTAGTACGCGATCATGAAGAAGAGGACCAGCAGGAGGCCGATACCTCCCGCCACCAGCGCCTGGCTCAGGAAGTTGGCGCCCAGCGTGGCGGACTGCTGCGCGACGTCGACCTCTTCCAGGGAGACCGGCAGCGCGCCGAAGCGCAGGGTGTTGTACAGGCTGGTGCGCTCGGTCTCGCCCTGCTGGCCGGCACTCCCGACCGTGATGATCGTCTGGCCGCCGCAGATCGCGCTGTTGATGTTCGGCGTGCTGATGACCTTGCCGTCGAGGGCGATCGGCCCTGGCTGGTTGACGTGCGCCGTCGTATAGGCGCACCACGCCTGACTGCCCTGCTCCTTCAGGTTGAAGACCACGCCCAGCTGGCCCTGGTCGCTGCTGGGCGCCACGCTGCCCGGCTCGATCTGACCGCCGTCGAAGATCACCGGGATGGTGCCGTTGGCGACCTGCTGGCTGATGTCCTGGCCCTCGGACAGCGTCTGGCCGTTGGGATCGATGAACTGGAGCTGGCCGGTCGAGCCGACCAGCTGACGGACCTGGTCGGCGTTGCTGACGCCCGGCACCTCGACGATGATCCGCCGCTCGCCGTTGGGAGCGGTCTCCGTCCGCACCTGCGGCTCGGACACGCCGATGCCGCCGACGCGCCGCTCGATGATGTTGCGCGCGGTCTCGAGATCGGCGTCGCTGATCTCTTCGCCACCCGGCTGCGGCTTCACCGCCAGGGTCACGCGGATGCCGCCCTGCAGATCCAGGCCGAGGACCGTCTTGATGTTGGTGCCGGGAAGCGTGGACGGCAGCCAGTCGCGCGGCAGGTCGATGTAGACCGCCAGCGCGAGCGTGATGAGGATCACCCAGGGGGCGATGCGGCGCCAGGTCATGCGTTCAGCCGATGATCCTCTTGGCTCGGGAGGCAAGGCTGCGGCGACGGAATCGGCCGCAGACATGGAACACGCCGCACTCACGCGGCGGCGGCGCGATTATAGGAGCGCCACTCGGCCCCTGCAACGCGACGCGACTACGCCAACATCCCCTCGCGCGCCAGCGCGCTCTTCAGCCGCTCCGCCAGCTCGCGGTTGACGCCCGGCGTCTGCGCCACCTCTTCGACCGATGCATCGCGGATCCGCCGCACGCTGCCGAACCGCTTCAGCAATGCCTTCTTTCGCGTCGGACCGATGCCCGCCACGTCGTCGAAGACGCTCGCCAGTGCCCGCCGCCCGCGGACGTTGCGGTGGTAGGTGATCGCGAACCGATGCGCCTCGTCGCGGATGCGCTGCACGAGGTACAGGGACTGGCTGGTGCGCGGCAGGACGATGGGCGCGGCCTGACCCGGCACGAACAGCTCCTCGAAGCGCTTGGCCAGCCCGGCCAGCGGGACGTCGCGCAGGTCGAGCTCCTCCATCACCCGCACGGCGGTCGACAGCTGCCCCTTGCCACCGTCCACGATCACCAGGTCGGGCAGCGCCCAGCCCTCGTCGCGCCGCTGAGGCCGGCCGGTTCGCTCGACCGGCCCGGCGTTCTCCTCGAGGTTGGCCGGCTCGGCGGTGTCGCCCTCCGGCGCCTCGTCGGCGCCGACCGCGGCCAGCGACAGGTAACCGGTCTGTGCCCGGAGCCGCGCCGCTCGCCCGAAGCGTCGGCCCAGCACCTCCGCCATCATCCGGAAGTCGTCCGGCGTCTCGCCCGATCGGATCTTGAATCGACGGTATTCGCGCGGCTCGGGCTTGCCGTTGATGAAGACGACCATCGAGCCGACCGCGCTGGTGCCCTGGATGTTGCTCATGTCGTAGCACTCGATGCGCTCCGGCGGCCGCGGCAGGTCGAGCGCCTCGGCCAGGCCGGTGAGCGCCTCGTCGCGCTTGCCCACGTCGGCCAACCACTCGGCGCGCTCCTTGGACAGCGCCTCGACCGCGTTCTGGGTGGCCAGCGCCACCAGGCGGCGCTTGTCGCCGCGCATTGGTACCGAGATCGTCACGCGCGCGCCGCGCCGGTCGGTGAGAAAGGCCGCCAGCGCATCGGCCTCCGAAGGCAACGACGGGACGAGCACGTCGCGCGGCACCGACTGGGTCGAGGCGTAGTACTGCTGCAGGAAGGAGCCCAGTACCTCGCCGTCGCCAGCGTCGCGGGCGCCCTCCACGATGAAATGCTCACGGCCGATCATCTTGCCGTTGCGGATGACGAGCACCTGCAGGCACGCCTCGTTCTCCTCGCGCGCCATGCCGATCACGTCATGCTCGGCGCGGCTGTAGGCAGCCACCTTCTGCTGCTCGATGGTGCGCTCGACGGCACGCAGCTTGTCACGCGCGATGGCCGCGGCCTCGAAGCGTAACGCCTCGGCGTCCGTCTCCATCTGGTCACGCAGCTCGGCGGCGATACCCTCCTGCTTCCCCTCCAGAAAGTCGACGATGCGGCCGATGGTGGCGCGGTAGTCATCCTTTTCGACGGCCTGGATGCACGGTCCCTGGCAGCGTTTGATGTAGTACAGCAGACACGGCCGCTCGAGCACCCGCTTGCCGTCGGGAATGTCGAGGTTGCAGGTGCGAAACGGGAAGATCTTGCGCAGCAGCTTGAGCGTCTCGTCGACGCTCGATGCGGAGGCGTAGGGCCCGAAGTAGCGGCTGCCATCGCGGGCCAGCTTGCGGGTGCGCACGATGCGCGGGAAGTCCTCGCCCAGCGTGATCTTCACGAAGGGATAGGTCTTGTCGTCGCGCAGCCGGATGTTGAATCGGGGCCGGTGCTCCTTGATCAGGTTGCTCTCGAGCAGGAACGCCTCGCTGACGGTATCGGTCAGGATGTAGTCGATATCGGCAACCTCCTGCGTCATGCGCAGGATTCGCGCGTCGAGGGCGCCCTTGCTGCCGAAGTAGCTGCGCACCCGGTTGCGCAGCGAATCGGCCTTGCCAACGTAGAGCACCCGACCGTCGGGACCCTTCATGAGGTAGACGCCCGGGCTGGTCGGCAGCTGGCGCAGGATGGCGCGAATGTGGTCGTCGCGGGTGGGCTGGGTCACGCTCCGATTCTAGGTCGCGGCGGCGGTCGGCCCTTCGCCGCGCCCCAGGTAGATCGGGTGTTCGGCGCCTTCGGGGATGGCGTCCAGCAGCTGAGCCAGCTTGGGAGCCGCCCTCGCAACCTCCACCGGCAGCAGCCAGCTCACCTCGGCGATCTCCTCGGGCTGGGGTCGAAGCCGGCCGCCCAGCGGACGACAGCCGAAGACGAAGTCTGTCGAGCGGGCATGCCGGGCGTCGACCAGCAGGCAGCCCTCGACCACCACCTTGATCCCGGTCTCCTCGGCCACCTCGCGCACCGCCGCTGCTTCCGGTGTCTCGCGGCCGGTCACCTTGCCGCCAGGCAGGGTCCACTCTCGCGGCGGAAAGAGGGGCCTGACCACCAGGATGCGGCCATCCCCATCACGGACGAGGCCGTGCGCTCCCTCGAGCCTGGCGTAGCGGCCCGCCAGCATGAGCGACACCTCGCGCAACGCCACGACCAGCAGCCGCGGCAGGTCGAGTGGTCGAATCCGGTTACGAACCACTGGACGCCGATGCGCCCTGCACCGGCTCAGCCAGCTGCGTGGCCAGGTACTGCTTCAGCGGCTGGTAGTCGGCCGCTGTCTGCCGACCGATGACGACCAGGATGTACTCGCCGTCGGTGTTGGTCGTCGCCTCCAGGGCGACGCCCTCCTTCATCTCGATCCGACGGTCCGGGTGCAGATGTCCCGACAGCAGGAAGAGGTCGATCGCCGACAGGTCGGTATGCATCCGCCCCGACAGAGCATCCATCAGCGACAGGCCCGGGCCGATGGAGCCGATCCCGCCGGAACCGACCTTCGAGCGCAGCGCCGACATGATCCGCTGCTGCCGGATCGAGCGCGCGAAGTCGCTCGACTCGACCGCCAGGCTCGTGTACCGGACGCGCGCATAGGCGAGCGCCCGGCGGCCACTGAGGTGCAGGGTGCCTTTCTTGAAGTGGCCGCCGTTCCAGTTCTGCGCGTGGAACGAGTTCGCGTTCCAGGTGTACGAGAACGCGCGCGGGTTCTTGACGGTGACCCCGCCGACGGCATTGACCATTTCCTTGAAGCCGTCGAAGTCGATCGCCATCCAGTGATCGATGCGCAGCCCGGTCACATCGCTGAGGATGCGCGCCATCGCCGCCCCCGCTTCGTCAGCGCCGCCCTGCTGCCAGCCGAGGGCGAACGCCTGGTTGATCTTGCCGTTGCCCGGCATGTCGGCCATGCCCTCGATCCAGAGGTCGCGCGGCACCGGGATGATCGTGGTCGTATCGCTCGCCGGATCGATCGACAGGATGTTGATCGAGTCGCCCAGGTAGGTCCCGCCGTGCTTTGCCTGGCCCGAGTAGCCGACTATCACCACGTTGACGCGGTCCTTGCCGTTGAGCGGGCCGAACAGGGCGGTCGACATGGCCGGCGCGCTGGAGACGGTGTCGTTGAACGAAGCCACCCGGCCCCACAGCAGCACGCCTCCGACGATCACGATCGTCAGCGTGCCGAGCAGCATGAAGAACAGAATCCGCTTCAGCGGCGGCCCCGACCGTTGCGTGGCTACCCGGTACTCATCGGTGTCGTCGACGGCGGCTGGATCGGGCTCCGGCGACTGGCGAGCAGCCGCCTCGCGCCGGGCGTCGTCGCGGTCGGCGCCGGCGCGAATCCGGCGGGTGCGCGCCGTGGGCGAGGCCTGGGAACGGAATCGGTCTCGCTCGGACGTGCTCATCGGGCTGGCAGGATAGTCGATAAGCCAGCGGTAAGCGGTCGGTAAGGACCGATGCGGATGATGGCTCGATGATCGCGACGGTTCCCGCCGGTCGGGTTGTCAGCCACGGCTCTGAGGTGGACGCTCTGGTCGCCTCGCTCGATCCCGAGCAGGCCGCGGCTGCCACGCTGCCCGATGGCCCGGCACAGATCATCGCGCCGGCCGGCAGCGGCAAGACGACGACGCTCATCGCGCGCCTCGGGGTGCTCCTGGCGCGCGGTGTTCCCCCGGCGTCGATCCTGGTCGTCACCTTCAACCGTGAAGCGGCTCTCGAGCTGTCGGCGCGGATCGGCGTCCGGCTCACGCCGGTCGTCGCGGATGCCGCCCGGATCGAGGTGCGGACCCTCCACGCCCTGGCGCGCCGCATCCTGCTCGACGCGGGGATCGGCGCTGAGCTCGTCGCCGACCGGCTGCCGCTGCTGCGTGCCGCGCGCCGGCGCTGCCTCAGCGGTCGCCGCGACGACGCTCCACCCGTCCCCGACGCCGCGGCACTCGATACGATCGTCTCGGCCTGGAAGGTCGAAGGACGGTCTCCACCGGCCGATGCGCTGCCAGTCGTCCAGCAGTACGCGGCGCTGCTCGCAGCGCGCAACGCGGTCGATTTCGACGACCTGGTGGTGCGCTCGGTCGAGCTGCTTGCCTCGCGCACCGAGCTTCGAACGCGCTGGCAGTCGCGGTTTCGGCACGTGTGCGTCGACGAGTTCCAGGACGTGGATGCGGCGCAGCTGCGCCTGGTGCGGCTGCTGGCCGCTCCCGACGACAACCTGTTCGTGGTCGGCGACGACGACCAGACGATCTACGCCTGGCGCCTCGCCGACGTGCGTCGCATCCTCCATTTCGCCGATGACTATCCCGCAGCCCGACGGGTGCAGCTGGCGACGAACTACCGCTGCCCGTCGCCGGTCGTCGAGGTGTCGCGGCGGCTGATCGACATCAACCGCGAGCGGTTCGCGAAGCGAATCCAAGCCGCCCCGGCCGCCCTTGCCGACGCTGCGTCCGTCGTGAGCGTGGCCACGGCGTCGCCGGACTGGGCGGACGGCCTCGTCCGGCTGGCGGTTGCCGCGGCCGAGGCCGGTGGGCGCGCCTGCTTCCTGGCCCGGACCCGCAGCGAGCTCGGCCCGATCTCGGTGGCGCTGATCCGCGCCGGCGTGCCGCACGCGACCGCACTCCCCGCCCCGGCCGAGGCAGAACCGGTGGTGGCGCTGCTCGACGAACTGCGCAGGGTACCGTCCGCCACAGCGCCGTTCCATGCGCTGCTCCGGCTGCGCGCCGGCCGCGGCTGGCGCCGTGCCGACATGGACGACAATCTTGGCGACGACGACCACGCCGCCATCGACGCAGCCATGGGTTGGTCGGTCGGCTACGCGCGAACCGATCGGTTCCTCGAGGGCTATGACGCCGCGCGGGCTCGCCTGGCGGCGCTGCGCGATCCCACGGCGCCGATCGAGCTGGTCACGGTCCACGGCGCCAAGGGCCGCGAGTGGAATCTGGTCGTCATCCTCGGCTTCGAAGAAGAGCGCTTCCCGAACCGTCGTGCACTCGTCGACGCCGTGAATCCGGAACGTGCGCTCGAAGAGGAACGCCGGCTCGCGTACGTCGCCCTCACGCGAGCCACGCGGCAGCTCGTCCTCGCCTTCGACCCGGCTCGTCCGTCGCGCTTCCTGGCCGAGATGACGGCTACAGCCCCACCTCGGGCGCGATGACGGACAGGTATCGGACCATGCGCGCCACGTGGTCGTCGAAGGCGAGCCCGATCTCGTCGGCACCGGCCAGCAGCATCTCGCGCGGCACCGCCCGCGCGAAGGCCTTGTCCTTCATTCGCTTGCGGACGTTGGCGGGCTCGACATCGGACAGCTTCTTGGAGGGACGCATCAGGGCGACGGCCACCAGGAACCCGGCGAGCTCGTCACAGGCGTAGACCAGGTGGTCGAGGCGGCTCTGGCGCGGGATGCCGATCGCGTCGTTGTGCGACCGCACGGCGTGGACCACCTCCGGCTCGTAGCCACGCCGCTCGAGCTCGTCCGCGCCGATCGCGCCGTGGGTGGCCGGGTCCGGATGGCGCTCGTAGTCGACGTCGTGGAGCAGGCCCGCGATCCCCCAGCGCTCGACCGTCGCGGCCTCCAATCCGTCGTCGGCCGCGTAGCCGCGGACGCCGGCTTCCACCAGCAGCCCGTGCTTGCGCAGCGACGGGTTCTCGTTCCACTCCTCGAGAAGCGCCAGCGCTTCGTCTCGCGTCGGCATGGCTCAGCCCGCCGCGGCAACCGGTTCCGGCGACTCGCGCGGCGCCGCCGTCGGCGGCGACTCGTCGAGTCCGAGCGCGGGTCGCAGGTACCGCCCGGTGTGCGAGCCGGGAATCTTGGCGATCTTCTCGGGCGTGCCGGCGGCCACGATGGCGCCGCCGGCCGTGCCGCCCTCCGGCCCCAGATCGATCACCCAGTCGGCGCTCTTGATGACGTCCAGATTGTGCTCGATGACCACCACCGTGTTGCCGGCGTCGACCAGCCGCTGCAGAACGCTCAGCAGCCGCGCCACGTCGTCGAAGTGCAGGCCGGTGGTCGGCTCGTCGAGGATGTAGACCGTCTGTCCGGTCGAGCGCTTCGACAGCTCGGTGGCCAGCTTGACGCGCTGGGCCTCGCCGCCGCTCAGCGTGGTCGCCGGTTGGCCCAGGTGGATGTAGCCCATCCCGACGTCGTGCAGCGTCTGCAGCTTGTTCTTGATCGACGGGACGGCGTCGAAGAAGGCGAGCGCCTCGTCGACCGTCATCTCCAGGATCTCGGCGACGTTCCTGCCCTTGTAGTGGATCTCGAGCGTCTCGCGGTTGTAGCGCGCCCCCTTGCACACCTCGCAGGTCACGTACACGTCGGGCAGGAAATGCATCTCGATCTGCACGATGCCGGCGCCCTCGCACGCCTCGCAGCGCCCGCCCTTGACGTTGAAGCTGAAGCGGCCCGGCTTGTAGCCGCGCAGCCGGGCCTCGGGCACCGCGGCCAGCAGCTCGCGCAGCGGGGCCCACAGGCCGGTGTAGGTGGCCGGGTTCGAGCGCGGCGTGCGCCCGATCGGCGACTGGTCGATCTGGATCACCTTGTCGACGTGCTCCATGCCGTCGATACCAGCATGCTTCCCGGGCCGGTCCCGGGAGCCCCAGATTCGCTGGGCCAGCGCGGGATACAGGATCTGCGATACGAGCGACGACTTCCCGGAGCCGCTCACCCCGGTCACCGCCACGAACCGACCCAGCGGAAAGCCGACGTCGATGCCGCGCAGGTTGTTCTCAGCGGCGCCGCGCACCGTCAGCCACTCACCGCTTCCTCGGCGTCGCCGGTCCGGCAGCGCAATCGAGCGGTCGCCGCGCAGGTAGGCGGCGGTGATCGAGCGCTCGCTGCGCAGCAGCTCGTCGAGCGTGCCTGAGTGGATCAGCTCGCCGCCGTGCTCCCCCGCTCGCGGTCCGATGTCGATCACCCAGTCGGCGGCGCGGATCGTCTCCTCGTCGTGCTCGACCACGAGCAGCGTGTTGCCCAGGTCGCGCAGTCGCTCCAGCGTGGCGATGAGGCGGTCGTTGTCGCGCTGGTGGAGACCGATCGACGGCTCGTCCAGGATGTACAGCACGCCCATCAGCGACGAGCCGATCTGGGTCGCCAGCCGAATGCGCTGCGCCTCGCCGCCGCTCAGCGTGCCCGACGTGCGATCCAGGGTCAGGTAATCCAGCCCCACGTCGACCAGGAAGCGGAGCCGCGCGCGGATCTCCTTGAGCACCTGCCGCGCAATCTGGTTCTCGCGATCGGTCAGGCGCTCGGGGAGCGCGCCGTACCAGGCCAGCGCATCGGTCACCGACAGCTGGGTGGTCTGGATGATGTTGCGATCGCCGACGGTGACCGCCAGGGACTCCGGCTTGAGCCGCATGCCGTTGCAGGTGGGACACGGCTGGCTGGTCATGTAGCGCTCGATCTCGGCCTTCATCATCTCCGAGCCGGTCTCGCGGTAGCGGCGCTCGAGGTTCGGAATGACGCCCTCGAAGGTCGTGCGGAACGTGTGCGTGCGGCCCTGCCGCGAGCGGTAGCGGACCTCCACCCGCTCGCCGTCGTTGCCGTACATCACGATCCGCTGGGCGTGCTCGGGAAGCTCGGCGAAGGGCACGTCCATGCTGAAGGCGTAGTGCTCAGCGACCGCCTCGAGGATCTTGCCGGACCAGGATTCGATGGCGACCAGCCGCCGCCAGGGCAGCACGGCACCCTCCGACAGCGACAGCTGCCGGTTCGGCACGACGAGCTGGGGGTCGATCACCAGCCGGTTGCCGAGGCCGGTGCAGGTGGGGCAGGCGCCGTGCGGCGAGTTGAAGCTGAAGTTGCGCGGCGCCGGCTCCTCGAACGAGCCGCCGTGCACCGGGCAGGCGTAGCGCTCGCTGAACATGCGGTCGCTGCCTTCGTCGGGCAGGTTGACGAGCACCTGCCCGTCGGCCAGCCGCAGCGCGGTCTCGAGCGAGTCGGCCATGCGGCCCGCATCGGGGCGGGGGTTGCCGTCTTCATCGGTCTGGTGGACGGCCAGGCGGTCGACCACGACCTCGATCGAATGCTTGTACTTCTTGTCGAGGCTGATGGGTTCGTCGAGGTCGCGCAGCTCGCCGTCGACCCGCACGCGCACGAATCCGGCCTGCTTGGCGCCGGCCATCACCTTCTCGTGCTCGCCCTTCCGATCGCGCACCAGCGGCGCCATGATCATCAGCCGCGTCCCCTCCGGCAGCTCGTAGAGCTGGTCGACGATCTGCTGCACCGTCTGTCGGCTGATCTCGCGACCGCAGACCGGGCAGTGCATGCGACCGATGCGCGCGAAGAGCAACCGCAGGTAGTCGTAGATCTCGGTGACCGTGCCGACCGTCGATCGCGGATTGCGCGACGCACCCTTCTGGTCAATCGAGATCGCCGGCGACAGGCCGTCGATCTGGTCGACGTCCGGCTTCTCCATCTGGCCCAGGAACTGGCGCGCGTACGCGCTCAGGCTCTCGACGTAGCGCCGCTGGCCCTCGGCGTAGATCGTGTCGAAGGCGAGGCTCGACTTGCCGCTGCCCGACAGCCCGGTGATGACGATGAGGCGGTCGCGCGGCATCTCCACGTCGATGGCTTTGAGGTTGTGCTCGCGCGCGCCGCGCACCACGATCCGGTCGGAGGGCATCGGTCCATTCTACCAGACCGATACGAACGCCTGTTCGATTTCCACGCCAATTCCCGCACGATTTGGCGGATGAGTGCGGTCGTGTGCGGACCTGCGCAGTTGGCGCGCCGGCTGGCAACCGGCATGCTTTGCCCAGTACCTCGGTAGTACCAATGGGGCAGGCACACGCAATGATCTCGGTGGCAGTCAGGGGCTACGGCATCGTCATCTGGGACGAGGAGCAGGGATGGCGCACCTTCAGCGCCAGCGAATCGATGTCGGCGGTGCTTGCCTCGCGGGTCGAGATGGCCCTCTCGGGACTCCAAGTCGATACCGAGGACGACGTCGCCGGCGCCCTGCTTTCGCTTCCCGATGCCCACCTGCTGGCGCGCAGCTGCGAGCACGGTCCCGGCGGCTGCGACGACGAGATCGGCCTGAACTAGTACACCAGCGGGTCGTAGTCGCTGGCCACGAAGGTGTTGCGGCAGCGGTCCTCGCGCTCCGGCACGCAGTCGGCGGCCGTCGCGTCGTCGAAATGACCCACGAACACGAGCTGCTCCATGGCCGCCGTCCCGCTGCCGATGGGCGTCGCCGGCGGGAACGCCTCACCCGTCGGTGACGACAGCCTGATCCCCTGCGCTTCGAGCTGCTGCTGCGACATGCCCGGCGTCGGACGGTCGGCCAGCACGACGCGCAGCGGGCAGTCGCGCTGCAGCCATGCGACCGAGGCGTCAGCTCCGCCGGTGTCGCCCTGACAGGCCTTGTCGACGGTCACGAACCAGCCGACCAGGCGCAGCTCGTGATCGCCGAACCGCTCGGCCGGCGCGGTTCCCGAGGTCAGTACGTCGTCCACGCTGACGCGCTGCAGGTCGGGCCGCGTCGGCAGGAAGCTGCTGACCACCATCAGCGCGAAGACCAGCAGCCCGACACCGACCACCACGGCGGTCCATAGCAGTCGTTCACGGCCCTGCTCGGTGCGTGGCGTGGCAGCCAGGCTGTCGTGCTCGACCGGCTCGTCGTGCGTCACAGGCTCGACCACCGCTCGGCGAGCCGCGCCATCCCCTGCCGCCACAGCCCGCAGTGCCCGTCATCGTTGAGCCAGGTCGACGCGCCCGATGGATGCGGCAGGCACAGGACCGCTGCGCCCGGCGCCGCATCCCAGCTCAGCTCGCGCCCCACCAATCCCTCCAGTCTCGCCCGTGGACCGAAGGCGAACCGATGCGCCAGCCCGCCCACCAGCAGCACCAGCCTCGGCTCGACCAGGCGCAGCTCGTCGAGCAGGATCGGCCCCCAGCGCACGATCTCGGCACGCGACGGTGGCCGGTCGACCGATGCGTCCGGCGCGCGACCGGGGTAGCACTTACCGACCGAGGTGACGTACCAGCGCTGCCGGAAATCGTCGACGTCGATCCCCGCCAGTCCGAGCCAGCCGACGAGTCGCTTGCCCGCGTCCCAGGCGAAGGGCACGCCGGTCTCGATCTCGCGCCAGCCGGGCGCCTGCCCGATGAGCATGGCCTGCTCGGTGCCGTCCCCTGACAGCACCGGCGCCTGCCCGTCGCAGCCGGGCATCGCGTCCTGCAGCGCGCGCAGCGGCGTGCCGAGCGGGGCGCGGCGGGGCTCGCCGACGATCCATACGCCGCTGTGGCGGATCCGTTTCGGCGACACGCCGTCGAGATCCCGGGACGATGGCGTCGTCAGCCGCCGTCCTCGCCACCGCGCAGCCTGTCCACGGCGCGCAGGTCGTCGGCGATCGCCAGGCGCAGCATCCGACGCACGCCGTCGGCGGTCGAGCCGGCGGCGGCCAGCGCATCGGTCAGGGCCTGGCGGGTCGCGTACAGCCGGTCGACCGGATCGGCCCCGTCGTCGGGGACCTGGCTGCCCAGCGCGCCGACAAAGGCAACGTCCTGATCGGCGATCCGGTCGAGGTCCTCGGCCGCCGCCTCGGGTCCGCAGGCATCGAGGGCGTCCGCCAGCTCCTCGCGGGCGAGCTCGAGCCACCGGAGGAACTGCTCGTACTCGGTGTCCGAGGGCGGCAGCTCGTCGAGCGAGAACGCAGCGCGCGCATCGGGCGTGGCAGCCGCGCGCTCGACCTCGTACCAGTTGTCGCCGACGAACTCGGCTGCCTCCTCACCGGCCGACCGCAGCCAGCTCGTGAAGCGCGCCACGCGGCGCGGGATGGCCGCCACCGCATCGGTATCCGAGGAGGCGAAGGTGGCGCAGCCGGGAAGCTCGGCGGCGTAGGCCGCGAAGCCACCGCCGGGAAGGTCGGTCTCGACGAAGACGGCGTGCGGCATGGTGCCCGCCATGGAACTACCCTCTCCGTCGTCCGGGCGGCCGGCGTCGCGATCCGGCGGCGATGACGTTCGGCCGTGCCGCGACGCTGAACACCTCGCGACGGCCGCGCCCATCGCCGCCGTCGAGGGCGGCTGCCGCGTAGACGTCGGCCGGGATATCGCCGGGCGCCGCATCCAGCTCCTCGCGAAGCCGGCGCAGCTGCAGGATCTCGTCGCGCATGGCGGCGGCGCGCTCGAACTCGAGGTTGCGCGCCGCTTCCTTCATCTGTGCCTCGAGGCGCGTCATCATCTGAACCACTTCCTCGGTGGACTTGCCGGCGACCTGCAGCTCGGCGCGCTCCTCGGCGACGCGGCGCAGGCCTTCGTTGATGTCGCGGATTGCCTTGGTGATCGTCTCCGGCACAATGCCATGCTCGGCGTTGTAGGCGAGCTGCTTCGCGCGACGGCGATCCGTCTCCTCGATGGCGGCCTTCATCGAATCGGTCATGCGGTCGGCGTACATCACCACGTGCCCGCCGACGTTGCGCGCCGCGCGCCCGATGACCTGGATCAGGGAACCGCCGGATCGCAGGAAGCCCTCCTTGTCGGCGTCCAGGATGGCGACCAGCGTGACCTCGGGCAGGTCGAGACCCTCGCGCAGCAGGTTGATGCCGACCAGCACGTCATAGACGCCGAGGCGCAGGTCCCGCAGGATCTCGACGCGCTCGAGGGTATCGACCTCCGAGTGCAGCCACTGCACCTTGATCCCGAGCTCGGCGAGGTAATCGGCCAGGTCCTCGGCCATCTTCTTGGTGAGCGTCGTCACCAGGGCGCGCTCGCCGCGATCGACGGTGGCCTTGATCTCGTCGAGCAGGTCGTCGATCTGGCCGGCGGTCGGCTTCACCACGATCTGGGGATCCACCACGCCCGTCGGCCGGATGAACTGCTCGGCGACCCGCTGGGCGCGCTCCGTCTCGTACGGCCCCGGCGTCGCCGACATGTAGATGACCTGGTTGAGGTGGTCCTCGAACTCCGCGAAGGTGAGCGGCCGGTTGTCGAGCGCCGAGGGGAGCCGGAAGCCGAAGTCGACGAGGATCTCCTTCCGCGTCCGATCGTTCTTGTACATGCCGTGGATCTGCGGAATGGTGATGTGGCTCTCGTCGACGATCAGCAGGAAGTCGGTCGGGAAGTAGTCGATCAGGGTCCACGGCCGGCTGCCGGCCTCGCGCCGCGCCAGGTGCCGCGAGTAGTTCTCGATGCCGGAGCAGAAGCCGACCTCACGCATCATCTCGAGGTCGAAGCGGGTGCGCTGCTCGAGCCGCGCCGCCTCGAGCTCGCGGCCCTCGTTGCGCAGCTGCGCGACGCGCTCCTCCATCTCCGCCTCGATGTCGACCACCGCCGCCATCAGCTTGTCGTGAGGGGTGACGTAGTGGGTGGCCGGGTAGAAGTTGACCTCGCGCCGCTCCGCCTGCACCTCGCCGGTCAGGGCGTCGACCTCGACGATGCGCTCGACCTCGTCGCCGAAGAAGTCGACCCGCACGATGAACTCGCCGTGCGGTGGCTGCACCTCCAGCACGTCGCCGCGCACCCGGAAGCGCGCCCGCGCCAGCGCGGCGTCATTGCGCTGGTACTGCAGGTCGACCAGGTGGCGCAGGATCCCGTCGCGCCGGTATCGGGCGCCGACCTTCAGGTTGATGACCGTCGCGCCGTAGTCAACCGGTGCGCCCAGGCCGTAGATCGCCGACACCGACGCGACGATCACCACGTCGCGGCGCTCGAACAGTGCCCGCGTCGCGTTGTGCCGCAGCCGGTCGATCTCGTCGTTGCGTGACGAGTCCTTCTCGATGTACGTATCGGACCGGGGCAGGTAGGCCTCCGGCTGGAAGTAGTCGTAGTAGCTGACGAAGTACTCGACCGCGTTGTCCGGAAAGAACTCGCGGAACTCCTGGTACAGCTGCGCGGCCAGGGTCTTGTTGTGGGCCATCACCAGCGTCGGACGGTTCGCCTCCTCGATGACCTTGGCGGCGGTGTACGTCTTTCCGGTGCCGGTCGCGCCCAGCAGGACCTGGTGGTGCAGCCCCTGCTCGACCCCGGCCGACAGCGCGGCGATCGCCTGCGGCTGGTCACCGGTGGGTCCGAACGGGGCGTTCACCTTCAGGTCGGGCATGGGTCGTTCGATTCTAGCCGTGCGCCTCTCCCACGTGGCCCTCGCGCTCCATCGGTACCGACGCACGAGTACCCCAAGCGGCCTATATCGGTACCGACCGCCCATTTCTATCCTCGCGGCGAGTCCTGGTTTGCCCGTTGCGGAGTCGCATGCGCACCTTCTTTCAGCCCGTCCCGCGCTACCCGCTGAGCGCCTCGCCGCGCGCTCGGCTGCCGCGACGCGCCTCGGTCCGCGGCCAGGCCATGGTCGAGTTCGCCGCCGTGCTCCTTCCGGTGCTGCTGCTCGTGGTCGGCATCATCCAGTTCGGCCTGCTGTTCGGCGCGAACGTGACGCTCACCAACGCCGCGCGCGAGGGCGCGCGGGCCGGCACGGTGGAGGTCTACAACCCGACCGTCAGCCGGGCCGAGAACGACCAAGACCGATGCACCGCGATCCTGGCCGCCGCCAAGAACGAGTTCGGCCTGCTCAGCGACGGCGCGCCTCACTTCAGCGCCACCAGCCCCTGCCCGCTCACGGCGGGAAGCGCCGACGGCAGCACATGGACCAACGGGGACCTGCTGATCCGATACTGCGACCACGTCACCACGCCCGATGGCGACTGCCCCGACTCGACCGATCCGGACACGGCCTGCGGCGCCGACAGCCGCGAGGGCTGCCTGGTCCGCGTCGAGCTCAGCTATCGGTCGGACATCATCGTGCCGTTCATCGGGCCGCTCCTCGGCGGCGGCAGCCTCTTCGGACAGCACTCCAGCGCGACCATGGTGGTCAACTGATGCTGCCCATGCGCCGCTGGGCGGCCGGGACCACCGGCGGGCAGGTGCTCGTCATCTTCGCGCTGCTGATCGTCGTCCTGCTTGGCGCCACCGCCTTCACCGTTGACTTCGGCCGGCAGCTCGCCGAGCGCCGGCACATTCAGAACGCGGCCGATGCCGCGGCCCTGGCCGGCTGCCGCTCGCTGACCGAGGGCGACTCCGATGCCACGGCTGCCACCAACGCGCGTGCCATGGCGCTCATCAACATCGAGGGATCGCCGGCCAGCGGGCGCGCCTCGATCGCGTCCGACGCGGCACGCGAATATGAGGACGGGCACCTCGGCGACCCCGCCTACCTGACCAGCGGCGTGATCGTCAGCGGCAACAGCGTTCGCGTCGCGATCAGCTCGGCGGTCGATACGACGTTCGGCCGCGTCCTGGGCATCTCTCAGCTCGGCACCAGCGCGCGAGCGCGATGCCAGCTCCAGGGCTCGCCGGCGGTGCCGCTGGTGGCCAGCCGCTACGCCAACCCGCCGGGGCCAGGGGCCGGCTTCGTCGACCGCATGGCGACCGAGGCGACCAGCGGCAACGGCGTCATGACGCCCAGCGACCCGCGGGGATACGACGCGCCGAACCGGATGGCCGCGACAGAAATCGAACCCGGGCCGCTCTTCGAGCTGTACGGCACCAACAGCAAGGCCACCAACGCTTCCGATTTCCGCGGCTTCGTGGCGCTCGACGTGCGCGACTTCGAGGATCCGACGGCGCGCGACTACTACAACGGGGTGACCTCGGACGACAATGAGCAGACGCTCAAGGACGTCGAATCGGCGTACTTCGCCGACGGCTACGATGGTCCGCCACTGCCTGCGGTGAGCGACCCCGCGACCGGCGCGACCCAGCTTGGCGTCCTGTCAGGGCACAACACCTCGTTCGTCGTACAGGAGTTCGACAAGGCGTACGAGGACGGCGACCGGCTCCTGCTCGGCGTCTACGACGGGACGGTCAAGGAGGTTCCCGACTTCTCGATCTCGCCGCCGTCGGCAGCGATCGTGATCCCGCAGACGACCAGTACGCCGGTGGACGGCCCGTCGTTCAGCGTGTCGCGCAACCAGAATTTCAGCGCGCAGGTGGCGCTCAGCCTGCTCGGCGACGCGGATGCCAGCAACCCCGCGTATGACCTCGTCCCCGATCCGTCGGTCAACCCGCCGGTCGCCGGCGACATAAGCGAGCCGCCGCTGTGGTCCAGCACCACCGTCGCGCCCGACAAGAACGGCACCACCGTCACCATGCCGGGCCTGCAGAGCACTGCCGTCCCGAAAGGCATCTACACCGTCTGGCTCGAGGGCGAGTCGAACGGCACGCCGGTGCAGCGCCGCCGCTACCCGGTGGCGGTGCAGGTGGGCGGCGCGGTTCGCGACTTCAGCCTCAAGAACTCGATCCTGACCGGATCGACGGACACGGTCAGCGGCACCATCGACCTGCCGGTGTACGTCTCGACCCGCAACTCCGGGTCGAGCCAGTGGAACACCACCAACCCGGTGACGCTGAGCTGGGACAGCGGGTCGTTCAGCGACTGCAGCCTGCACCCGGTCTCGCTGGGCACGGCCAGCATCACCTTCGACACAACGTCGGTCGTGCCGTCGTCAGCCGGCAATGGCGCGCCGGCCACGCTCAGCATCAACACCGGCACGCTGCCCGCCGGCTGCTACGCCTTCACGCTGCGCGGCACCGGCACCAACGGTGACGGCGAGCCGGTCACCCACCTCCGGACGGTCACCTTCAACGTCGCGACCGATGCGTCGACCGGCCAGTACATCGACATCATCGGCTACGGCGTCTTCCAGGTCGATCACGCCGACGCCAACAGCATCTTCGTCAGGGCGGTCTCGGGCGTCTTCGCCGACCCGAGCGCCCTCGAGCTGCGCAGAGCCCAGGAACCTCGCCTCGTCCCCTGGACGTAGGCCGCACAAGGAGAACTACCCCTCGTGGAACTCGAGTACTCGGACAAGAACAGCAAGCGCTCCAAGCTCTACATCGCGGTAGGGCTGGTGATCGCGCTCATCGTCGGGGGGCTCGTCTTCGTGGCCCTGCGCTTCAGCAACATCGGATCGGGCGAGACGGCCGTCGAGGAGCGCCAGGTGGTCGTCGCCGCGCGTTCCATCGCCAGCCGCAAGCCGATCGAGGAGGGCGACCTGGTGATGCGCACCGTCGCCGCCGACCCAACCAACGCGACCGCCTTCGCCCGCATCGACGAGGTGCTGGGCCGGATCACCGGCGTACCGATCGCGCCCGGCCAGCTGGTGACGCCAAACGTGCTGGCATCGACGACGTCGGGACAGGCGTACTCCATCCTCGAGGCGGGACAGGAGTTCGATCCCAACGGCCCGCCGCTCCGTGCGGTATCGGTCAATGTCGGCGACGACAAGGCGGTCGCCGGCACGCTGCAGCCGGGCCAGACCGTCGACCTGATCGTGACCCTCAACGTCAACCCGCTGGCCGGGAAGAAGGCGCAGACCGTGGCGGCCCAGGCCGGCGACCCGATCGCCGGGCCGTCCACCAAGGTGACGCTGCAGAAGGTCACCATCCTCGCCCGCAACGGCGGCAGCTACATCCTGCGCACCGATCTGACGACCGCGGAGAAAATCATCGAGCTGACGGCCGCGGGCGGGCAGTTCGCCATGGTCCTGCGCCCGGAGCCGGACGACCGGGTCGCGGACACCCCGGGGTCGACCCTCGACCAGCTGATCGAGGAGTTCGGCTTCCCGCCGCCGCGCGTGGCCGAGATCTCAGACCAGCAGGCGCGACCTTAGTCCACAGTTCTCCCGAGGAGCGCGGCGAGCGCGGCGGCCACCTGCCGCCGCGTCTCGTCGAGCGTGCCCCGGTTGTCGATCACCACGTCGGCGCGCGCGGCCTTCTCCTCCTGCGACGATTGCGCAGCGAGCCGCCGTCGTACCGCCGCCGCATCCATGCCCCGCGACGCCGCCAGGCGCCGGACCGCCTCGTCCTCGTCACAGATCACCGCCCAGCTCTCATCGAGGGCATCGTTCAGCGGCGACTCGAACAGCTTGATGACCTCCACAGCCGCGACCTCGACACCACCCTCGGCCAGCTCGGCAAGGCGCTCACGGACGGCGTCGCGGACGCGGGGATGGAGGATCGCCTCGAGGACGCGGAGCGCCGCCTCGTCGGCGAAGACGATCTCGCCCAGGCGTCGCGCGTCGATCGTCCCGAAGCGGCGCTCGATGGCCCGGCGCGCATCGGCGTCGTTCTGCCGGATCTGGCGCGCCAGCGCATCCGCGTCGATCGTCGCCGCGCCGAGCTCGCGGAGCATCCCGGCCACGCTGGACTTGCCGCAGCCGATGTTGCCGGTGAGGCCGATCACCTTCATCGGTCAGGCGGCCCGCCGAATGGCTGGCAGTGCGCGCAGAAGTGGGTGCTGCGCTGCCCGACAACGATGCGGCTGATGGGCCGGCCGCAACGCAGGCATGGCTCGTCGGTCCGCCGGTAGACCTTCAGCCGCTCGGCGTTGGCACCCGGCTCACCGTCCGCTCCGACATAGTCGCTGAAGCTGGCGCCTCGGTTGCGCACTCCCTGGCGCAAGACCGACCGGATCGACCGATGCAGCCGCCGCACCTCCTCGTCGCTCAGCGAGTCTGCCGGCCGCAGGGGATGCAGGCGCGCGCGCCACAGCGCCTCGTCGGCGTAGATGTTGCCGATGCCCGCGACGAACGACTGGTCGAGCAGGAGCGTCTTCAGGCGCGCGCGGCGTCCCCGCAACCGCTCCCGGAGCCGATCGCTGCTGAAGGCAGCGGCGAGTGGCTCCGGCCCGTGGCGCGCGAAGACATCGCCGACCCGCTCGCGCAACCTCGCGGGCCCCTTTCGCCGTGCCGCGCGCTGGCGCAGCCCGCCGCCCTGCCACAGCCCGATCCGACCGAACTTGCGCACGTCGCGATAGCGCAGCTCGCGGCCGTCGGCGAGGGTGAAGATGACGCGGGCATACGGATCGGGCGCCGTTCCCGGCGGGCTCACGATCAGCGCGCCGGTCATGCGCAAAGCGACGGTCAGCACGCGGCCGTCCGCAAGGTGAATGAGCACCGTCTTCGCCCGGCGCCCGACCCGATCGATTCGGGCACCGCGCAGCTCGACCACGAACCGTTCGGGCGGCTGCGGATGGACAATCGTGCGCTCCCATGCGACGGCGGCATCGACGATAGTCGCGCCGGCGACCCAGCGCTGCAGGTCGCGGGCGACGGTCTCGACCTCGGGGAGCTCCGGCATGGCGAGGAGTCTGCCGCATCGGCGCCGGGCGGTCAGACCAGCTCGGCGCTCACCTCTTCGTCGGCCTCTTCACGGGCGACCTCGCCCGCCGACTTCGGCCGGCGCCGCCAGGCGCCATCGACCAGCTCGTATCGGTCCATCTGCTCCCAGTTCTGTCCGACCTTCAGGTCGACCTCGAGCGGCACGTCGAGCGGCAACGCTCCCTCCATCAGCTCCTTGACGAGAGTGGCGAGGTCCGGCAGCTCCTCCTCATCGGTCTCGAAGACGAGCTCGTCGTGGACCTGGAGCAGCATCCGCGAGCGGAGGCCGCGCTCGCGGAGCGCCGCGTCGACGCGAACCATGGCGATCTTCATCCCGTCGGCCGCCGTGCCCTGGATCGGCATGTTGATCGCCATCCGCTCCCCCGCCGATCGCAGCGCGCCATTACGGGCGGTGAGCTCGGGGAGGTAGCGCCGCCGGCCCAGCAGCGTGGTGACGAACCCCTGGTCGCGGGCCAGGATCTTCATCTCGACCGTGTAGCGCCGAATGCCCTCGTACGCCGCGAAGTAGTCGGCGATGAAGCGCTGCGCTTCCTCGCGCGGAATCTTCAGCCGCTCGGCCAGGCCGTAGTCCGAGAGGCCGTAGGCGATGCCGTAATTGATCATCTTGGCCACGCTGCGCTCCTTCGGCCCGACCTGTTCGGGCGCCAGCCCGAGCACCCGAGCCGCGGCGGCGAGATGGATGTCGGAGTGCGCGTCGAAGTCGGCACGCAGCCCCGGATCGGCCGAGACGTGGGCCAGGATGCGGAGCTCCTGTTGGGAATAATCGGCGCCCAGCAGCAGCTTCCCCGCAGGCGCCACGAAGGCGCGACGGATACGGCGCCCGAGGCTGGTGCGAATCGGGATGTTCTGAAGGTTCGGATCGGTGCTCGACAGCCGCCCGGTGGCGGCCACCGCCTGCTGGTAGGTCGTGTGCAGCCGGCCCTCGCCGTCGACCAGCGTCGGCAGCGCGTCGACATACGTCGACTTCAGCTTGGCGACCTGCCGGTGCTCGAGGATGAGGCCGATCGCCTCGTGCTTGTCGCGCAGCTCCTCGAGGACCGATGCATCGGTCGAATAGCCGGTCCGCGTCCGCTTGGTGGCCGGAAGCTGCAGCTCGTGGAAGAGCACCTGCTCGAGCTGCTTCGGCGAGCCGATGTTGAACTCACGGCCCACCAGGGCGTAGATGCGTGTCTCCAGGTCATGCAGCGTCGTGCCGAATTCGTCGCGCATGGCCGCCAGCGCGTCGAGGTCGAGACACACGCCGGCCAGCTCCATGCGGGCCAGGACCGGCACCAGCGGCATCTCGACCTGGTCGAACAGGTTGGCGAGACCCGCGTCGGTCAGCTCCCGCTCGAGGGCGGGCCGCACGAGCAGCGCCGTCAGTGCCTCACCCGCCGCGCGACGCGCGGACGCCGCCTCTTCGGCGCCGGTCTCCGGATTCAGCGGCTTCGGCGGCAGCTCGCCGCCGTAGCGGGCAGCGACCAGGTCGTCGAGCGTCTGCGAGCGCAGCGCAGGGTTGACCATGTACGACGCGACCTGCGTATCGAAGCAGCTGCCGTCGAGCGCCACCCCGCGCGCGCCGAGCATGACCATCAGCTGCTTGATGTCGTGCCCGACGACGGGACGGTCGCCGCGCGAGAACCACGCCGGCAGTGGACGATCGTCGGTCCACGGGAGGTACCAGGTCGTCCCATCCGCGCCGGCCAGCGCGACCCCGAACAGATCCCGATCCAACGGACGCCCGGCGCCGGCCGCCCAGCCGAGGCCCACCGCATCCTCGTGCGCCGTCAGCCACGCGTCGAGGGCGACCAGGTCATCGTCCCCGCGGGCGATCCGCGGGTCGACGTGCTCGATCGCGCCACCCGGATTGCCGAGCGGATCCGGCTGCGATCGCGGGAGCCGCGGCGCATCGGCCTCGGCCCGCGCGGCGCCACCCAGCAGGTCGAGGCTGAGCTGCAGGCCGCCCTTCGTCTCGCGATCGGTCGGCTCCGGCCCGCTGGGCGCGATGCTCGACGCCGGCAGCCGGTCGATCAGGGACCGGAACTCCAGCTCGCGGAAGCGCTGCGCCACGGCGCGGCGGTCGTAACGACCGGTGCGCGCTTCCTCGATCTTCAGCTCGACCGGCAGGTCGCACAGGATGCGGCCGATCTGGCGGCTCATGAATGCCGACTCGCGGTGCTCGGCCAACCGATCGCGCAGCTTGCCCTTCACCTCGTCCAGCCGCTCGTAGATTGCGTCGAGCGATTCGAACTGCTGCAGCAGCTGGCTGGCCGTCTTCTCGCCGACGCCCGGGACGCCCGGAATGTTGTCCGAGGTGTCGCCCTTGAGGGCCTTGTAATCGAGCATCTGGCTCGGCGTGAGGCCGTATCGGTCCATCACCCTGGCTTCGTCATAGATCACCGTCGCCGCCACGCCCATGCGCGTAGTGAGCAGCCGCACGTGGTCATTGACCAGCTGGAGGCCGTCGAGATCGCCGGACACGATCATCGTGTCGATGCCCGCCGCGGTCGCCTCCTGGACCAGCGTGCCGATCACGTCGTCGGCTTCATAGCCCTCGAGCTCGCGGATGGGCATCCCCATCATGGTCGCGATCTCGCGGACCAGCGGGAACTGGCTGCGCAGGTCGTCGGGCATGCTCGGCCGGCCGGCCTTGTACTCCGGGTACGCATCGAAGCGGAACTGCGGCTTGCCCATGTCGAAGGTCACGATGGCGTAGTCGGGCTTGATGTCCTGCATGCCCCGCAGGACGATCTGCAGGAAGCCGAATGCGGCGTTCACCAGCGTCCCGTCCGAGGTGGTCAGCGGCGGCAGCGCGAAGTAGCCGCGGTACACCAGGCTGGGACCGTCGATCAGCATCAGCAGGGGTCGTCGTTCAGGCATGGCCGATGGCCAGTCTAGACCGATGCGGCCGGTTCCCGGCCGCTGCTCAGCGCCGCTCGGACCGCCGTAGAATCGCCGCGATGCCGAACCGCACGCAGGTCGATCCGTACGCCGTCCTGGGCGTTCCGCGCGACGCATCGCCGCTGCAGGTGGCGCGCGCTCACCGGCGCCTGGCGAAGCGCTATCACCCGGACCTCGGCGCCGAGGGCGACACCGAGCGGATGCGCCGCATCAACGAGGCGTGGGCACTCCTGTCGGTGCCGGCCCGCCGCGCCGAGTTCGACCGGAGCCACCCGCTCGTCGCCGGCGCGACGGCGGGCCACTGGGCCGGCACGCGGCGGCCGATTCATCCGAGCGCCCCGTCAACGACGCGCAGCTGGGCCACCTGGCGCGCCACGGCGGCCGAGACGCGCGCCGCGCCCCGCACACGGCGCACGCCGGGCGAGGTGCAGATTCCGGTGACGCGGCGGCCGCCGGCGCGCCAGCCGGAGGCGGCGTCGTTCCGCGATTCGGGATGGGCCGCGCTGTTCGTGGCCGCGGTGCTGCTGCTGCTCCTGTTGAGCGCGATCGTCCTGGGACGGCTCTAGCTCACCCCGCTCGCGGCAGGACGGCGTAGCGCAGCACCAGCGCGCCGGCGACGAGGACGAGGCCCGCACCCAGCACGACCGGCCACACCACGACGTTGACGGGCGCGGACGGCGGCGTCTGCCCATGCTTGGCGCCGCCGTCAGTGGCGAGGTTCCGACCACCGTCGTACGCGTCGTAGCCGCTTGGCGCGGGCTGGCCTCCGCCCGAGACTGCTCCCTGGTCGGTCGCGGGCTGCGCCACCTCGGCCGGCGCGGCACCGCTGGCGGCCATCCCGCTCAGCAGCGACCCGAAGGAGCCGACGCCGCCAGCGACCGCCAGCAGCACCCCTGCCGCCAGCGTCGGCGCGAACAGCCCGCGCAGCAAGCTCGTGCGGCCGCGACCAGGCTCGGGTGCCGGCGGCAGCAGGCGCAGCGGACGCGGCGGCGTCACATCGGGAAGGGCCGACAGCGCCGTGCGCAGGGCAGCCAGCTCGTCGACCGTGCGGCGGCATCGGTCACAGCTGGCGACGTGTGCGATCAGCGCCCGGTCGGCGGTCGCCTCCGGATCGCCCTCCGCCAGCGCCGAGAGCCGCTCGTCGTCGGGATGGCGGTTCGGGTCGTGCATCATGGATCAGACGCCCTCATGGGCGGAACAGTTCCCGCTGCTCGGCCAGCAGTTCGCGCAGTCGGAGCCGTCCGCGGTGGATGCGTGACTTCACCGTGCCAAGCGCCGACGAGGTCAGCGAGGCGACCTGGTGGTAGTCCATCCCGTAGACGTCGGCGAGCACGACCGCCGTGCGCTGGTCCTCGGGGAGCAGCCGCAATGCAGCGTCGAGGTGCCGGTACATCTCGCCTCGCGCCGCCTCGTCGGACGGCGCCGGCAGGCCGTGATCGGCCAGCTCGGCCTCGCCTTCGGCCGGATCGGGAAGCGCCTGCGTCGGTCGCCGCTGGGCGCGGCGCAGGATGTCGTACGCGGCATTGGCGGTGATGCGCAACATCCACGAACGGAACGCGCCGCCGCGGTATCGGTCGATGGCGTCGAAGGCGTGCACGAAGGCGTCCTGCGTCGCATCGGCCGCCATTTCCGCATCGTTGAGCAGCCGCCAGGCCAGGCCATAGCAGGCGCTCTGGTAGTGCTCGACCAGCCTGGCGAAGGCGCCGCGATCGCCGGCGACGGCACGTGCCACGAGCGCCTCCTCGTCGGGAAGCGGCGCGGTGCGCCGGGTGGCCGCTGGCTGGGGCTCGGGCATCGGCTGCCTATAATGACGCGGCACTGTGCCGGAGTGGCGGAACAGGCAGACGCGACGGTCTCAAACACCGTTGAGGGAAACCTCTTGTGGGTTCGACCCCCACCTCCGGTACCAGCCCTGCTAGGCTGGCGCGGCCCAACCGTCGCTTGAGGGAGTGCGGACCGATCCATGACCGGCGACAGCGTCGAGTGCTTCAACTGTGGGCGCCCGAATCCTGCCTGGGCGCGCGTCTGCCGATACTGTGGCGTCCCCCTTGTCGCCGGTGACGCCGCCGCCGTCAACAGCGGTCCATTCCCCACCGACCAGCATTCGCTGCTCTCGATGGGCGCCGCCATCGCCACCATCGTGGCGGCGGTGATCGTCGGGGTGATCTTCTCGAACATCAACCCGACCGATCCAACGGTGGGCCTGGCACCCAGCCCCACGCCGCAGGCCTCCCAGCCGGTGCCGTCGGCCTCGACCGAGCCGAGCGCCGAGCCGACCAAGACGCCCAAGCCCACGCCCAAGCTGCCCGGCACGGTTGCCTTCGGGACCGGGGTCGACTCGTCGTCCTGCAAGCTCACCGACGAGACCAACACGTTCGGGCCGGGGACCGGATTCGCCCACGTCATCACCCTGGACGAGCCCTTCGGCGTCAACCAGCTCACCGAGCGCATCAGCCGGATCCGCAAGAACGGCACGACCAAGGTCGTGGAGGAAGGGGCGAACCGCGCACCGGCTGACGAGCATGTCGTCTGCTACGCGGTCCGCAGCAACGACGTCATCTCCAACTGGGGCACCGGCCGCTTCCTGATGCGCGTCTACCGCGGCGACGAGGAGATCGCCTCGGCGAGGTTCCGCCTCACCGACTAGCGGGTTCGTCCCGGCGGCTGCCGTCCACCGTCGCGATCTCCGACCAGGCGCCGGCATACAGATCGGCACGGATCGGCAGGTAGCCCGGATACTCGGTTCGGTTCTGCGCGATGACTCGCGAGTCGAGCGTGACGAGGGCGACGGGATCGGTCGTCTCGACGAGCATCTCGCCGTCCGGGTCGACCGCTACCGATGGCCCGCCGATCAGGACACCCTCCTCGGGGTGCGGCCGGTTGACGCTGATCACGTACACGCAGCTCGTCAACGCGATGGCACGGAAGACGATCCGCCACCGCGCATAGGTCGCTTCCTCGGTGGCACGTGGCGCCAGGACGGCGTGCACGCCCTGGGCGCCCAGGAGGTGCGACCCCTCCGGGCGGTTGATATCGCTGCAGATCTGGACGCCCACGGGCAGCCCGAACACATCGATGCGCCGGGGCGCCTGTGTCCCCGGCCGGTAGTGGCTCGTCTCCCAGAAGCCGGGCTCCTCGGGCAGATGCAGCTTCTCGTAGGTCGCGCACAGCTCACCGGTGCGGTCAAAGACGAGCGCGCGGCTCGTTCGCCTGCCGTCGTCAGCCCGGTGGATGATGCCGCCCACCAGACCGATGCCGGCCTCGCGCGCGGCGTACGCCTGCGTCTGCATCCGCGGACCACCCATCGGTTCGGCGTCCGCCTCGACAGCATCCTTTGTCGCCGGCCGCCACGGGTTGAGCGGAAGCTCGGGAAGCACGGCGACGTCGGCACCCTGCTCGGCAGCTTCGGTCAGTCGCTCGCGGAGCCGCTGCTGGCCGTCCGGTTCCCAGAAGACCTCCGAAATGAGCGCGACGGTGAGCTTGCCATCGGTCCGAGGCGCGGGCGTATCGGTCATGCGCGGAGCCTACCCGCTCCGTGGCTCGCCCGCCCAGTCGCGCGCCGAACCGTTCGGATTCACGCCAGGCGACCATTCGGGCGCGCGCTTGTTGCTTCGAAGGTACGGTCGCTGAACATGACGCGCTGTCCGTGAGGTTCGCCCTTCGCGGGCGGGCAGCACAGGCTTGGGTCCGTCGGCCTTCGGGCGCCCTGCCGAGCGGTCTCTTGTGGTTCGCGAAACGTCCCGATTCACGCCACGCGACCATTCGCAGCGGACGCCGAGCCTGCGAGCCTCCGAATTCACGCCTCACGTGAATGGGAACTCTTCTACCGCAGAATGAGCGCGAGGAGAGCACCCGTATGGGAGCGATTTCACGCCTGACGTGAAATCAGCCCTTTGGATGCGAACCGCCGCCATCGCCATTCGAAGGACCGCCGTCGACAGCGGCCCGGAGCAGACCGATGTAGTAGGAGGCGTTCCGCGTGACGTCGGCGTAGTCGGATGGGCGCAGCGAGCCGAGCTTGTTATAGCGCTCGACGAATCGCTCGGCGGCCTTGCGGCCATCGGTCTGGCCCCAGCCACTCGACTCGGGCGTGAAGAACGGGCAGTTCTCAACCGTCGATACGCCGACGGTGAATCCCTTGCCACGGACCGTCTCGAGCCGCTGCCCCTCGAAGCGGCGCGCGAGGTCCAGCAGTCCCTGGTACGTCATCGACGAGCGCCCCACCGCCCTACTCCCCCAGGAACTCGCGGATCAACGACTGGAAGTGATAGACGCCGTTCTCGCGCTTCGCGCTGAATCGGCCGGTGTCGTACGAGCGCGAGCGCAGGCCGCGCTGCACCTGCTCGCAGATGACGATGTCCTCCTGCTGGATCTCGTCCGAGAAGGCGATCGTCTGCTGCATGCTCTCCCAGCCCGGCCCGGTGCCTGGCTCGGCGAAGAACCACTCGAAGATGGTCAGGGTCCTGTCCGGACCGACAGGCAGGATCACGTTCGACGACATGTTGTCCTGGTAGATGTTGAACATCGTGTTGGGAAAGAGCCAGTAGTAGAGCGCCGACTCCTCCGCTCCTGGCTGCCGCAGGTAGCGACGGTCGACCCCGATCTCCTGCCCCGGCTTCAGCTCGCGGATGGGGGCGTGCTGCTTGGAGTAGAAGCGAAACTCTTCCACCCGGTAGTTGTCGTAGTCGAGCTCCTTGAACAGGCTCGGGTGCGCGATCGGCAGGTGGTAGCCCTCGAGGTAGTTGTCGACGTAGACCTTCCAGTTGCAGTCGATCAGATAGTCGCGGCGCTCGACCAGGCGCATGGACTCGACGTCGTAGCCCGCGGCCGCCACCTCGTCCGGAATGGCGCCCATCACCTCGCGCAACGGCGGAGCCGAGTCGGAGAGATTGACGAAGACGAACGGCCCCCATCGGTCGACCCGCACCGGCATGAGCCCGAAGTCCTCCTTGCGGAAGCCATCGCTCTCCTCCATCTCCGGCGCGGCACGCAGGCAGCCGTCGAGTCCGTAGGTCCAGCCGTGGTAGCGGCATTGCAGCGACTTGCGGTTCCCCTTGGTCAGCGCCACCTGGCCCGCCCGATGGCGGCACACGTTGTAGAAGGCGCGCAGCTCCTCGTCGAGGCCGCGCGTGATCACGATCGGCTCGTCGAGGACGGTCACCGGCACGAAGTCGCCGACGCGCTGCAGCTCGTCGACGCGGGCCACGAGCTGCCAGGTCGCGCCGAAGACTCGCTCCTTCTCGTCCTCGAGGTAGGCAGGGTCGAGGTAGTAACGCGACGGCAGCGTTCGCGCGCGCGCCAACGGGATCGACATGCGCCGAGTGTATCGGTCGAGCAAGCGCCTGACCGATGCAGTAGCGGCATCGGATGCAGTAGCCTTGTCCACAATCGCGCCCGGACCTACGCGACCCGGGGCCACTGGAGGATCCATGTTCCGCGCCACCCGTCCGATCACCGTCCTGGCGACAGCCATCCTGGCTCTGCTCACGGCGTGCAGCGGCACGTCGCCGAGCCCGACAACATCGCTTCCCACGGGTGCACCGAGCGGCAGCAATGTCGTCTCGCCGAGCACGGCCCCCGGTCCCGTCGCAACCGTGCCCGATGACCAGCTCGCGTTTCCCGGCAAGCTCGTGGTCTGTTCGGATATCCCCTATCCGCCGCAGGAGTTCTTCGACGACAGCGGCAAGGCGGTGGGTTCCGATATCGAGATCGCCGAAGGGATCGCCACCAACCTCGGCCTCGAGCCGCAGATCGAAAACTCCGTCTTCGACACGATCATCGCGGCCGTGACCAGCGGCAAGTGCGACATCATCGTCAGCGCGCAGAACATCACATCCGACCGGGTGAAGCAGGTCGACATGATCCCGTACTTCCAGGCCGGCCAGTCCTTCGTGGTCGCCAAGGGCAACCCGGCCGGGATCAAGACCGAGGACGACCTGTGCGGCAAGTCGGTCGCAGCGGAGACCGGCACGACCGAGATCGACTACCTGAAGGGCACCGGCGATTACGAGGGCAAGGGTCTTACCGCCGCCTGCCAGAGCAAGGGCAACGAGCCCATCGATATCAAGGAGTACCCGAAGGACAGCGACGCGCTGGCGGCCCTGATCAGCGGGAACACCGATGCCTACTTCGCCGACTCGCCGGTCGCCGGTTATTACACCGTCCAGCAGCCCGATAAGTTCGAGCTCTCCGGTCTGACGTTGGACGTGGCTCAGGAGGGCATCAGCGTCCCGAAGGACAAGAACGAGCTTCGTGACGCCGTTGCGACCGCCCTGAAGTCGATGATGGACGACGGCACCTATGGGCAGATCCTCGACAAGTACGGCGTCGCCGACGGCGCGCTCGAGTCGAGCGACGTGGTGCCGGTGACGAAGTAGTCACCCGCGTCCCGTGCGAACCGCACCAGGAGAATCACTGATCGGAACCCGGCCGGCACGATTGCTGGCCGGGTTCGTCGTCCTGGTCCTCCTGCTGTCGGCGTGCGAGAGGAACGTCTCCTACCAGTACCGCTGGGACCTCTTCTTCAAGTCCGTCTTCACACCGAGCCCCTTGATCCTGGGCGGCCTTGGCCTGACGGTCGCTATCGCCGTCGTCAGCCAGGTGGTTGGCGTGATCCTCGGCGTCCTTGGTGCGCTCGGCCGCCTTTCGTCAGCGGCCCCCATTCGGTGGCTGGCCGGCTTCTACGTGTGGATCTTCCGCGGCACGCCTTTGCTTGTGCAGATCACGTTCGTGTACTTCGGCCTGGGCGTTGCCGGCATCTATGCCTGGGATCGTCATCCGCTGTTCGGGATCGCCGGCGCCATCCAGGCCGGGACCGTAGCGCTGGCGCTCAACGAGGGTGCCTACATGACCGAGATCGTGCGCGCCGGCATCCTGTCGGTGGACATCGGGCAGATGGAGGCTGCCAAGGCGCTGGGCATGACGTATCGCCAGGCGATGCGTCGGATCGTGCTTCCGCAGGCGGCGCGGATCATCGTTCCGCCGCTCGGCAACGAATTCAACAACATGCTCAAGACGACCTCTCTGCTGGTCATCCTCGGCGTCGGCGAGCTGTACGTGACCTTCTCGCGACTGAACGGCACGCTGTTCGCCCCGTTTGAGCTGTTCCTGGCCTGCGCGCTCTGGTTCCTGCTGCTGACGACCATCTGGAGCTTCATTCAGAGCTGGATCGAACGGCGGCTGGGCCGTGGCTTTGCACCGACCGACAGCGGGCCGGGCTGGCGCGGCCGCCTGTTCGGCAGCCGCCTCCGACCGATCGAGGATCCGAGCCAGGTCAGCGGCGGCCGCTGATGACGCAGATTTCGCCGCACATCCTCGACGCGCTGGGCACCGTCGGTCCGGCCTCGGGCACCGTGGTTCAGGCGACGGACGTCCACAAGTGGTTCGGTCGGCTGCACGTGCTGAAAGGCGTTTCGCTGGAGGTGGCTCGCCGCGAGGTGGTCGTCATCATCGGTCCGTCCGGCTCGGGGAAGACGACCTTCATCCGCTGCATCAACCATCTCGAGAAGATCCAGCAGGGGCGGATCTTCGTGAACGGCCATCTCATCGGCTACCGCGAGGCGAACGGCAAGCTGGTGGAGGATCGCGAGAAGAACATCGCGCGCCAGCGGCAGGAGATCGGCATGGTCTTCCAGCGCTTCAACCTGTTCCCGCACCTCACCGCGCTGGGCAACGTGGTCGAGGCGCCATTGCGGGTTCGACACATGCCCGAGCATGAGGCGCGCGACATGGGCCGCGACCTGCTGACCCGCGTCGGGCTCGCCGGCAAGCTGGACGCGTATCCGGCTCAGCTGTCCGGCGGCCAGCAGCAACGGGTCGCGATCGCCCGCGCGCTGGCGATGAACCCCGCGCTCCTCCTGTTCGACGAGCCGACCAGCGCCCTCGATCCGGAGATGATCGGCGAGGTGCTCGACGTGATGAAGGCGCTGGCGGCGGATGGGATGACGATGATCGTCGTCAGCCACGAGATGGGATTCGCGCGGGAGGCCGCCGACCGGGTGGTGATGGTCGACGACGGTCAGATCATCGAGCAGGGATCGCCCGACGAGGTATTCGGCAGTCCCCGACACGAGCGCACGAAGGCGTTCCTCTCCAAGATCGTCTGAGGCCGGCATCCGAGGCAGCGGTGGCTTGCCGGGCGTGCAACCTTTCGGACGACGCGATCGTCCTGTCAGTCAAATCCGGCACGCGGCGTGCATCGAGGGCGCCATCACCTTATCGAGGGGATCCATGGTCACGCGAAGCTGCACTCATTGTGAGGCCGAGATCGAGGTGCTCGACGAGGCTCGGACGGTGTGCCCCATCTGCGGGCTCGACCCGGACCAGCCGAAGCTCGGCTTCGACGACGCCCCGGCGTTCTTCTTCTCCCCATACACTCGCCTGGAGCCGATCCCGGTGCCCGTCGAGGGTCGCCTCTTCTAGGCTCTTCCGCTCCTCACCCCCGACCGGCACACTCTTCGGACCGGCAACCGATGCGCCGCTCCCTTCCGCGGGAGCGGCGTCGTTGGTGCCTCAGCGGGAGCCGTAGACCTGGGCTCGAGGCAGTCGCGCGGCCTCGTCCTCGGCCCGGACCCGGTCGGTCGCCGGCTGGAGCGCTGCGGGCACATCCTGCGGCTGGCCGCCTTCGTGGCGGATCAGCCAGCGCAGCCCGGCTTGGGTGAGCTCGCCACCGCCGGCCGTGCCGGGCTCGATGAACGGCGCGTTCAGCAGCCGTCGACCCGCCAGCCGTTCGACGGAGAGCTGGAGCTTGAACGGGTCGATGCCGAGCTCGTCGGCGAGCGGCGCGAGATCGACGAAGCGGTTCGGGAAGAGGCGCAGGAAGCGCAGGATAGCGGCGTCGAGGGCGTCCCCTTCCGCTGATCCACCGGGCGCGACCTTGGACGCAGCCCCGGCCGATGGCGTGATGGCGAGATCCGCGTCGGCGGGCTGCGGAGGGCGACGGCGACGCCGCGGTGGTCGGCTGCTCACGTGGACAGGATAGCCGCTCAGCCCAGCTCGACGCGGACCGGCACTCCGGCGGCGAGCCGGACGACCTCGCTCAGACGCTCGTCCCACGCCACCCTGTCGGGGAGCCGAACCTGGCGCGTCTCGCCCGCCACGGGGATCGACAGCACGACGGGCAGCGGCCCGGGACGGCCGGCCAGCGCGCCCTTCACCGACTCGATCGCGCGCAACAGCTGGTCGGACGGCACCTCCGTTCCGATCGACACGCTCACCGTGGCGGCGCCGTCGACAGGCGCCGATTGGAGTGGAACCGCTTCGGGCGGCGCCTCGGGCTCGTCGTCATCCTCCGATCCGACCGACACGGCGACCGAAACGGGTGCGACCACCGGAACGGCCGCGCGGCCATTGGCCTGGCCGTTCTGTCCTGCATTGGCTCCGTTTCCAGCGTACGGTCGGCCGCCCCGCGCCCGCAGCAGCCGATCACGCTCGGCGGTGAACGCCTCCATGCCCATCCGCACGGCGTCGTCCCAGGCGTGAACCGCCTCGCACAGCAGCTGGGTGGAGTCGTCGCGATGGTCGACGCGGCCGGTGACGAGGACGCGAGTGTCATCGGCCCAGGCATTGGCGGTCTGCTCGAAGACCTTCGGAAAGACCACGACCTCGATGCTTCCCTGCAGGTCCTCGAGCGTGGCGACCAGCATGGTCGATCCAGCGCGGGTGATGACACGCCGCGACGTCTGGATGATGCCGCCCAGCGTGACCTTGGCCTGGTCCGTCTCCTCGGCCAGCTCCCCGGTGTAAGCGGTGACGTAGTCGGGCAGCAGACCGGCGATGTCGCCCAGCGGATGCTCCGAGAGGTACAGCCCGATGAGCTCCTTCTCCCAGCGAAGCCGCTCACGGCGCGGGATCTCGTCGCCGTCGTCAAGGAAGGTGATGTCGGGTCCGGTCTCGGCCGGCGCGAAGAGGTCGAACAGGGTTCCCTGTCCCGCCGCGACGTCGCGCTGGTGTCGCGCGCCGGTCTCGAGCGCCAGATCCAACCGTGCCAGCAGTGCGCCGGGCGTCCCGAGCGACGCGAGCGCACCGGCTTTGACGAGCGACTCGACGACTCGCTTGTTGACGGTGCGCAGGTCGACGCGCCGGCACAGGTCGTCGAGCGAGCGGAAGAGACCCGGCTCCTCGCCGCCGTCGCGCACCCCGACGATCGCCTCGATCGCTCCCTCGCCGACGTTCTTGATTGCCGCGAGGCCGAACCGGATGGCGCGGGTGCCGTCCGCATCGGTTTCGACAGTGAAGAGCGCATGCGACTTCTGGACGTCAGGTGGCCGCACCTCGATGCCCAGCCGCCGGCACTCGGCGATGACCGCCGCCACCTTCTCGGCGCGCTCGCGAAAGCCGTTGAGGACGGCGGTCATGAACTCGATCGGATAGTTGGCCTTGAGATACGCCGTCTGGTATGCGATCAGGCCGTAGCACGTGGCGTGGGCCTTGTTGAAGCCGTATCGGGCGAATGGCTCGAACTCGCTGAAGACCTTGTCGACGATGGCCGCAGAGATCCCCTTGCGGCGGGCGCCTTCCTTGAACTTCGCCTCGTGCTGGCGGAGGACGTCCTCCTTCTTCTTGCGGATGGCGTAGCACAGGTTGTCGGCCTCGGGACCGGTGTAGTCGGCCATGGCGATGGCCGCGGTCATGATGTCTTCCTGATAGACGAAGATGCCGTACGTGTCCTTCAGCGCGGGCTCGAGCGACGGATGGAGGTACGTCACCGGCTCCTCGCCGTGTTTGCGCCGGATGTAGGCGGGGATGTTGGCCATGGGTCCGGGACGGAAGAGGGCGACCATGGCCGCCAGGTCGCGCACCTCGGTCGGCCGCAGCTCCTTGACGTAGCGGCGCATGCCGCCGCCCTCGAGCTGGAAGATGCCGGTCGTCTCGCCGGTTGACAGCAGCTCGAAGGTCCTGGCGTCGTCGAGGGGCAGAGCATCGACGTCGAGCTTCACGCCCTGGTGCTTCTCGACCAGCTCGACCGCATCGGCCAGGATGGTGAGGTTGATGAGGCCCAGGAAGTCGAACTTCAGCAGGCCCAGCGCCTCGCAGGCGTGCATCTCGAACTGGGTCATGGTGGTCCGGCCGTCGGTGGCGCGTTGGAGCGGCATGATCTCGGTCAGCGGCTCGCGACTGATGACGATGCCGGCGGCATGGGTCGACGCGTGGCGCGAGACGCCCTCGACCTGCTTGCCGATATCGATCAGCTTCGCGACGCGATCGTCGCCGGCCATCAGTTCCCGCAACTGCGGGCTGGTCTCCACCGCCCGATCCAATGAGATGTTCAGCTCGTTGGGGACCGCCTTGGCCACGCGATCCGCCTCGGCGTAGGTCAGGCCCATGGCCCGCCCGACGTCGCGGATGGCGGCCTTGGCGCCCAGGGTCCCGAAGGTGATGATCTGCGCCACCCGGTCGTCGCCGTACTTGCGGGTGACGTACTCGATCACCTCGTCGCGGCGGCTGTCCTGGAAGTCGATATCGATGTCCG
>JAICUY010000047.1 GCA_025935615.1 Steroidobacteraceae bacterium
GACCTGCGGTCATCGCCTCGACACCGCCGACACCCATCCGGATGACATCCCCGCCGCGCCCGCCTGGCCGCAGCCGCCGGTCGAGGCTGAGCCTCCGACGGACGTCGAACCCGAGCAGGCCTGGCGGCCCGAAACAACGAACGAGCCGGTGTCCGCCGAGGAGCCGCAGGCGGAGCAGACGCTGACCTGGGACGCTTCTCCCACCACACCGCCTTCACCCCCACCGCCTCCGGCGCAGCCGCCCCCACCACCACCGGCACAGCCGCCCGCGCCGGCGGCCGAGCAACCGAACCGGTCGGGCGGTTCACTCGACCAGGTCGAGCTGCCCTTCACCTGGCCGGTCACGCTGTCCGGCTGGCTGATCGGGATCGGCTCGCTGGTCGGCGGACTCTCGCTGCTGTTCGACTTTCGGACATTCGTGAACCCGGTGGCGCTGATCACCTTCGTGCTGCTGCTGGGCGTGGCCGCCACGGTCTTCCTGTCGACGTACATTCCCGACCTCTCCAATCGACGCCTGTGGGTGCTGGTGGTGGTCGTGGCGGCCTTCGGCGTCGGCCTGTGGCGCATCGGTTTCGGTGCCGGCTTCGCGGCGGCAGTCTTCTTCCTGGCGACGCTGGCGGCCGCCGCCGGCGCCGTCATGCTCGAACTCGGTCGCGATCGACCGATGGGAGGGCCGGTCGGCTGACCCTCGCGCCCCCGCTCGAGCTGCACGGCCTGACCACGGACGAATACGCGCGAATCGTGCGCCTGCTGGCCCGCGAACCGAACGAGGTCGAGCTCGGCATGTTCGGCGCGATGTGGTCCGAGCACTGCGCCTACAAGAACTCCGCACCGCTGCTGGCCAGCCTGCCGACACGCGGCGAGCGGGTCCTGGTCGGCCCCGGCGAGAATGCCGGCGCGCTGGACATCGGCGACGGACTGGCCGTCGTCTTCAAGGTCGAGTCGCACAACCACCCGTCGGCGATCGAGCCGTATCAGGGCGCCGCAACCGGCGTGGGCGGCATCATCCGAGACATCTTCACCATGGGCGCCCGGCCGATTGCGCTCCTCAACGGGTTGCGCTTCGGGTCGCTCACCGTGGACGAGCGGACCGATGCAGTGGCGGCCACGCGCAACCGCTACCTGTTCGGCGGTGTCGTGTCGGGGATCGCCGGCTACGGCAACTGCATCGGGATTCCCGATGTCGGTGGCGAGATCTTCTTCGACCCCTCGTACAGCGGCAATCCGCTGGTCAACGCCATGTGCGTCGGGATCGCGCGCCACGAGGAGATCACCCTCGCGCGCGCCGGCGGAGCAGGCAACGTGCTGCTACTCGTCGGCGCGGCCACCGGGCGCGACGGGATCCAGGGGGCGTCGTTCGCGTCCGCGACGCTCGGCGAGGATCGCGAGGAGCGCCGGCCGGCGGTCCAGGTCGGCAACCCGTTTCTCGAGAAGCTGCTGATGGAGGCCTGCCTCGAGCTCGCCGGCCACGACGCGGTGGTCGCCATGCAGGACCTCGGCGCCGCCGGCCTGACCTGCGCGCTCTCCGAGCTGTCGTCGCGCGGCGGCTGCGGCGCGCAGGTCGACCTCGACCTCGTCCCGCGCCGCGAGTCGGGGATGTCGCCCTACGAGGTGCTGCTGTCCGAGTCCCAGGAACGGATGCTGATCGTGGTGCGGGCCGGGCGCGAGGCCGAGCTGCAGCGGATCTTCGCGAAGTACGAGCTGCATGCGGCGGCGATCGGTCAGGTGATCGACGAGCCCGTGGTGCGCTGCGGCGCCCGCGGCGAGGTCGTGTGCGAGCTGCCGGGCCGGGCGCTCACTGACGAGGCGCCGCGCTACGTGCGCGACGGTCACCCGCCCACCGAGGTGGACGCTCGCCAGGCGGAGTCGTCGCAGCCCGCATCGGCCACCGTGCTGCTGGAGCTGCTGGCACGCCCCAACATCCGCAGCCGAAAGCCGGTCTGGCGGCGCTACGACCACATGAACGGGACACGCACCATGGTCGGCCCCGGCGCCGGCGATGCGGCGCTCATCCGCATCAAGGGAACGAAACGAGCGCTGGCGCTCAGCCTCGACGGCTCCGGCCCGCGCGCCTTCCACGAGCCCCGCCTGGCAACTGCAGCGGCGGTGGTCGAGGGCGCGCTCAACGTTGCGGTCTGTGGAGCGCGGCCGATCGGCCTGACCAACTGCCTCAACTTCCCGTCGCCCGAAACGCCGGAGGGCTACTGGCAGCTGTCCGAGGCGGTGGCCGGGCTGCGCGACGCGTGCGAGGCGCTCGGCATCCCCGTCGCGTCGGGCAACGTCAGCCTCTACAACGAGACCCCGGAGGGCCCCATCCTGCCGGCGACACTGATCGGCATGGTCGGCCTGCTCGAGGACCGATCCAACGCGGTGCCGATGCGCTGGACCGCCGGCGACGAGCTGTGGCTGCTGGGCGCGAACGACCTCGCTGACGGGCGGCCGGCGCTGTTCCTCGAGGCCGCGGCCCACGTCGTCGCGCTGCTGCCCGAGCTGGCGGCGGCCGGCATCCTGCGCGGCGCGCACGACGTTTCGCTGGGCGGCCTGGCGGTTGCGCTGGCGAAGATGGCCATCGCGTCGGGGAGCGGCGCCAGCGTCGAGCTCTCCGGCAGCGCGGCGCTGTTCGGCGAGGCGAGCGGACGGGTGATCGTGGCCGTCACCGCGGACGACGGCGCGGCGCTGCAGTCGGCGGCGGATGAGGCCGCCGTTCCGGTCACGCGCCTCGGCGTGGCCGGTGGCGACGCCCTGACGATCGCGGGGAGCAGCGGGGAGATCGACGTGCCGCTCGACGATCTCGAGGCGGCGTTCAGCACCGCCTTCTAGCTGATCAGCGACGGCGGGAGCGTCGCGTGGCGATCGGTCGCTCGCCGGGTCCGGCGTGCACCTGGCCCGCCGCTGGCCGCTTGCCGCGATCGCCGCGCTTCGGCAGGCCGAGCGCCGCCACGATCGGGTCATCCGAGGGGTCGAGCCGCTGCCGGCGCGCCGCACGCTCGGCGATGCGTTGCGACACGGCCTCGGCTCCGTGCGTGGCTGCGGCAGCGGCCGCCGCCGCCTCGTCCTGCGGATTGCGCCGCCGCCGACCGAGCAGGAACCAGAAGAAGGTGAGCAGCGCCGCCGCGGCTACGCCGAAGACGACCATCAGCAGCGAGATCGACGGCAGTCCGCTGCCACCCCACGGATCCTTGATCCCGCCGATGGGCGCCGCGCCTGGCGACGGCCGCGATGCGTTTCCGCCGCGCTGCCGGTCGCTCGGCGCCGCCACCGGCTCGTCGGAGCTGCTCTTCCCCCCGCGCGGCGCTGGTGCGTCGCCCGGCATCTCCGACGAGCCCGGGTGCTTCGGCGGCTGCGGCTCGGCCGGCGGCGTGGACGTGCCACCACCTGCAAATCGTCCCGGCGCCGCGTCATTCGTCGGAGCGGGGGACCGGTCGGGCGGCTCGACCACGCTGATGGTCGGCGCGGCTGACGGATTTGGTTCTGGACGCGGCGTCGGCTGTGGTGTGAGCACCGGCGTGCTCAGCGCGGCCACCCGGATGAGCGGTCCGTTGAGGCTCGGTTGCGGGCCGCGCGCCGGACTTGCTCTGAAGACCGGCGTCCAGCTTCCCTCGGTCAGGGTGGCACTGAGCTGGTAGGTGCCGTCGGTCGTGCTGCCGGAGAGCAGGTTCATGCGCAGCGTGCGCGCGCCAACGCTCACGGTCACGGTTCCCGCGGGGTTGCCGGCGCGGCTGCTGTAGTGAACCCGGAAGGTGAAGGTGGTCGCCGTCGAGCCGCCGCCCGGCTGCACGCTGGCGTTGCTCAGCGCATTGGGTGGCGCGGCAAGCACGGCGGACGGCGCCCCGAGGAGCGCCGCCACGATCGCCACCAGCAGGCCGGCCCGGCTGAGCGATGTCACCCGGCGGCCTCGCGAATCTTGGGTCGACGCGGCCGTCCGCGCCGCGTGGCGGGCCGGTGCTCGTGGTCGTGGTGATGGTCGTCGGTCGGCCGCCCCAGCTGCGCGACGGCCGTCTCGGCATCGAGCCGCTGCAGGCCTCCGCGGGCCTTCTCGTGCAGGCGGTACACCTCGTCGAGCCCATCGGGCGGCACCTCGTCGGCGTAGACCGAGCAGAAGACGCGCACCACCTCCGGGTCGAACTGCGTCCCCGCGTGCGCTTGCAGCTCGTCGAGCGCCTGTTCGTGCGACTTCGCCTCGCTGTACGGGCGCTCGTGCACCATGGCGTGGTAGGCGTCGGCCACGGCCACGATGCGCGCGCCGAGGGGGATCTCGTTGCCCTTCAGTCCATGCGGATAGCCGCCGCCGTTGAAGCGCTCGTGGTGGTGGAGGACGACGGGGATGGCCTCGCGCAGGCTCGACGCCTGCTCCAGGATGACCTGACCGATGCGGGGGTGCTCGCCGATCGCCTGCCACTCGCTGTCACTCAGGCTGGTCGGCTTGTCCAGGATCTCGGCCGGGACCGCCAGCTTGCCGAGGTCGTGCAGCAGGCTCGCGATGCGGATCCGCTCGATCTCCTCGTGCGGCAGCCCCAGCTCGAGCGCGATGCCGGTCGCCAGGCTGGCGATCATGTCCGACGGCCGCCCGCGATGGTGCGGCTGCGGAGCCAGGACCGATGCGAGCGCCTGGGTGGCGGTGTCGTTGGCCCACTGGCCGATGGCTGCGGCGGCAGCCCGGCTTTCGGACGAGATCGGCGCCTTGCGCACCGGCGCCGCCTCGTCGATGTGGCGGAACAGGTAGGTGCGGTTGCGGCCGAGCGACTTGGCGGCGTACATGGCCGCATCGGCCTGGTCGACCAGCGTGTCGACCCGTAGCGTCGAGCCGCGTCCGCCGGCGATGCCCACGCTGATCGTGACCTGCAGGCGCTGGTCGCCGGCGATGACCATCGGCTCGCCCATGACCGTGGCCCGCAGGTGCTCGGCGACGATGATGCCCTCGTCCGGTGTCGTCTCGGGCATGATCAGCATGAACTCCTCGCCGCCGTATCGGCCGAAGACGTCGCTGGATCGGATGTTCTCGGTGATCATGGCCGCCATCTGGCGGAGCACGGCATCGCCCGAGTTGTGGCCGTATGTGTCATTGATCGGCTTGAATCGGTCGATGTCGATGAAGGCCACGGACAGCGGCTTGCGGTGACGCGTGGCGCGTTCGACCTCGGTGACCAGCACGCTCAGCAACGTCTCGCGGTTGACGACGCCGGTCAGCCGGTCATGGGTGGCCTGCGCTTCGACCTGCAGGAAGGCACCCGCCGCGGCGTTGAAGGCGCGTGCCAGTCGGCGTTCGGCGGGGATGCCGGCCTCGCGGAAATGCACCGGCGCATCGGAGTAGAGCGTCGTCTCGAGGGCGCGCGCCAGGCGGTTGAGCCGCCAGCCGACGTAGCTCCAGGCCAGCAGCGCCATGGTGGTCGCGCCGGCCACCGCCGACAGGGCAACCAGCCCGAGCAGGGTGACCCGCTCCTCCTGGCCGAGGCCGATCAGCATGGCCGCGACGACGGTCACGCACAGGGCGACGAACAGCGGCGCCATGAAGCCCAGCGCGCGAACGAATCGAAGCATCAAACCTCCGGAATGGGCGGTGAGGTGTCGCTGCCGAAAGAATGGCGACGGGCGGTCACAACGACCATCACCCGATGGTCCCGAGGCGCGGCGATGCACCGTGGCGCAGCGGCACCACGGACCCGAAGTGCGGTCCGGTGCAGTACCCGGCCGGTACCGATGCCGGGGCAGTTGCGCTCTGCATGCTCGCGGCGCATGCGTCAGGCGTGGCCCACGTCACGTCGGGTCGACCGGTATCATCGACGACGTGCCACGCCCGACCACCGAGCGCTGACGATGCTCCGACCGATGCCCCCGCAGCCGGTCGATGAGCTACCCATCTACGACGCCCACGGACCGCGCGAAGAGTGCGGGGTGATCGGCATTCACGCGCCGCGCACCGACGTCGCCCGGCTGACCTACTTCGGGCTGCATGCCCTCCAGCACCGTGGCCAGGAGTCGGCCGGCATCGCCGTCAGCGACGGTCGCCGGCTGAAGCTGCACAAGCGACTGGGACTGGTCAGCCAGGTGTTCGACGTCGAGGCGCTCGGCCGCCTTGCTGACGGTGACGAGGGGCGCATCGCCATCGGCCACACCCGCTACAGCACCACCGGCAGCAACAGCCTGCCCAACGTCCAGCCGGTCTACGCCGGAAGCGAGCTCGGCGAGCTGATGCTCGGCCACAACGGCAACCTCGTGAACGCGACCTGGCTGCGCGACGAGCTGGGCGAGCAGGGCGTCGAGTTCGTCAGCGCCTCGGACACCGAGGTGCTGGCCAAGCTCATCGCCCACGCGCCGGGTCGCGGCTGGGCGCAGCGGGTCGAGTACGCCTTCCACCGCGCCAGCGGTGCCTTCACGTTCACGATGCTGACCGTCAACGCGCTCGTCGCCGCGCGCGACCCGATCGGCTTCCGGCCGCTGTGCCTGGGCCGTCTGCCGGGCGGCGGCTGGGCGGTTGCCAGCGAGAGCACGGCGCTGGATGCGATGGGGGCGCGGTTCGTGCGCGACATCGACGCCGGGGAGATCGTGGTCATCGACGACGAGGGGGTGCATTCGCATCGGCCCCGCCTGGGCGACGACCGCGAGCGGCTGTGCATCTTCGAGTACGTCTACCTGGCGCGGCCGGACAGCGTCATCGGCGGGCGGCTGCTGTACGAGGCCCGCCTGCGCATGGGCCAGCGGCTGGCGCTCGAGCATCCTGCCGAGGCCGATGTCGTCATCCCGGTGCCCGATTCGGCCATCCCCGCCGCCATCGGCTTCGCGGAGGCCTGCGGCCTGCCGTACCGCGAGGGGCTCATCAAGTCGCGCTACGTGGGGCGAACATTCATCCAGCCCGGCCAGACCGGTCGCGACGAGGCGGTGCGCATGAAGTTCAACCCTTTGCCCGAGGTGCTCACCGGCAAGCGGGTGGTCGTCGTCGACGACTCGATCGTGCGCGGCACGACCACGGCGCCCATCGTCGCCATGCTGCGCCGCGCCGGCGCGCGCGAGGTCCACGTCCGGATCCACTCGCCACAGATGAAGTTCCCGTGCTACATGGGCGTCGACACCGGCCGGCGCGCCGAGCTGATCGCCGCAACCCACGGCCTGGAGCAGATCCGCCAGGCGATCGGGGCCGATTCGCTGGGCTACCTGTCGCAGGAGGGTCTCGAGGCGGCGATCGGACGGGGAGAGGGGCGGCACTGCACCGCCTGCTTCGACGGGCGCTACCCGACCGACGTGCCGCTCGACGTCGACAAGTTCGCGCTGGAGCGCGGATAACGGCCGTGGTGCGCAGCTACCGCGAGGCCGGCGTCGACATCGACGAGGGGCGGCGCGCGGTTGACCTCATTACGCAGGCGGCCGCGTCGACGGCGAACGCCTCGGTGCTCGGCGGCATCGGCGGCTTCGGGTCGCTGTTCCGGTTCGACCCTTCCGCCTATGACGACCCGGTGCTCGTCGCCTCGACCGATGGCGTCGGCACCAAGCTGAAGGTGGCGCTCGCCCTCGGCCGGCACGACACGATCGGCGTCGACCTCGTCCACCACTGCATCAACGACATCGCGGTGCAGGGCGCCGATCCGCTCTTCTTCCTCGACTACCTGGCAATGGGCTCGCTGCGCGCCGAGGTGGCCGCCGAGATCGTGTCCGGCATCGCGGCCGCCTGCTCAGCCTCCGGCGTGGCGCTGGTCGGCGGCGAGACGGCCGAGCTGCCGGACCTGTACCGCGGTGACGACTACGACCTGGCGGGGTTCATCGTGGGCGCGGTTGCCCGCGCCGACGTGATCGACGGGTCGGCGGTTCGTACCGGAGACGTGCTGCTGGGGCTGCCGTCCAGCGGCCTCCACACCAACGGCTACTCGCTGGCGCGTCGCGTCCTGCCCGAGGCACAGTGGGGATACTCGGCACCCGGCCTGGACGGCACGATCGGCGAGGCGCTGCTCGCGCCGCATCGTTCCTATCTCGACGAGATCCGGATCCTGCGCCGCGCGCTGCGCAAGGCGGGGGGCGATGTGCTCGCGTTTGCCCACCTCACCGGTGGCGGCTGGACAGACAACATTCCGCGCACCCTGCCCGACGGGCTGGGGGTCGAAGTCGAGACCGGCTCGTGGCCGGTGCCGCCGATCTTCACCCTCATCCAGCAGCGCGGCGACATCCCCGACGACGAGATGGTGCGCACCTTCAACCTGGGGATCGGCCTGACCTTCGTCGTCCGCGAGTCGACGGTCGAGGTGGTCGCGGGTGCCCTCCCCGAGTCGGTCCGGCTGGGATCGGTCGTTCGTGTCCCGCCCGGACAGGAGCGGGTGCGATTCGCATGAGGGTCGCCTTCCTCGTCTCGGGTCGCGGCTCGAACCTCGAGGCGGTGCTCGCCGCGGTCGCCGCTGGCCGGGCCGCCGGCATCACGCCGGTGCTGGTCGGCTGCAATCGGCAGGGCGTCCGCGCGCTGGATGTGGCGGCCCACTTCGGCGTCCCGTCCTTCACCTTCGCACGCGCGGGCTTCGCGACCGCGGACGAGCGCGACGGCGCCATCGGCCAGGCCATGGCGCAGGCGGGCGCGGAACTGGTCCTGCTGGCGGGCTACGACCAGCTGCTGCGGTCAAGCTACTTCGAAGCGTTCGGTGGGCGGACGATCAACATCCATCCCAGCCTGCTGCCGAGGCATGGCGGGAAGGGGATGGTCGGCATGGCGGTGCATCGGTCGGTGCTCAGCGCCGGTGATCCCGGAACCGGTGTCACCATCCACGAGGTCACTGCCGACCTCGACGCAGGACCGATCGTGGCGCAGTGCCGCGTTCCGGTGCTTCCAGGCGACGACGCGGACGCACTGGCCGAGCGGGTACTGGCCGAGGAGCATCGGCTGCTGGTCGAGACGCTCTGCGGGCTGGCTGCAAAGTCGAGGGCGCCGGCGACGGTCTGGCAGGGCCAGAGGTCGCTATCGGTCCATTCGTGACTTCGGCTGTTACGAATTGTCCGCGCGACCGCCCGAGCGACGATTCCGGCCCGCGGTACGTCCCATGCTAGGATGACCGGCGCGTCATCACGGCGCTGTCAGCCCGCTCAGAGGCACGACCCCCTTCATGGACGAACTGCTCAAACCGCTCGGTGACATCTGGAACGGGTTTCTCAGCAACCCGATCGTGCAGGTCGCCGGTCAGCTGATCGTGATCTACGCGGTGCTGCTGTGGCTCGGCACCGCCTACTGGGCTTTCCGCGACATGCAGGCCCGCACCGAGAACCCCATCCTGCCGTACTTCGCCGCGGCGCTGATCATCTTCTTCACGCCGCTGCTCTTCCTGTTCGCGGTGATCCTGTACCTCATCCTGCGGCCGCGCGAGACGCTGGCCGAGGTGTACGAGCGCTCGCTGGCCGAGGAGAGCCTGCTGGCCGAGGTCGAGAAGAACCAGCTCTGCCCGGTGTGCCGGGATCGCGTGGAGCACGACTGGCTGGTCTGTCCCAACTGCCGCACGCGGCTGCATCGGGTCTGCCCATCCTGCAACCGGCTGGCGGATCCGGCCTGGCCGCTGTGCGCCTACTGCGGCCGGGAGTTCGAGCGCGCACCGCAGCGACCGGCGGAGCGCGTGGCGGCTGCCGCGCCGCGACCGGCACCGACCGACGACCGCAGCGACCTGGCGGCCGATACCCGGCTGCGCCGCGCCACCAATCCGAATCCGTAAGGGCGCCATCGCGCGGTGACCGACCAGGCTTCGCCCGGCTGGGCGCCGCCTGCCCCGGCTGATCAGCATCGCGTCTGGCAGGCGGCCTCCATTGGGCTGATCATCGCCGGGCTGGTCATCAGCGCCTTCGCGATCGGCGTCGCGGCGCTGGCCACCCAACAGCCCGATCTCCAGCTCAGCCGCGTCTATGTGATTGTCCTGCTGGCCCTCGGCGCGGGGCTGTTCCTGATCGGCTGTGTCGCGAACCTCGCGCGCGCTCTCATCGTGCGCCGCTTCCTGCCGCCGACCCGCTACCGAGGCGGCTCGGTGCTGCTGATGTTGCTGATCGCCGTCTTCGGGGCCAATGCGGTCGCGTTCCTGTTCAGCAAGGACCTCGTGGGCGTTCTGACCGGCGAGGCCGGAACCAGCGACATCGCGACGCTGGTGCTGCTGACCGTGCTGCAGACCTGGCTGCTGGTCGTCACGGGCCTGTTCGTGCTGCTGCCGCGGGCACTCGGCGCCGTCCCCTTCTTCTCCGGCGACACGCCGCGCGCCATAGGACGCGGCCTTCTGTGGGCGATTCCCGCCTGGTTCGTGGCGACACTGCTGGGCGCCATCGTCGAGCGGATCATGTCGCTGTTCAACATCGCGCCCGAGCCACAGGCCGTCGAGAACGTCATCGGCGCCGCGAACCCGCTGATCGTGGTGGTGGCAGTGGTCGTCGTGGCGCCGATCGCCGAAGAGGTCTTCTTCCGCGGCGTGGCGTTCGGTGCCTGGGCGCGCGAGTACGGGCCGCGGCGCGCCATCGTCATGTCGGCCCTGCTGTTCGCCGTGATCCACGCCTCGCTGGCCGCACTCGTGCCGATCTTCGTGCTCGGTCTCGCCCTGGCGGTCATCTATTGGCGCACGCGAAACCTGGCAAGCTCCATCACCCTGCACGCGACGTTCAACCTCATCAGCGTCGTCATCGCGCTGCTGGTCCGATACGGCATCGTTCCTCCGCCGACCTGATAAGCCACTGGTAAGCGGCTGGTGATGGGCCGTGGCGTAGCCTGCCGCCATGGTTGCCGAGCTGCCCATTCCGCTTCACCCACGGCTTGAGACCGATGCGGCGGCCCGCGACCGCGCCGCCTTCGACCTGCTCGGCCCCGCGAGCCTGGCCGATGACCAGGTCCTGGCGCTGCTGGTCGGCGGCCGCAACCCGCTTCCCGTCGCACGCCGTCTGCTCGACCGCTTCGACGGTGTTCGCGGCCTGGCCGATGCGCCGCTCGAGGCGCTGGCCGCCCACGTCGGCGAACGACGCGCGGCCGCGCTGGTGGGTGCCTTCGAGCTGGCACGACGTCGCGCGGAAGCCATTCCGGACCGGCGCACCGTTCGCACCCCGGCGGACATCGCCGAGTGGCTGATGCCCGCCATGCGCCACCTCGATCACGAGCAGCTGCGCGTGGTCGTCCTCAACTCGAAGAACGCGGTGGTCGCGACGAGGACGGTGTACGTCGGCAACCTGGCCGGGTCATCGGTCCGCGTGGGCGAGGTGTATCGCGAAGCCGTGCGGCGCCAGGCGGCCGCGCTGGTGGTCGTGCACAACCACCCGAGCGGCGACCCAACGCCGTCGCACGAGGATCTCGCCATCACCGGGGAGCTGGCCGAGGCGGGGAGGCTGCTCGACGTCGAGCTGCTCGACCACCTCGTGCTGGGTGACGGCGAGTGGGCCAGCCTGCGGGCGCTGGGCGCCATCCGGCTCAGCCGCCCAGGGTGACGTGGTAGACGCCGCCGCCCGCCTGGTCGACGGCGTAGATCTCGCCACGGTCGTCCTGGCCGAAGGAGCTGATGGTGAGATCGGTCTGCGCCACGGCCTTGGGGGAGGTGGTGCCCTCGTCGACCTGCAGGGTGAACACCGTGCCCGAGCAGTAGTCGGCGAAGACGTAGACGCCGACCAGATCCGGCTGCCGCGTGCCGCGGTAGACATACCCGCCGGTCACCGAGCAGCCCTCGTCATGCCCGTATTCGGCGATGGGCATGACGTACGGCCGCTGGTCGCAGTTCTTGTCGCTGTAGCAGTGGCGGCCCTCCATCACGTTCCAGCCGTAGTTCTCGCCGCCCTTCGAGTCGCTCGGCTGGCGGTCGATCTCCTCCCACGACCCCTGCCCCACGTCGGCGATGTACAGGTCGCCGGTCTCGCGATCGAAGCTGAAGCGCCACGGGTTGCGGAGCCCATAGGCCCACACCTCGGGGGCGCCGCCCCCGCCGCGCAAGAACGGGTTGTCGGGGATGGAGTACGGCCGGTCGCCGCTGTTGCCGTCGACGTCGATGCGCAGGATCTTGCCGAGCAGCGCGTTCGTGTTCTGCCCGTTGCCGTGCGGATCGCCTCCCGAGCCGCCGTCGCCCAGGCCGATGTACAGGTAGCCGTCAGGCCCGAACGCAAGCTGCCCGCCGTTGTGGTTGGCGTACGGCTGGTCGACCGTCAGCAGGATCCGCTCGGATGCGGCGTCGGCAGTCAGCCCGTCTGGGGCCGCCCGGTATTGCGCGACGACGGTGTGGCCGTCGCCGGCGGCGGTGTAGTCGACGTAGAACAGATGATTGCGCGCGAAATCGGGGTGGAAGGCCAGGCCCAGCAGCCCGCGCTCGCCGCCGGAAACGATGCGGTCGCTGATATTCAGGAACGGCTGCGGCCGCAGCGAGCCGTCCTTGTCCACGATTCGCACTCGACCGACCTGCTCGTTCACGTAGAGCCGACCGCTGCCATCGGCTGCACCGGTGATGCCGATGGGTGATTCGAGGCCGGCGGCGAAGGGCTCGAGCATGAGCCGATCCGGGCCGGTGTCGAGCGGCGGATTGGTCGATCCAGGCTGGCTCGACGGGGGCTGGCTCGTTCGCGCGGCCGGCGTCGTTGTCGATGCGGTGGTCGCCGTGGGCGTTGCTGCCGGGGAGTTGGTGCAGGCCGCCAGGACGATGACGGCGGCGAGCGCGGCCAGGCGACGAATCATGGCGTAGAGCGTAGCCGCGAGCGTCGCGGATGGTTCACGCGTGGCTCCGCGGCACCGGACTGGCACGGGTCGGAGGCGCACGACACGAACGATCGGCTAGGGTTGCAGTCGGAGCATGACCACGACCAGGGACAGCGTGAAGCGCGTCGCCCAGCAGGCGCGCGACGAACAGCGGCGCCGAGGGGCGCCCGGTGCTGCCGAGTTGCCGGCGGATGCCATCGGCACGCGGCGCACGATCATCATCGAGCGCGTGCAGCCGGAGCTCGACGGTGGCCGGCACGCGGTGAAGCGAATCGTGGGCGACGTTCTGCACGTCAGCGCCGACATCTTTGCCGACGGCCACGGACTGCTCGACGCGGTGGTCCTGCTGCGCGCGGACGACGAAGAGGCGTGGAGACAGGCGCCCATGCGGCTGGTCGACAACGATCGCTGGGCAGGAGAGATCCGGCTGGAGCGCAACCGCTGGCATCGGTACACGATCGAGGCCTGGCGCGACGAGTGGGGAACCTGGCGCGACGGACTGCTGAAGAAGGTTGACGCCGGCGTGGCGGTTCCTACCGAGCTGGCCGAGGGACGCCTGATGCTGGAGGCGGCTGCTGCCCGGACGCCAGGCGCGGACGCCAGGCGCATCGGTCAGGCGCTGGAGGCGATCGAGCGCGCGCGCAGCGAGAAGCAGGCGGTGGCGGCGGTCTCGGGCGGCGAGCTGCTGGCCGCCATGCGCCGCAACCCGGATCGCGCGGCGGCCACGCGCTACCGCGAGCTCGACCTCGTGGTCGACCGCGAGGCGGCGCGCTGCGGCGCGTGGTACGAGCTCTTCCCGCGCTCGCAGGGTCGCACGCCGGGCGAGGCGACCACGCTCAAGCAGGCAACCTGGCGGCTGGCCGACATCGCGAAGATGGGATTCTCGGTCGTGTACCTGCCGCCGATCCATCCGATCGGCCTCACCAATCGCAAGGGCCGCAACAACACACTGAACGCCACGGCGGACGACGTGGGGAGCCCGTACGGCATCGGTTCGGAGGCCGGCGGTCACGATGCGGTGGCGCCGGAGCTGGGAGGGCTGGAGGAGTTCGACCATTTCAGGCGGGCGGTGGAGGAGCAGGGGATGGAGCTCGCCATCGACTTCGCCATCCAGGCCTCGCCGGATCATCCCTGGGTCGCGGCGCACCCGCAGTGGTTCCGTCGCGCGCCGGACGGCAGCATCAAGTACGCCGAGAATCCGCCCAAGAGATACCAGGACATCTACCCGGTCGATTTCTACGACGATGACGCGCAGGCGCGGGCAGCGCTATGGGATGAGCTGCGCCGGATCGTGCTGGTCTGGGTCGAGCGCGGAGTCAAGATCTTCCGCGTCGACAACCCGCACACCAAGCCGATTCCATTCTGGGCCTGGTTGATCCGCGAGGTGCAGCGCGATCATCCGGAGGTCATCTTCCTGTCCGAGGCGTTCACGCGGCCGAAGGTGATGCGCGCGTTGGCCAAGGCGGGCTTCACGCAGAGCTACACCTACTTCACCTGGCGTGAGCAGCGTGACGAGCTGCGCGAGTATTTCACCGAGCTGACGAGCTCCGAGATGCGCGAGTACTTCCGCGGCAACCTGTTCACCAACACGCCGGACATCAATCCCCATCATCTCGACGCCGGCCGGCCGGCCTTCGTCCTCCGCAGCGTGCTGGCGGCGACACTGTCCAGCCTGTTCGGCATCTACTCCGGCTGGGAGCTGTGCGAGAACGCCCGGCTCGAGGATCGCGAGGAGTACCTGCACAGCGAGAAGTACGAGATTCGCGTCCGTGACTGGGACGCGCCGGGCAACATCAAGCCGTTGCTGACCGATCTGAACCGGCTGCGTCGCGAGCATCGGGCGCTGCAGCTGTACGACAACCTGCGCTTCCAGGACGTGACCGCCGGGCGGACGCTCTTCTATCGGAAGGCGCTGCCCGGTGAGCTCGACCCGCGGACGGGAGAGCCCGCGGCCTGGCGGGAGGCCGTGTACGTGGCGATCAATGTGGATCCGAGCGTTCCCGAGCGGGCAATCCTGCACCCGAACCTGCCGGAGATCGGCATTGGCTGGGACGAGCCGTACCGGATGACCGATCTGCTGACCGGGAAGGCTCGCAGCGAGCGGGGAGCCGACGTGGCGGTCGACCTCGACCCGAACGGCACGCCGTTCCTCATCTTCAGCCTCGCGCCGCTGTGAGCGCCGCAGTGAGCGGCTGGCCGGTGCATCGGCGCCGCAACCTGTCGCGTAGCGCGGGGCACGGGGCGCCGTTTTGCCACCAGCTGGAAGGAACGGCCAGCGAGCGGTCGCACGGGGCGGCTTCTTCGGCGTTTCGTTCAGCTGGTGGAAGATTCGGACAAGGAACGGCGCGTTTCGGCTCAAGCGAGGCTCGTGCTTGTCCGGTTGTGCCACGTGTTGGCAAATCGGACAACCGGGGCGGCCGGGCCCATTCGTCCTTGTCCGATACTGCCGCCTGCTGGCAAATCGCGCGCGAGCGGACCGCATGACCACGACCCGCTCTGCGGCCGCGCCGCAGCTCCTGCGCGACGATCCGCAGTGGTACAAGGACGCGATCATCTACGAGCTCCACGTCAAGGCCTTTCAGGACTCGACCGGAGACGGGATCGGCGACTTCGCGGGACTCGCCGAGAAGCTCGATTACATCGCCGAGCTGGGCGTGACCGCCGTCTGGCTGCTGCCCTTCTACCCGTCGCCGCTGCGCGATGACGGCTACGACATCGCCGACTACACCGGCGTGCATCCCGACTACGGGACGCTGCGCGACTTTCGCAACTTCGTGCGCGAGGCGCACCGCCGTGGCCTGCGCGTCATCACCGAGCTGGTGGTCAACCACACCTCGGACCAGCATCCGTGGTTCATCGAGTCGCGGTCTTCGCGCACCAACCCACGACGCAACTGGTACGTGTGGTCCGATACCGACCAGAAGTATCTCGACGCACGGATCATCTTCACCGATACCGAGGCCTCGAACTGGGCGTGGGACAACGAATCGCGTCAGTACTACTGGC
>JAICUY010000110.1 GCA_025935615.1 Steroidobacteraceae bacterium
CCCCACCCAGCGGTAGGCAACATCGGTCGGGGTATGGCTCGCCAGCAGCAGGCTGACGATGCCGATTCCATCGCTGAACCGATGCACCACCACGACCGCGGCAACCACCAGCGCCAGCCCGCCGCCCACGTCGAGCGCGGCCGCGAGCGCCACGCCGTCGAGGAAGCTGTGCAGGCTCATGCCGCTGGCGCCAATGATCCCGACATGCCGGTGCGAGGCCGCGCCGTGGTCGAGCTCGGTCGCCGTCTCGTGGCCAACGTGGAGCGAGGTCAGCTTCTCGATGGCGTAGAACGCGAGGAAGCCGACCGCGGTGAAGAACATGGCTCCGTTCATCGAGCCGAGCTGCTCGACCGATTCGGGGATGAGGTCGAAATAGGCCGCGCCGATCCGGATCCCAGCCCCGACGGCGATGATCACGCCCACCCAGCGCGTGGCGCGCATGGCGAAGACGCCGCCGACCAGCGCCGACAGGAACGCGCCCGCCGAGACCAGGAATGCCGTCATGAGACGGAGTATCACTTAGGCCCGCGCGCGGCGTCAACGGCGTTCGCGTGATACCATCGAACGCGCTGTCGTGCCCTTTCGCGGACGCCGAGCTGCGATTCGCGCCCGTCCCGAGCGAAAGCCGAGCACCCTGGCAGCAGCCCATTCAGCTCATCGGAGAACGCTTGCCCGAACAGGAATCCGCAACCCGGCGACGCCCAGCCACGCGCCGCCGGCCCCCCAAAGACCGCCCGCGCGACCGCGGTCTGACCGCGTCCGCATCGGTCGATGATGCGCGCGCCAATGCCAACAGCCAGGCCGAGACTGATTCGCCGCTGCTGGCGGCCGTGCTGGCCGCGGCCCGATCACACACCTTCGGCGCCATCGAGGTGCCGGTCACCATCGCGCGTGCCCTGGAGAAGATGGGCTACGTCACCCCCACCGAGGTGCAGGCGCGGGCCATCCCGCCACTGCGCGAGGGGAAGGACCTCATCGGCCAGGCACAGACCGGAACCGGCAAGACCGCCGCCTTCGGCATCCCCATCGTCGAGAAGATCGATCCGACCGCCGGCTTCGTGCAGGCCCTCGTGCTGACGCCGACCCGGGAGCTGTGCGTGCAGGTCAGCGACGAGGTGGCCGCCATCGGCCAGCTCCGCAATGTGCGGGTCGTGGCGATCTACGGCGGCGCCAGCATGGACCGCCAGATCACGGCCCTGAAGCGGGGCGCGCAGGTGGTGGTCGGCACCCCCGGCCGCGTGCTGGACCTCATCCGCCGTGGCGAGCTGCGGCTCGACCGCGTGCACACCGTCATCCTCGACGAGGCGGACCGCATGCTCGACATGGGCTTCATCGTCGACGTCGAGACGATCCTGTCGCGCTGCCCGCGCCAGCGCCAGACGGCGTTGTTCAGCGCCACGATGCCGTACGCCATCCTGCGCATCTGCGACCGATTCATGGACCGCGACGCACAGCAGATCAGCGTCCGTCCCGAGCACAAGACGGTCGAGACGGTGCGTCAGCTGGTGTACTTCGTGGCCGAGCAGGACAAGGTCGCGGCGCTGCTCGAGCTGACCCGCGAGTTCAGCTTCGACCGGCTGCTGGTCTTCCGACATACCCAGATCGGGGTCGACCGCCTGGCGGCGACGCTGAAGCGGCGCGGCAAGAACGTGGCGGCGCTGCACGGTGGCCTGTCGCAGCGCGAGCGCGACCGCACGCTGGCCGACTTCAAGTCGGGACGGATCGAGTACCTGGTCGCGACCAACGTTGCATCGCGCGGCCTGGACATCAGCGACCTGCCCTACGTCCTCAATTTCGACATCCCCGAAGACGCCGACACCTACGTGCATCGCGTCGGCCGCACGGCCCGGGCCGGCAAGGAGGGGACCGCGATCACCTTCGTCGGCGAATGGGACCTCGACGCCTGGGAGGCAATCCGTGACCAGGTCGGGGCCGAGGTCGAGGAGGGAGCGCTTACCCTCTACGGCCCCGCGTAGCCCGCGGAAGGGCCACCGCCGCTGCCACAACCCACCTACCGGTTGCGCTCGCAGTCGATAACCGCGCGGAAGGGGCGCCGTCGCGGCTACAAGCCGCATACGGGGTGCGCTCGCAGTCGATACCCGCGCGCAAGCGGCACCGTCGCGCCACAAACCGCATACCGGTTGCGCTCGCGGTCGGTAACCCGCGCGGATGGGGCGCCGCCGCTGCCACGGCCCACGTTATCGGTTGCGCTCGCAGTCGGTAACCGCGCGCAAGCGGCACCGTGGCGCCCACACGCCCCATACCGGGTGCGCTGGCAGTCCATAACCGCGCGGAAGGGCGCCGCCGCTGCCACGGCCCACGTTATCGGTTGCGCTCGCAGTCGGTAACCGCGGATCCCTGCTCCGTGTGCGCGAGGTGAACGTTTCGCCGATGCGCGACGTACCCTTCTCACCCCATGCCTGACGCCCAACGGCCGTTCCCGCAGCTCAGCACCCGAACGCACGCGGTGATCACCAGCGTCGACTGGCTGTTCGAGCCCGCCTGGCGGGGTGATCGGCTGCTGGGGCGGGTCCGCGGCGACCATGTCGAGCTCACCGACCGATTCGGGAACCCGGCCGAGGCGGAATTCCCGGAGGCCTTGGAGGTGTTGGCCGCATCGGTGGATGCCGAGGAGGCCCTGCTCGACGGAGTCTGGACTGCCCAGCCGTTCGTGGGCGTCGGCAGCGCGGCGTACAACCTCGCCCAGCAGCTCGCCGAGGAGGGCGTCGCCGACGAATATCCGGATCCGATCGAGACGGAGACGCGCCGCGCGTACGTCGCCGTCGACCTGTTGGAGCTCGACCGGCAGCGGCTGTACGAAATTCCGTACCAGGAACGGCGGCGGTTACTGGAGTCGGTGGTCGAAGAGAACGTGCGGATGCGGGTCACGCCGGCGGTGCGCGTGCCGGTCGAGCATTGGCTGCACGCCTGGCGGCTGAGCGGCTTCACCCACGTCATCGCCAAGCAGGTGAACTCGCACTATCTGCCCGGCGAGGCGAGTGCGGACTGGCTCGAGATCCCCGCTGCCGTTGGCGCGGGGGAGCCGGGGATGATGGGCCGCCTGATCGGGATGCGCGGGCCGCGCAAGGCGAAGATCGGGGACGCGCCGAAGCGCTGATCGATGACGTCCCCGGCGTAGAACCGACCTGCCTCACGCCGGCCGCTGGGCGTCCCGTGCTACGCTTCGGAGCACCGAGCAGCGATCGGCCCATCAGACGACCCGAGGAGGTCCGCCCTGACGTCCAACGCAGCCGCTCGGCCGGAGTCGGCACTCGATGAGCAGGGGCTCGCCGAGGTACGTCGCATCGGCAGCGCCGATCTCATGGTCGGCATCCCCAGCTTCGGCAACGCGGAAACCATCGGTTACGTCGTGCGCGCCGCCCAGGCCGGCATGGTCCAGTACTTCCCCGACCTCAAGCCGGTGCTCGTCAACTCGGACGGGGGCTCGCCGGACGACACGCCGCGCGTGGCGGTCAGCACCGAGAGCCCCGAGTACATCGAGAAGATCATCCTGGTGAGCCCGCGGCACAAGCTTCAGCGCATCAGCTTCACCTACCAGGGCACCAGCGGGAAGGGGACCGCGGTCCGCGCGCTGTTCGAGGTCGCCCGCGAGCTGAAGGTCAAGGCCATGGTCATGGTCGACTCCGACCTGCGCTCGATCGTGCCGGAATGGGTCGAGCTGCTGGCCGGACCGATCCTGAAGGGCGGCTACGACTTCGTGGCGCCGCTGTACGCCAGATA
>JAICUY010000065.1 GCA_025935615.1 Steroidobacteraceae bacterium
CAGCAGCGTGGACTTGCCGGCATTCGGCTGCCCCACCAGCCCGATGTCGGCGATCAGCTTGAGCTCGAGCTCGACCCAGCGTTCCTCGCCAGGATCGCCCTTCTCGGCGTGCCGCGGCGCACGGTGGGTCGGCGTCACGAAGTGGACGTTGCCGCGACCGCCCCGGCCGCCGCGAGCGGCCACCAGCCGGTCACCAGGCTCCAGCAGCTCGCCGATCCACTCCCCCTCCGGCGAGGTGCGCACCACCGTCCCCGGGGGAACACGCAGCTCGACATCGGCGCCGTTGCGACCGTGCGAACGCCGGCGGGTGCCATTGCCGCCGGGCTTGGCGCGGAAGTGCCGGGCACGCCGGTAGTCGCCCAGCGTCGTCATCCCCGCCTCGGCGACCAGCACGACGTCTCCCCCGGTTCCCCCGTCGCCGCCGTCGGGGCCGCCTCGCGGGACATGCGCTTCGCGCCGGAACGAGGCCGAGCCGTCCCCGCCTTTGCCGGCCGCCACGAAGATGCGGACGTGGTCAGCGAACATGGCCGGCAGGATACCGGGCGGCTGAGCAGGTCGTGCTGCCGGGTGCGGGGTTCAGCTCGCCGTCAGAGATACCGCAGGGGGTTGACGAAGATGCCGCCGACCTTGACCTCGAAATGGCAATGCGGCCCGGTGCAGTCGCCGGTGCAACCGACGGCCGCGATGGCGGTGCCGCGGGTCACGCGCTGACCGACGCTGACCCAGATGCTGCTCAGGTGGTTGTAGGCGGTATGGAAGCCGTTGCCATGGTCGATCTCCACGACGTAGCCGCCGCCATTGTTGCGCCAGCCGGCCCAGACGACGACCCCGTTGTCGGCGGCAACCACCCGGCTGCCGTAGGGAGCCGCGATGTCGAGCGCCAGGTGGCCGGCGTGGTAGTACTGGGTGATCACGCCGCCTGGCACCGGCCACAGCAGCGAGCCGCTGCGCGTTGCCGTGGCGACGACTGGTGGAGCGGGCGCGGCCTGCGCCTGCTGCTGCTCGGGCGCCGGGGGCGGTGCGACCGGGGTCGCGGCCGGCGTGGGCGGATGCGAGGGAGCGGACTTGCGGACGAGCATGGGGTCGTCACGCAGCGGATCAGGCTGGAGCTCGAACGAGGCGCTGCGGCCCGGTTCGACCGTGTCCGCGGCGCCACGCGCGGCGCTCACGATCGAGAAGGCGCCCTCATTCGAGCCGTCGCCGTGTCTGCTCGGACTGGAATGCGACGTCGCGACAGCGTAGGAGGCGGTCGCCACCAGCAACCCGACGATCGCCACATGCGCGCCGAGGCGTGCCAGCAGACGTGGGGCTCTGAGTGTGCGCAGCGGCTGTCGCAGGTCGGGCAATACGGCACCTTGCAGTTGTCGGTTGCTTCGGTGCTCGACCTCGCTCATTCCCCGAGCCGGACGACTGTCGTCGGGCGGCCGAGGTCGCGCGGCACCGATGCTAGCAGCGCTAACGAGTGCGGGTCAACGATTTGCGGTGTTTGCGAGCTGGAGGGCCGGCGATCCGTGCTCGGTGAACGGGGTCGAACCGGATGCGAGCGTGATCCAGGACAGCTGGCGCGCACCGTCCGGAACGGTCAGCGGGAGAGTCACCTCGACCGACTCGCCGGGCGCGAGTGCCGGCACGGTCACGTCGAGCGGACGCAGGTCGTCGGGCGCGGCGGCGAGGTAGGGCTGGTCGCTCGCCTGCCAGCCGGCGAGGAGGCGAAGCTCGGCCGGCCACGGCGCTGAACCGCTGTTCGTCAGCCGGAGCGGCACGGACGTCGCGTCCCTCGGCACGACCGCAGCCCAGTACAGCGGCCCGTCGCCGCCGGCTGCGGCGGGTTGTTGGCCGGCCGCTCCACCGGGAATCAGGGCGTCGTAGCGGACCGCGAGGTCGCGATCGGCGAAGAAGGTCGCCAGGCCGTCGACAATGCCCTGCGCGATGGTGTGCTGTCCGGCCTCGCTGACGAGCATGTTCTGCTCGGCTTTGAGGCTGATGGAGCCGACCTCGCTGAGCACCCCCGGCTCCTGCAGGCCGCGATGCGGCACGCACCACGTGTCGCCGGCGGTCGTACAGCTGTCGCCCTTCGCCCACTGACGCGCGATGAGATAAAAGGCCCGCGCCTCGACCCCGCGGTCCTGCCGGTCGTAGCTCACATGTCGCAGAGCGGAAGCCACGCCGTGCTGCACCGCCTCGGCCAGGCGATCGCTGCGATCCACGCCCCACGGCGTCTCGTCGTCGTAGTACGTCTCGCTGAAGGCGACCTTGACCGGCACGCCATTCTCGGTCGGCGAGTTGATGTGAATGCTGACCAGTACGTCGGCACGGGCGACGTTGGCGAGGTCGATGCGCGCCTGCAGCTCGTCACGAGTGCGGATGCGGCCGGTCTGCTCGAATCCCGCCTTGCCGTCGCCGTCCACGTCGCGCCAGGGCGGGCCGTCGCAACCGTGCGCGGCGTCGCGATCGCCAGCCAGGGCGACGTCCTCGTCGCGTGTCATCACCACCCCGATCCTCTGCGCCTCCAGCAGCTTGCGCAGCTGCAGCCCGATCCCCAGCGTCATGGCCTTCTCCGAATAGGCGATTCCGCGCTGCGACGGGTCGGGCACGCCCCAGTCCAGGCAGCCGCCATGGCCGGGATCGATGGCGACGGTGATGGCGCTCGGATTCGGCCGATACACCTCGCTGCTCGAGCCCGGTGCCGGCACGATCACGGAGCCGCCGGCGCTGGCGGTCGGGGTGGCCGCCGGCGACGCATCGGTCCGCGATGACGCGGGCAGGCTGGGAACCGGCGGAGGCGTGCTGCCGCAGGCGGTCAGCAGCAGGAGTATCGCCGCGACGATGACGCGGGGAACGGGAAACGGCACGCGGACGCTAGCGCTCGGAAGCCTCGACCGACTTGGTGAGCGAGACGAGGAACTCTGCGTTGTCCTTCGTCTTGCCCAGGCGCTGCATCAGCAGCTCGATGCCCTCGTTGGGGCCGACCGCCGACAGCATGCGGCGCATGGTCCAGACCATCTTCAGGCTGTTCTCGTCGAGCAGCAGCTCCTCGCGTCGGGTGCCCGAGCGCAGGACGTCGATGGCCGGGAAGATCCGCTTCTCGGACAGCTTGCGGTCAAGGGCCAGCTCCATGTTGCCGGTGCCCTTGAACTCCTCGTAGATGACGTCGTCCATGCGCGAGCCGGTATCCACCAGGCAGGTCGCGATGATGGTCAGCGACCCGCCGTGCTCGATGTTGCGTGCGGCGCCGAAGAAGCGTTTGGGCGGGTAGAGCGCGACCGGATCGACGCCGCCGGACAGAGTCTTGCCGCTGGCCGGCAGGGCGAGGTTGTACGCGCGCGCCAGCCGGGTGATCGAGTCGAGCAGGATCACCACGTCGCGCCCCGTCTCGACCTGGCGCTTGGCGATCTCCAGGCACATCTCGGCGACGCGGGTGTGGTTCTCGGTCGGCTCGTCGAAGGTCGACGAATAGATCTCGCCCTGCACGCTGCGCTGCATGTCGGTCACCTCCTCGGGGCGCTCGCCAATGAGCGCCACCAGCAGGAGGGTTTCGGGGTAGTTCTCGGTGACCCCCGACGCGATCTGCTTCAGGACGGTCGTCTTGCCGGCTTTGGCCGGCGACAGGATCAGGCCGCGCTGTCCCTTGCCGATGGGGGCGATGAGGTTGATGAGCCGCTGGGTGAGGTTCTTCTGATCGGTCTCGAGGTCGAACATCTCGTCCGGGAAGACCGGAACCAGCGTGTCGAAGTACGGGCGCCGCTTGGCGACCTCCGGCTCGACGCCGTTGACGGTGTCGACCCGCAGCAGGCCCCAGTACTTCTCCTGATCCTTGGGCGGCCGCGTCTGGCCGGTGACCTTGTCGCCGGTACGCAGGCCGAAGCGACGGACCTGGCTGGAGCTGACGTAGATGTCGTCGTGCGAAGGCATCACACCGTGGCGCCGCAGGAAACCGAACCCCTCGTCGACGATCTCGAGGATTCCCTCTGCGACGCCTGGCTGCTGCTGGCCGTTCTGCTCGGCCTTGGGCGAGGCGAGCGGGACGACATCCAGCAGCTTCAGCACGAGGTCCGAGTGCTCGAGGTCGTCGGCGTTCTCGATGCCGTGCTCGCCCGCCAGCTCGCGCAGCTCATCGATCGGCTTGGCCTGGAGCTCGGCCAAAGTCAGTCCCTGGTCCTCGCCGTCATCGTCGGTCGGGAATGGCCCGGCGTAGATCGATGAATACTGGCCGGTCCCGTACTCGTTGCGCCGGCGGGAGTAGGTGGCGCGGGCCGTCGACTGCCGGCGCTGCCCGCCGCCATCGGAGCGGCGCCGCTGCCGGCCACGGCGCGAGCGTGCTTCGTCGTTCATGAACCTCTCGGGAAGTCTCTCTCGTGCGGGGGTGCGTCAGTCTGCGGGAACTCAGACCTTGCGGGTACCGGCGCGAGTGGTGATGTTGGGCCCGCCGTATCCGCTCATCTCGCCGATGAGACGCGTCCGAATCTGACGCAGGACCGGCCGCCAATCCAGTTGATCATACCCGAGATGCGCAACCAGCGCCGCCGCATTCAGTGCGCGGGCACGGCCCCAGCCCTGCCGCAGCTCCTGTCCCGCAGCGTCGCTGCGCCACCATGTCGAGCCGTGCTGCTGGCGCAGCCAGTCGGCCAGGCTGCTGCCGAAGCACCAGCCACGGAAGCGGCGAATGCCGGCGAGGTGATCGGGCGCGTCGGCCAGGTAGCTGGACTCGGGATGGCGCACGCCGGTCAGCAGGCTCATGGTGCCGGCGTAGTAGGCACGCTGCAGATCCGCGCCGCCGGGTCCGTGCAGTCGCTGCTCGTACAGCACGCCCGCGATTGTCCGCCGCACCTGGTGCAGCTGGACGAAGCCGGCGAAGTCGAGCCACGGGACGAGCTCGTCCCGGCCCATTCCGAGCTCGGTCTGGAGCCAATCCGGCTCGAGCATCAGGCTCTCGAAGACCCAGCCGTAACCGATGTCGACGCTGTCGTCGCCGCCGATCCGATACGCCGCCGGCGCATCGGCGGACGCGGCGGCCAGCGACATGCCCTGGCCCAGCGCGCGCAGCAGCCGCAGATAGTCGCCGTAGCCGCCGGATTGGCCGAGCACGATTCGCACGTCGCCGGGCACCCGGACGCCGACGGCAGCCGCCTCGCCCGGCGCCCCGCCGTCGAGATCGAGGCTCAGGCCGGGCTGCGAGCCGAGGTGGAGGCCAAGCTCACCGAAGGTGCCGCCGACCACGCTCTGCAGCCGGCGCCCGATGAACCAGGCATCCCAGCCGCGTCCGCGCAGGACGTGCCACAGGTCGGCGATGGAGGCGTCGCCCTGCTCGATGTCGATCTCGGCCAGGAAGCGCCGCAAGGCGGCGAAATAGGTCGTCTCCGACTCGACCAGGAAGCGCTGCATCTGGCTCAGCACGTCGCCGCTGCCGATGCCTCGCGCCGCCTCGTTCATCGCGAACGGGTCGTCGTGTCCCAGCTCGGCGCGCGCGGCGCGCAGCCCCTCGAAGCGCTCGATGCGCAACGGGTTGATGGCCTCGACCGCTTCGCGGTAGCTGGCGTCGAGCGCGTTGCGTTCCGAGCGCTCGCTGATCTCGGCGATCCGCTGCGGCGCGAGGCGGTAGCCGATTCGCTCGCCACGCCACAGGATGACGGCCGTCATCTCGGCGGCGGTGATGCGGTCGCTGAGGTCAGCCACGCGCGACTCGGTGAAGCCCTCGCTCGCGAAGCCGCGCAAGGCGGCAGCCTGGCCGGCATCCTTCTTGTCCTCGGCTGCCAGCCGGTCGAGCGCCTCGACCGCATCGCGGCTGAAGAGCGATGCGTGGGCGGCGTAGATCGGTGCCACCGATGCCGTCCCCGTCGTGGCGGCGACAGCGCGCGCTTCGCCCAGCTCGGCGGTGAATGCCTGTGCCTCCGACTGGTAGGCAGACAGGTCGAAGGCCGGCGCGCGCCGACGGCGGCCGGTCGAGGCGGTGGTCATGCGTGCCCCGTGACTGTCCTGCGCGGCGCGGGCGCCTCCTCGGCCTGCGGCTCCACCCCGGCGTGCCGCGCGACCGCGCCCACGAACTCGCGGAACAGCGGGTGCGGGCGGTTGGGACGGCTCTTCAGCTCGGGATGAGCCTGGGTCGCGACGAAGAAGGGGTGGTCGTCGAGCTCGATGAACTCGACCAGACGACCGTCGGGCGAGACCCCCGAAAAGCGCATGCCGGCGGCCGACAGCGGCTCGCGGTACGCGTTGTTGACCTCGAACCGGTGCCGATGCCGTTCGTAGACGACCTCGTCGCCATAGGCATCGCGCACCCTGGAGCCGCTCTCCAGGCGCGCCGGGTAGAGGCCGAGGCGCATGGTGCCGCCCTTGTCGGTGACGTCGGTCTGGTCGGGCATGAGGTCGATGACCGGATGCTCGGTGAAGACGTTGAACTCGCTGCTGTTGGCGTCCTCGGTCTGGAGCGCGTGCCGCGCGAACTCGATGACGGCGCATTGCAGGCCGAGGCACAGTCCGAGGTACGGGACACGGTGCTCACGAGCCCAGCGGATCGCGCGGATCTTGCCCTCGACGCCGCGGTAGCCGAAGCCGCCCGGGACCAGCACGCCTGAGACGCCCGCCAGCTCGGTCTCGACCTCGTCCGGCTCGACGCGCTCGAGGTGCTCGCTGCGGATCCAGCGCACCTTGACCTCGACGCGGTGGTGCAGCGCCGCGTGCTTGAGCGCCTCGCTGACGCTGATGTAGGCATCCGGCAGCTCGGTGTACTTGCCGACGATCGCCACCTCGACCTCGGGGCGCGGGGCGCGGATCCGGCTCACCAGGTCCTGCCAGTCGCCCAGCTCTGGTTCGGCGCCGGGGATCTCGAGCTCGCGCGTGATGAGCTTGCCGAGGCCTGCGCGCTCGAGCTGGAGCGGCACCTCGTAGATGCTGCGTGCCGTCTTGAGCGGGATGACGGCGTGAACGTCGACGTCGGTGAAGAGGGCGACCTTGTCGAGAATCTCGTCGTCGATCGGTTCGTCGCTGCGCAGGATGATGACGTCGGGCTGGATGCCGATCCCGCGCAGGGTGCTGACCGAGTGCTGCGTCGGCTTGGTCTTCAGCTCGCCGGTGGCGCCGATGGCCGGCAGCCAGGTGACGTGGACGTACAGCACGTTGCGCCGGCCCACGTCCTTGCGCATCTGCCGGATCGCCTCGAGGAACGGCAGCGACTCGATGTCGCCGACGGTGCCTCCGACCTCGACGATGACCACGCCGTGCTGCGCCAGCCCGCTGCCGGCGACGCTTCCCGTCCCCTCGCGCGCCACGCGCTGGATGCGCTCCTTGATCTCATTGGTGATGTGCGGGATGACCTGGACGGTGCCGCCCAGGTAGTCGCCGCGGCGTTCCTTGCCGATCACCGCCTGGTAGATGCGACCGGTGGTGACGTTGCTGGCCTGGGACAGGTTCTCGTCGATGAACCGTTCGTAGTGGCCGAGGTCGAGATCGGTCTCCGCGCCGTCATCGGTCACGAAGACCTCGCCGTGCTGGTACGGCGACATCGTGCCCGGATCGATGTTGATGTACGGGTCGAGCTTGAGAATGGAGACGGGGGTGCCCCGGGCCTTGAGGATCCGTCCGATGGAGGCGGCGGTGATGCCTTTGCCGAGCGAGCTGGTGACGCCGCCCGTGACGAAGACATACTTCGGCATTGGTGTGGTCGTTCCTCCGGGGTTTTTCCGATTCTAGCATCGGCCGATGCGCCCCGATGCAGCACCCCGTTGCGGCACGGACCATGCTCGCGATGAGCGCATGATCTCGCGACTGCTCACCGATCCGCGCTTGCAGCGGATGGGCCTCGTCGTTCTGGCCCTGATCCTCGCCGCCTGCAATCCAGGGAACAGCAGCGGAGGCGGCGGCCCCGCCTACTGACCCCTACCGAAGAGCCGGTGGCGGCACCGGCAATCTGGCTATCCTGACCCTCGGCCGGGACTGCTAGCCTTACGCGGATGCACCGATCCCGAGCCATCCGCGCCGCGCGCTGCGCGTTCATCGCCGTGACTGCCGCCCTGGTCTCGGCCCTTCTCGCCTTCGTCCCGGCACCGATCGCCCATGCCGCGACCACCATTGACGTCTATCCGTCACAGAACGTCCAGGCCCGAATCGACGGCGCGCCTTCGGGCACGACCTTCATCCTGCACGGTGGGACGTATCGGCCGCTGAAGCTGCACAGCGGCATCGCCCTGCGCGGCGCTCGCGGAGAGCGTGCAGTGGTCAAGGGCGCCACCGGCGACTGGGATGCCGGGATCTGGATCAAGGACGCCTCCAACGTCACCGTCCGCAACCTGGTGATCCGCGGCAACACGCTTGGCGTCTTCATGCGCAACGTGCGCCATTCGGTGATCGAGGACAACGTCATCACCGACAACGCCTACGGTCTTGAGATCCACGCTCGGACGACCGGGACGGTCGTGCGCGACAACCAGATTCGCCAGAACGACCGCTACCTCGACGCGGGCCGGCGAGCAGGCGGTATCAACCTGTTCAACACCTACGGCGGCATCCGCATCAGCGGCAATCGCATCATCGGCAACGATTCGGTGGGGGTCGAGTACTACGGCGCCGACGAGGTGACGCTGCGCGGCAACGTGATCGCCGGTTCCGACGATGCCATCGAGACCGGTACCGAGGACGGTGGCGCCTGCCGTCATAACCGCATCGTGCGCAACGTGTTCTATCACGCTCACCAGCGACCCGAGGAGCGCGGCATCTGGCTCCGCTGCTTCAGCCGGTCAGTGGTCGCCAACAACACGTTCTACGGGCTCGACAAGCACGCCATCGGCATCACCACCTCGGGCCCATTCTCGGGACCGATCGGCCACCTCCGAATCCTGAACAACGCCATGGTGCACGGCCGCGCGTTGTGGATGAGCGGCCGCCTTCCGTCATCGGTGACGATCGACTACAACGAGGCGCAGCCATGCGGGAGCAGCTCGTGCCCCGACTTCGGCCGCGTCCTCGCCACCCGCGGCAGCTCGAACTACCTGACCCTGCGCGAGCTGCGCCGCGCGACCCCCTACATGGATCATGGTGTCTCGGTCGCGCCGCGGTTCGTCGACGTCCGACACCACGACTTCCACCTGCAAAGCACGTCGCGCTTGATCGATCGCGGAACGTCGCTCGGCATCGGGGTCTCATTCGACGGAGCGGCGCCCGACCTCGGCCGCTGGGAGCGCCGCTAGCCGGGGAACATCCGGTTGAGCCACGCCAGGAGGCCCCGGCGCGACCGCTGCTGCGCGACGACCCCCGCCGGTTCCGCGAACCGATTGCCGCAGCCGCGGCAGTAGACCGCGCCGGGTCGCCGTGGCCGGCCGCAGTGCTGGCAGTGGGTCGTCGGATCGCGGTCCTCTTCGGCGCGCCGGCGGTCGAGCAGGACGAGGCCGATGTAGTACGACCCATTACGGGTCAGGTCGGCGTAATCACTCGGCCGCAGGCTGCCGGTGTTGGCGAAACGCGCCAGGAACCGGACCGCCACGGCTTCGCGATCCGAGCGCTCGAGCTCGCTGCGCTGAGGCGTGAAGTAGATGCGCCGTCCGGCGACGCGCACCCGGAAGCGCTGGCCGCGCGTCGTCTCGATCGGCTCCCCCTCGGTCGATGCCGCGAGGAGCAGGAGCTGCTCGTAATCCATCTCACGCCGTCCCTCGACGCCGTCGAACCGGTGACTTTCGCAGATGAGTATCGCCCGGACGGCGAGGCAGCGCCCACGCATCCGGTGCGTGCCGGAACCGCATCGCTCGCGACTCGTGGCCGATGCGTGTCCTGCCGCGTACTTGTTCCGAGACTGCCCACCAGACTCATCGCGAAGGAGGAGACATGAAGCGACTCATCCTGTTGGTTGCCGGGCTTGCCCTGGTGCTCGCCGTACCGGCGCTCGTGCTGGCGGGCGGCCGCCCGGCGACGTACGAGTCGACGCTGAAGACCCTCAACGGGTCCGGCGCATCGGCGCATGCCTGGATCACGCTGGATGGCGACCAGCTGACGATCCACATGGAGGAGGTCGGGCTGGAGGCCGGCATGCCCCACCCGCAGCACGTCCACGGCAAGCTGCCCGGGGAGGCGACCGCCTCGCCGACGATCATCAGCAAGTGTCCCGCTCCGTCGCGCGACACCAACGGCGACGGCTTGGTGAGCTTCGCCGAAGGGCTGCCTGACTACGGCGGCGTGCTCGTCAACTTCGGCGCACCGAGCGCCTCAGCGGATGGGACGTTCACGCTCGACTCGACGATGACCGTCGACCCGAAC
>JAICUY010000091.1 GCA_025935615.1 Steroidobacteraceae bacterium
CGACGATGAGCAGGTTGAAGTCGCTGGCCGCCTTCTCGGTGACCAGCTCCGCGGCGCGACCCTTGCCGAAGTACCAGCCTGGGTCGGGCTCGGTGCGTCGCTGGAAGGCGCTGCCGACCACGGTGGCGCCCGCGGTTTCGGCCCGGGCGGTGAGCTCGGCAAGGCTGCGCGCGATGGGCCAGCGGCCTCGCGGGTCGTCGAGGCCGATGAGGAAGGCGCGCTCGGTGGGCGCGGTGAGATCGATCATCCGTTCGGTCATGGAAGGCCGTCCATGGTAGCCGATGCGCCGGCAAGCTCCGCCTGCGCGGTCCGGTCGAGGAGCTCGGCGACGCGCGCGACAAGCTGCGGGCTGTCGGCCGGTCCGCCGCCCGGCGCGAGCCAGTGGGTGCGCCGGTCGCGCCCGAACCACGTCATCTGCCGTTTGGCGTAGTGGCGGGTGCGGCGGACGGTCTCAGCCGCCGCGGTCGCGACATCCCACTCTCCTGCCAGCACGCGCGTCGCCTCGGCGTAGCCGTGCCCGCTCATGGCGGGCAGCTGGGGGCCGTAGCCGGCGTCGAGCAGCTGTTGCGTCTCCTCGAGCAGACCGTCGGCGAACATCGCGCGGGCGCGCGCCTCGATGCGTCGGGCGAGCACCTCGCGCGGTCGCTCCAGCCCGACCAGCGTGACGGCCCCCGCATACCGGCGCGCCGCGGGGAGTGCCGTATCGCCCTGTTCGACCCGCTCGAGGGCGCGCAGCACGCGCCGCGGGTTGCGCAGGTCGGTCTGCTCGGCCAGCAGCGGAGCCAGCCGGGCAAGGCGGCCGGCCAGCGGCTCGAGGCCCTCCGCCTGCAGCTCATCGGCAAGCCTGGCTCGCAGCTCGGGTGACCATGGCTGGGAATCGAGGTCGAAGCCGTCAACCAGCGCGTTGACATACAGGCCGGTGCCGCCCACGACCAGCGGCAGCCGTCCGCGCGCCGCGATCTGGGGCACGAGCCGGCGTGCCGCCGCGACCCACTGGGCCAGCGTGAAGGTCTCGTCCGGATCCGCCACGTCGAGCAGGTGATGCTGCACCGCCGCGCGCTGCGCCGCGGTCGGCTTCGCCGTCCCCACGTCCATGCCGCGGTACAGCTGCCGTGAATCGGCCGACATGATCTCGAGCGGGATGCGCTGGGCCAGGGCCAGCGCCAGCGAGGACTTGCCCGACGCGGTCGGGCCGACGATCACGGCGATCGCCGGGGCGGTCACGCCACCTCGACCAGGCGTTGCACCAGCTGAATCGAGCGTGCCTTGCCGCTCCCCCGTTCCGCCTCGATCAGCGCGGCGTTGAAGCTAACCGGCCCTTCCGCCACCGCGAAGCGGGTCGGCAGGTGACGCAGGAAGCGCGGCATGACGGTCTCGACGCTCATCCCGATGATCGAGTCGCGCGGCCCGGTCATGCCGATGTCGCTCAGATAGGCGGTGCCCTTGGGCAGCAGGCGCGCATCGGCGGTGGGGACGTGCGTGTGCGTGCCCACCACCGCCGAGACCCGCCCGTCGAGGTGCCAGCCCATGGCGTTCTTCTCGGAGGTGATCTCGCAGTGGAAGTCGACCAGGCGCACCGGCGGCAGCTCGACCGCGGCCTCGTCGAGCAGCCGATCCACGACGCTGAACGGCGAGTCGAGCTGATTCATGTAGACGCGCCCCATCAGGTTGATGACCGCGACCTCGCCGCCGTCGGGCAGGTGGTGGATCAGCCAGCCGCGGCCGGGGGCGTCATCGGGGTAGTTCATCGGTCTGATCAGCGGCCGGTCGGTCTCGAGGTAGTCGTAGATCTCGCGCTTGTCCCAGATGTGGTTGCCGCTGGTGAGGACGTCGATGCCCGATTCGAGCATCTCGTCGGCCAGGTTCGGCGTGATTCCCATCCCGGCGGCCAGGTTCTCGCCGTTGGCCACGATCAGGTCGAGGTCGAGGTCGCGACGCAGCTCCGGCAGGAGCGAGTGGACCGCCTGGCGACCCGGCTTGCCGATGATGTCGCCGATGATCAGGCAGCGGACCAGCTCGTTCCGGCCGGTCACCGGGCGTAGTCGACCGCGCGCGTCTCCCGGATGACGGTGACCTTGATCTGGCCGGGGTACTGCAGCTGCTCCTCGATCTTCTTGACGACGTCACGCGCCAGCCGCGACGAGGCGAGATCGTCGATGTCCTCCGGTCGCACCAGGATGCGCACCTCGCGGCCGGCCTGGATGGCGAAGCAGCGCTCGACGCCGGGGAAGCTCATGGCGATCTGCTGCAGGTCGTCGAGCCGCTTCACGTAGTTGTCGAGGCTCTCGCCGCGCGCGCCGGGCCGTGATGCGCTGATGGCGTCGGCGATCTGCACCACGGTCGCCTCGGTCGTCTCCTGCTCGACCTCCTGGTGGTGCGCCGCGATGGCGTTGCACACGACCGCGTTCACGCCGTAGCGCCTGGCGATGTCGCCGCCGATGATGGCGTGCGGCCCCTCGACCTCGTGGTCGACCGCCTTGCCGATGTCGTGCAGCAGCCCACCCTTCTTCGACTCGTTGACGTTGGCCCCGATCTCGGCCGCCAGCACGCCAGCCAGGCGAGCCGTCTCGACACAGTGGTCGAGCACGTTCTGGCCATAGCTGGTCCGATACTTCAGCCGGCCCAGCAGTTTCACCAGCTCCGGATGCAGCCCCGGCACGCCGGCCTCGTAGGCGGCCTGCTCGCCGGCCTGGCGCATCACCACTTCGATCTCGGAACGGCACTTGGCAACCGTTTCCTCGATGCGTCCGGGATGGATGCGCCCGTCGCTGATGAGCTTGGTGAGTGCCATGCGCGCCACTTCACGGCGGACGGGATCGAAGCCGGAGAGGACAACCGCCTCCGGCGTGTCGTCGATGATCAGGTCGACCCCGGTGGCCTGCTCCAGTGCCCGAATGTTGCGGCCCTCGCGGCCGATGATGCGGCCTTTCATCTCCTCCGAAGGGAGATGCACGACGCTGATGGTGGCTTCGGATGTGTGATCGGCTGCGATGCGCTGCATGACGGTGGTCAGCACCCGTCGCGCGCGCTCCTCGCCTTCTTCGCTGGCGTGCCGCTCAATCTCACGGACCCGGTGAGCCGCCTCCGCCTGCGCCTCGTCGACGATCTGCTGGATGAGCGAATGCTGTGCTTCGATGACCGAGAGGCCGCTCACCCGCTCGAGCTCGCCCAGCTGCTGCTGTCTCAGCTCGGCCAGCTTGATGCGCTCGGCCTCGAGCTCGCGCTGCTTCTCCTCGAAGGCGCTCTCCCGGCGCTCGACCGACTCGACCTTTCGATCGAGGCTCTCGGAGCGGTCGAGCAGCAGCCGTTCCTGGCGCTGCAGGTCGGTGCGCTTGGCGCGTGCGTCTTCCTCGGCGGCGCGCTGCAGCTTGAGCGCCTCGTCCTTGCCTTCGAGGACGATCTCCTTCTGCTTGGCGCGCGCCTCGGCGGTGAGCCGGTCGGCATATGCCTCGGCATGGCGCACCGCGTTGCCCGCAAGCAGCCGCCGCGCGAAATAGCCGATCACGACGCCGACGATGAGCGCCGCAAGGGCCACCACGACGGCGATGGTGACTTCTGACATCTGGCTCCTCCGTCATGGAGCCCGGTATGGGCGGTTGTGGCGTCCGCAAGCGCGGGCGTCGTCGAATCTTCGAATGCTCAGGCCGTCGCCGGCCCGCGGCCGAGTGTAGCGCAACTGTGGCCCGATGGCGGGACGTGGCCCAGGCGCGGGTCAGGCGGAAGCGAAGACGCGTCCCATCAGCTGCACCATGTCGAGGTCGCGCGGCAGAAAGTCCTGGAGCATGATCCGCTCGACGCCTGCCTCCTCGAGTGCCCGCACCCGGTCCCACGCCTCGTCGGGCGTGCCCATGATCCAGCGCTCGCGGCGCTCCGCCAGCCAGGCCTTGGCATCGCCCTCAGCGCCGGTCATTGCGATCAGGTCCCGAACCCGGTCCTCGAGCTCGGCCTCGGTCTCAGCCAGCAGCACGCCGACCATCGCCGAGTAGACGATCTGGTCGGGATCCCGGCCGAGCGCGCTGCACGCCGCTCGCACGTTGGCGTAGGCGGCACGGACCTTGTCCGGCGTCGCCGACTGCCGGTTGAACTCGTCGGCGTAGGTCGCCACCAGCCTGCTCAGCCGCGGTCCGCCGTCGCCACCCAGGATCAGGTGCGGATGGCGGGAGCCGGTGCCCGTTGGCCGCGGATGGAAGCGCGACCCGGCGACCTTCCAGCGCTCCCCGTCGAAGCTCCAGCCATCGGGCTCCGTCCACAGGCCGTGGACGATGGCCAGCGACTCCTCGAGCATGTCGTAGCGGTCGCCGAGGGGTGGAAACGGGATGCCGAGCTCCGCGTGCTCGCGCTCGTTCCAGCCGGCGCCTATGCCGATCTCGACCCGTCCGCCGCTCATCTCGTCGACGGTGGCGACCAGCTTGGCGAACGGTCCCGGCAGGCGGAAGGTCACCGGCGAGACGAGGGTGCCCAGGTGGATGTGGCTGGTGTCGCGCGCCAGGCCGGCGAGGGTGGCCCATGCATCGGTCGTCGGCAGGCCGGCCTCGCCCGGGAAGGAGGTGTAGTGGTCCGAGCGGAAGAACGCCTCGATACCGGCGTCCTCGGCCGTATCGGCCAACGCCAGGATCTCGTCGTAGCCGAGCCCCTGCTGGGGCTCGGTCATCAGCGCGAAGCGCATCGGTCAATGCTTCGTGCTGGGGTCATGTGCGTCGGGTTGCGGCGTGAGTGCTGGCGATGGCGGGCCGTCCTCAAGTGCGGGATGGCCATTATCCCGCACGAAGCCAGGCGTCAGTCTGGACCCGGTTGCCCCGAGCGATGGGCGCGAATGGCGCGGCGTGCCGTGTCCGGATCGAATCCGCGCCGCATCAGGAACATGCCAATGCGCTGGAGCGCCTTCGGATCGTCGGGCAGGGGTCGTCCGCGCAGGTGCCCGGCGAGCACGGTCGAGGCCCGCTGGTCGTCGTCCTCGGGCAGCGCCGCGTCCTCCGGAAGGCGCTCGACCGGCTCGTCGCGCAGCCGCTCGATCACGTCCCGCGGCACACCCCGTTGCCTCAGCTCCGCCTCGAGCAGCCGCCGTCCACGCGGCGCGTGCCGGTCACGCTGCTCGATCCACCACGCGGCGAACGCCTCGTCGTCGATGTAGCTCAGCTCCCGCAGTCGCTCGCGGGTCGTTTCGATGACCTCGTCGTCCGCGGACGCTCGGCGCAGGCGATCGACGATCTCGCGTTCGGTCCGCGGCCGCGATCCGAGGAAGCGCAGCGCGATCTCGAGCGCCGCCGCGGCGTCCGGCGGCTCGCGCCCCACTCGCGCCCGTCGTCCCATCCGCGCTGAGCCGCCCGGCTATTCGGCCTCGGAAATTCCCTCGACGCCGACCTCGATGCTGGCCACCTTGCCCCGGATCTCGGAGTCGATCTTGCTGGCGATCTCGGGGTTCGACTTCAGGAACTCGCGGGCGTTCTCGCGGCCCTGGCCGAGGCGCATGTCGCCGTAATTGAACCAGGCGCCCGTCTTGGACAGGATGCCGGCCGCGATGCCGACGTCGAGCAGACCGCCCTCCCGGCTGATGCCTTCGTTGTACATGATGTCGAACTCGGCGACGCGGAACGGGCTGGCGACCTTGTTCTTGACGACCTTGACGCGGGTGCGCGAGCCGATCGCATCGGTCCCCGTCTTCAGCGTCTCGATGCGTCGGATATCGAGCCGCACCGAGCAGTAGAACTTCAGGGCGCGGCCACCCGGCGTAGTCTCGGGATTGCCGAACATGACACCGATCTTCTCGCGCAGCTGGTTGGTGAAGATCAACGCCGTGTTGGATCGGTTGATGGCGCCGGTCAGCTTCCGCAGCGCCTGGCTCATCAGTCGCGCCTGGAGCCCGACGTGGCTGTCGCCCATGTCGCCCTCGATCTCGGCGCGCGGCACCAGGGCTGCGACCGAGTCCACGATGACGACGTCCACCCCGCCGGAGCGGATCAGCGTCTCGGCGATCTCGAGCGCCTGCTCACCGGTGTCCGGCTGCGAGACGAGCAGCTCGTCGACGTTGACGCCGACGTTGCGCGCGTAGGTCGGATCGAGCGCGTGCTCGGCGTCGATGAAGGCCACGATCCCGCCGGCGCGCTGCGCGTTGGCCGCCACGTGGTAGCAGAGCGTGGTCTTACCACTCGACTCGGGACCGTAGACCTCGGTGATCCGGCCGCGCGGAATGCCGCCCACGCCGAGCGCCAGGTCGAGCGCGATGGATCCGGACGGGATGACCTCGACGCTGAGCGTCGCTCCCTTGTCGCCGAGCCGCATGATCGAGCCGCGGCCGAACTGCTTCTCGATCTGCAGGATC
>JAICUY010000113.1 GCA_025935615.1 Steroidobacteraceae bacterium
CCGTCCAGCCCGATCACCGCCAGCTCCCCGGGCTGCAGGCCGCCGAGGCTGGTGCCGGTGGGCGTGACGAGCACCTCGTCACCGATGCGCACGCTCAGGTTCCCGGTGCGCCCCGGGGTCAGGCGCCGCTCGAACAGGGAGCGACCCGTCGCGACGATCCGGCGCCGCGCTTCGGCGGTGCTCACGCGGCCCCGGCTCGCGCGAACAGGTCGACCGAACCGAAGTTGCCGGACTTGAGCAGCAGCGCCAGCGGCCGGTTGACCGCCACGATCCAGGGCACCCCGGGATCCTCCTCGGCGCCGACCGCCACGGGACCGATGCCCAGCGCCTCGACCACCGCGCCCGACGTCTCACCGCCGGCGACCACGATCCGCGTGGCGCCGGAGGCGACCGCATGACAGGCGATCCTGCCCATCGCCTGCTCGATCTCGTCGGCGACCTCGGCCGGCGCACGTTCGGCTGCTGTGGCCGACGACGAGATCAACGCGACCGGTGCCGCACCCTGCGCGTCCAGCCACGTGGTGGCGGCCTCGGCCATGCCGGCGGCGGTAGGCAGTGCCGCCGGATCGAGCCGGAACGACGGCATCACCGACCGCGCCGCGGCGACCTGCTCCATCGTCCGCGCTGAGCAGCTGCCGGCCAGGATCACGGTTCGGCCCCTCGGCAGCGGCACGTCGGGCGCGACCTGTGCCGCCCCACCCTCAACCACAGCTGCCGCTTCGGCGAGCCCGGCCGCACCGGTGAGCAGCGGAAGCGCCGCGCTCGCGCGCGCCAGGACGACAAGGTCATCGTGCGTGATCGCATCGCACACGACGTGGCGCAGCTCCTCGGCACCCAGCCGTTGCAACTCGGCGGCGACCGCATCGGCTCCATCGTGAACGACGTCGAGCGCCAGCAGGGCCACGCGGTGCGGCGTCTGCCGGCCGAGGACCGCCACCAGGTCCGAATCGGTCATGGGGGTGAGCGGGTGATGGCGCATCGACGACTCGGAGAGCAACCGATCCCCAACGAAGAGGTGGCCTTGGTAGATCGTCCGTCCCTGCATCGGTGTCGCTGGGCAGACCAAGGTGAGATCGCTGCCCAGGTCGTCGAGCAGCGCGTCGGTGACCGGACCGATGTTGCCCGCATCGGTCGAGTCGAAGGTGGAGCAGTACTTGAAGTAGAAGCGCCGCGCGCCGGCGTCAGCCAGCCAGCGCCGAACGGCGAGCGACCACGGGACGGCGTCAGCCGCCGGAGCCGTCCGGCTCTTCAGCGCGACGACCAGCGCATCGCAGTCGGGAGCGGCCTGGTCGGGAGCGGGCTGTCCGAAGACCAGCACCGTGCGCAGGCCGCCGCGCCGGAAGGCAGCCGCGACGTCCGTCGCGCCGGTGTAGTCGTCCGCGATGCACCCGAAGGCCGGCCCTGCAACCACAATCCGAGTGTAGTCGGGCGTGAGCCGGTATCATGGCGGCCTCGTCGCCCGCGCCGCGCGTGCGCCGGTAGCTCAGTGGATAGAGCGTCGGCCTCCGGAGCCGAAGGTCGCAGGTTCGAATCCTGTCCGGCGCGCCAGACCCTCCCATCGCGTTCGCGTCGTCTATGATGCGCGCCTGATCGCCCGAGTCGCCCATGCCGCCCGCGAGCGTCCGTGCCGTGCTGGGGGAATCGCGGAGGACTCGGCACCCGACCCCGTGCCAGACGGTGCGGGACATGGAGGAGGTAGATGAAGCACTTCCGTCTCTTCACTGCACTGCTGGCGACGTCGATGCTCGTTGCAGCGTGCAGCGGCACTCCGGGCACATCGCCCAGCGCCACCAACGCGGCGTCACAGTCGGCCGCAACCGGCGCCGACTGGCCGGACAAGATCGTCCTCGGCCTGGTTCCGTCGCGCGAGGCGAACACGCTCGTCGAGAACGCCAAGCCCCTGACCGATGCGCTCGGCAAGGCGCTGAGCGACGCATCCGGCAAGACCATCACCGTCGAGGGCTTCGTGCCGACCGACTACACCGGACTGGTCGAGGCGATGAACACCGGACAGGCCGACATCGGCGCGTTCGGTCCGTTCGCGCTGCTCCAGGCGCGTGATCGTGCCGGCGCCGAGATCATCCTGCAGTCGGTCCGCAACGGTGGCGCCACGTACCACACCCAGTGGATGACCAACGACCCGGACAAGTACTGCGACGATGAGCCGACGGCGGACGCCGACGGGTGGCTCGGCTGCAACGGCACGACCGATGCGGACAAGGGCCCGGTCGCCGAGGACACGGTCGCCAAGGCCAAGGGCGCCAAGGTCAGCTTCGTGGAGCAGACGTCGGCATCCGGATACATCTTCCCGTCGCTGATGCTGATCAACGCGGGCGTGGATCCGGCCACCGACATCACTCCGATCTTCTCTGGCGGCCACGACAAGTCGGTCATCGCCGTCTGCAACGGTGACGCCGAGGTCGGCGTCAGCTTCGACGATGCACGCGGCATCGCCGAGACCGATTGCGACGTCAAGGGCAAGGTCGTCACCTTCGCGTTCTCGCCGGAGATCCCCAATGACGGCTGGGCCGTCCGCGGCGAGCTCCCCGACAGCCTGAAGCAGGCGATCACCCAGTCGCTGCTCGACTACGCCAAGACCGAGGACGGCAAGACGGTCCTGAACTCGATCTACGAGATCGATGATCTGGTCCCCGCCGATCTCGACGCCTTCAAGGTCGTCGAGGACGCCGCGGCGAAGGTCGAAGGCGCGCAGTAACCCCAAGACCCAAGGGAGGGCGGCCCCACACGGGCCGCCCTCTCCTGTTTCAGGACGGATGATCCGCTTCGAGAACGCATCGGTCACCTATCCCGGCGGCGTTCACGCCCTGCGGAACGTAACGCTGGAGATCCCCGACGGCCAGATGGTGGTCGTGGTCGGGCTGTCCGGCGCCGGGAAGTCGACGCTGATCCGCACTATCAACGGCCTCGTGCCGCTGACCGGTGGCGACGTCACGGTCGATGGCCGCAGCGTCCCGAAGGCGTCCAAGGCCGAGCTGCGACAGATCCGCAGCCGCATCGGCATGATCTTCCAGACCTTCAACCTCGTGAAGCGCACGACCGTGCTGAACAACGTGCTGATGGGCCGCCTGCACGCCACGTCGACCTGGCGCTCGCTGGTCGGCATGTATGCGGCTGGCGACGTCGAGCTCGCCATGCAG
>JAICUY010000089.1 GCA_025935615.1 Steroidobacteraceae bacterium
GTCGGCAGCGCCTTCCAGCGACGCACCGAGCCCGACCCTGGCTGGTACTTCGGCAAGGGTCGCGCCGCGAAGCTGGTCACCGCGAAGGCGGCCAGCGACTTCAACCTGCTCATCGTCGATGACGAGCTGAGCCCGGCGCAGCAGCGCAACCTCGAACAGCTGCTCGATTGCAAGGTGCTCGACCGTTCCGCGCTGATCATCGACATCTTCGCGCAGCGCGCGCGGACCAGGGAAGGGCGGCTCCAGGTCAAGCTGGCGCAGCTCGAATACCACCTCCCCCGCCTGACCCGGATGTGGACCCACCTGTCGCGGACCGGCGGCGGCATCGGCACGCGCGGCGGTCCCGGCGAGAGCCAGCTCGAGACCGACCGCCGCCTGATCGGCGAACAGATCCGCAGGGTGCGCAGCGAGCTCGAATCGGTCAAGCGCCATCGGGCCACCGCCACCCGTCAGCGCGAGAGCCGGCAGGTGGCCAGCGTCGCGCTGGTCGGCTACACCAACGCCGGCAAGTCGACGCTGCTCAACGCCCTGGCGGGCGCCGACGTCTACGCCGAGAACATGCTGTTCGCCACCCTCGATCCCACCTCGCGCCAGGTCGTCCTGCCCTCGGGCCAGCACGTGGTGATGACCGATACGGTCGGCTTCATCAACAAGCTGCCTCATGACCTGGTCGACGCCTTCCGTGCCACGCTCGAGGAGGTGGTGCGCGCCGATCTGCTGATCGAGGTGGTCGATGCATCCGATCCGGACTTCGTCGGTCAGCAACAGGCCGTGCAGCTGGTGCTCGACGAGCTGGGCGCCGGCCACAAGCCGCGCATCACCGTCTACAACAAGATCGACCTGCTCGACGTCGGGCACGACGGTGTACCGATGCCGCGCGCCGAGCGCGCGGCGTTCGTCAGCGCCGCAACCGGCCGGGGACTGCCGCAACTGCTGGAGCAGATCGGGGCGGTGCTGCGCGAGCAGATGGTGGCGGTCGACGCGCTGATCCCGTACGACCGCGGCGAGCTCGTGGCGCTCGCCCGCAGCAGCGGCGACGTCACCGAGCAGTACGGCCCGCGCGGGGTCCGCATCTCCGGCCACCTGCCGCCCGCCATCGCCGGCGAGGTCGACTCGGCGAGGCGTCCCACCGGTCGCTGAGCCGCGCGTGGCACTGCTCGAGGGCCACGTCTCGGTCGAGGCCGCCCTGCGCGGCCGCTCCCGCCCGCTGCATCGGATCCTCGTCAGCCGCGACGGGATTCGCGCCGATCGCGCTCTGGCGCGCATCGAAGCCATGGCCGCCGATCACGGCGTCGCGGTCGAGCGCGTCGCACGCGCCGAGATCGACGCGCTGGCCAGTGGTCGCAGCCACGGCGGGCTGGTGGCCGAGGTGGGGGAGCGGTCGCTCATTCCGATCGAGTCTCTGGTCGCCGAGGACGCGTTCGTCGTCATGCTCGACGGCGTCGAGGACCCCTACAACCTCGGTTCGGCGTTGCGCTCGCTGTACGCCGCCGGCGCGTCGGGGCTGGTGATTCGTGAGCGCGGCTGGGACAGCGCCACGACGGTCATCGCGCGAGCCTCGGCCGGCGCTTCCGAGCTGCTGCCGGTGGCCGCCGTGGCGGACCCGTCGGACGCGTTCGCAGCCCTTGGAGCCGCAGGTCTGCGCACGGTCGTGGCGGCCGAGCGGTCGGATGCGGTGTCGCTGTTCGAGGCTCCCCTCAGCCCGCCGCTGTTCGTGCTCATCGGCGGCGAGCGGCGCGGGATGAGCCGCGCGGTGCTCGATCAGGCCGAGGTGGTCGTCCGAATCCCGTACGCCCGCCCGCGGGCGGTCTCGCTCGGAACAGCGGCGGCGGCGGCCGTCATCGGCTTCGAGGTGGAGCGCCAGCGTCTGAACCGCTGACGCTCACGTGTCAGCTGCGGGGCGCGAGCCCGGCAGTCACGCTCGGAACGACGGTCCTGCGCCGGTGCCCCGAGCGCCAGGCCAGGATCGACAGCCCGGCGAGCATGTAGGCGGCACTGCCGGCCAGCATGGCGCCGTAGCCGCGCAGCAGGCCGGCGAGGTCGTTCGCCAGCGGCGCTGCCAGGATCAATCCGAGGCCGACAGCCAATCCCAGCAGGCCCCAGATCCGCAATCCACGGCGCGATGTCGTCATGCGCGGACGCTACGCCGGCCGATTCTGCCCCGCCATCAGCCATTGGGATCACGGTCCTGAACGTTCGTCCTATCCGGCGCGGTAGCCTGTCGCTCGCTGATGAAGCCGATCATCCTCAGCCGGATGCAGATCCTCGCGTACAGGCGCCACGCCCAGGCCCTCGACGAGCGCCTGGCGCCGTCGGCCGACGCCCTGAGGCGGGCCGCCTGGGCCGGGCTCCAGGACAGCATGCCGCGCGCGGCGCTGCTGTCGATCCACGCGCGGGTCGCCGGCGCCCATGCCGGGTCGTGGGCGGAGGCGCCGCTCGTCCAGCTGTGGGGCCCGCGCTACAGCACCTACGTCGTCGCCGAGCCGGATCGCGCGCTCTTCACGCTCGGACGGCTGGGGAACGACGCCAGAGCGCGTGACAAGGCCGAGGCGATGGCCGATCGACTGCAAACGTTGCTCGCCGGACGAACGATGACCGACCGGGAGGCCGGCGAGGCGATGGGACTGCATCCCAACGCCCTCCGCTACGGCGCTCCCAGCGGTCGCATTCTGATTCGCTGGGAGGGGGCGCGCGCACCGCTGGTGTGGGTGGTTCCGCCGCCGGGCACGGACCCGGTCGAGGCGCAGAACGAGCTCGCGCGTCGCTACCTTCACGTGTTCGGCGTGACCACGCCGATTGGATTCGCGGAGTGGGCCGGCATCAGCCCGCAAGCCGGCGCAACCACCTTTCAGCGCCTGCGAGGATCGCTGTGCTCTGTTCAAACACCCATCGGTGATGGGTGGATGGTCGACGAGGACGCCGAGCTCGCCTCGTCGGTGAGCGATCCACCGGCCGCGGCGCGGCTGCTGCCCAGCGGCGACACCTACTTCCTGTTGCAGAATGCCGATCGCGAGCTGCTGGTCCCGGATCCCGCCCAGCGCGCGGCGCTGTGGCCGTCGCGCGTCTGGCCCGGCGCGCTGCTGGTCCGCGGCGACGTCGTCGGCACCTGGCGACGCGCGCAGGCTACGCTGACGATCGAGACCTGGCGCGCGCTCACGACGGCGGAGCGCTCCGCCGTCGAGGAAGAGGCACAGTCATTGCCACTGCCCGGCGTCCAGGGCCGCATCCGGACTCGCTGGACCGGTCCGTAGCACGTCGTTTTACTCAACTGCCTACTTCCGCAAGTGCACGTTATGTGATGTAGCGCCTTCTACACATCGAGGGCGGTCATTTGCTGGGCCAGCACCACATACTCGGCATCGTAGGTCTTGGCCCAACCGATCTTCGAGGCGAGCGCGAACGCATCCCGATACAGACGTTCGTGAGTGACCCGCTGAATTGACGCGTCGCTCAACGCGCTCAGCGAGCGTGCCGCCAGCTCCACGCTCAGCTGGCCGCGATACACGCGCTGCCGAAGCGCGGCCGTCACCTCCGACCACATGAGCGGTGGCGCGTGCACCTCGTGAGCGGCGAGACGCCGAGCACCTTCCGGACCAGCCAGCGCGAAGAGCGCGGCGCTCGCATCGATCACGAAGCGTGTCAATGCTCGGCGCGGTCCTGTCGCAGGACGGCGACCCAGTTCGGCATAGGTTCACCGGTCCACGTGGCCATCCAGGACGATGGGACACCGATCACCTCATCCTCCTGAAGGAGGTTCTCGAGATCGCCTTCATCGATGATGTGCTGCGTCCCAATCTTGCGCGCGGGCAGCCGTCCGCTGCGAATCCAGCGGCGAATGGTCTCTGGATCTTTCGCGGCGCGGCGTGCGGCTTCGGGTACGGTTATCACGAGTAGTAGTATACGGCAATACGCCGACTGGTTGCCGCCTACCTCCCGATTGCCGGGCGGGCTATGCGGCGGTCGTCGGTCCCCTGCCGCGCGACGTTCCTTCGCGCCCCATGCTCGATATCACCTCGGCGTACAGGGCGAGCTCCTCGGCCAGCAGCCGCGTGACCAGGAACCGCGAGTGGACCACGGCGCGGCCCTTGCCGCCGATTTCACGGGCCGCCGACGGGTTCGACAGCAGCCAGTCGCATCGGTCAGCCGCATCCTCTACGCCGTCGACAAGAAAGCCGCCCTTGCCGTCCTCGAGCTGCGGTGCCGATCGAGATCAGCAGAGCGACGAGCGGCCGATCACCTCGTAGGGACAGGGCGCGTGATGCATCAGATAGCGCACCGCCAGCAGGCCACGCTTCGTCTCGCGGCCGATCAGCTCGTCGGGCGGATAGCGCCGGTCGGCCAGCTCGATCGTGAAGCTCAGGATCCGATGCCGGCGGTACATCCAGTCGATCTCGTCGCCATCGGTCACGTACAGCTCGTACGACTGCATGGCGCGGTAGTCGGCACGGTTGGCCATGGCGTGCCCCAGCTTGGAGAAGACGGCGCGATCGGCGTCATTGGCCACGCCGGCGCGCTTGTGGGCCCATGGCCACAGCACCAGGCGCCCGAACGAGTGGAAGGTGACGTGCGCCACGATCTGCTGCTCGCCGTCGATGACCCGCCCGTTTACGAAGTCGCGCATGGCGCGCGTCTCGGGCGCCGACCACTTGCGCGGTCCGCGATACGTCTCGGACGCGGGGTCGCCGCTGGAGCCGCCGCAGCATCCCCACAGGTAGCCGTAGTTGCGGTTGAGATCGGTCCCGATCCTCGAGGAGCCGGGCGTCGGCTGGCGGTTCTTGCGCCAGTTGCGATACGTCCCGCTGCGATGATCGTACTGGCTGCCGTCAGGATTCAGGTTGAACACGATCCAGGTCTCGGTCTGGTTGACCCGCCGCGTCACGGCCGGGTCGTGGCCGTAGCCGTTGGCCAGCCAGCGCAGGATGCGCAGCGTCATCTCGACGCTGATGTGCTCACGAGCGTGATGGCCTCCGTCGAACAGCAGCTCCGGTTCATCCTGATCGCGGTCGACGTGGTCGCTCACCTTGGCCGCCCACAGCGTCCGGCCCTGGTAGCTGCGACCGATGCTGAAGAGACGCACGATTCCCGGGTGGGCCGCGGCGATGGCCTTGATCTCGCGCTTCATCTCGGCGTAGCTGTGGTAGCCGGAGTCATAGGCCGGGAAGGCGCCAGCGGCCGAAGGCGCACCCAGCAGCGCCGTCAGCGCCATGACCGCCGCCACCAGCGCCGTGCGTGCTGGGCCGAACGACGCCCGCCGCATCAGCCGCGCTCCGACGGCACGCCGAGGGTGATCGCGGCTGCGACGGTCGCCACCGCCAGCGACAGCGCCTCAGCCGAGGTCAGCGCGGCATTGCCACCGACCGCCTGGGTCGCGGCGCTCGGCACCAGGGCCAGTGCCGCGGGCACCAGGGTCCAGCCCAGCACCAGCACCGTCGGCGCCGTCGCACCCGGCAGCCGGAGCACCCGCGTGGCGACGGCGGTCAGCACGCCGAGGAAAGCGGCGAGCAGCAGGACCAGGATCAGCGCCGGCTGGTCGCGGGCTCCCGATGCGCCGACCAGGCGCACCAGGCCCTGCTCGGCCAGCGCCACCAGCAGCGCCAGCAGCAGGCCGAGGATGACCGCCCGGGCGCCGTTCACAGGCCGCCCCTCGGCCGGTCGAGCACGCCCGCGCTCAGTGCCTGGGCCAGAAAGCGCGCGATCCGGTAGCTCTTGCCGGCGCCCATCACCAGCACGGCGTCGCCGGGGCGCAGATGGTCGGCAACATAGGCCGCCGTGCTGTCGACGTCGCCGCTGGCCATGGCCGGCACGGCCGAGGTGCGTTCGATGGCATCGGCCAGTTCCTCGGCCGATGTGATCGACGTATCGGTGTCACGCGACGCAAAGATGTCGGCGATGACCACCTCGTCCGCATCGCTGAAGCTGCGCGAGAACTCGTCGAGGAAGAGCACTGTGCGCGAGTACATGTGTGGCTCGAAGACCGCCCACAGGCGCCGCTCCCCCACTCTCTGGCGCGCGCCGGCCAGGGCGGCTCGCACCTCGGTCGGATGGTGGCCGTAGTCGTCGAAGACGATCACGCCGGCAGTATCGGCGATCAGCTCCAGCCGGCGTCCGGCTCCACGGAACGACGCCAGCGACTCGGCCAGCACCGGCAACGGCACGCCGAGGCGGTGCGCGAGCACGATCGCGGCCGAGGCGTTCAGCACGTTATGCGCGCCAGCCAGCGACATGCGGAAGCGCTGGCCGAGCAGCGTGAACGACGTGGCGTCGGAACGGTACTCGACCTCGCCGGCCGCCAGCTCGCCCGCCCCGTAGCGCTCCACAGCTCCCTGCCAGTCGTCGAGGCGCGACAGGAGCTCGTCGATTCCCGGGTCGCCCGCCGCCGCCAGCAGCAGGCAGCCGCCCACCCGCTCGTCGGGCCGCATGCCGCGCACAAAGCGCTCGAAGCTGTCGAGCACCGCACCGCGATCCGCGAAGAAGTCGGGGTGATCCATCTCGACATTGGTCAGGATGGCCGCACTGGGGTGGTAGTTGAGGAAGTTGTCGCCGAACTCGTCGGCCTCGACCAGGAATGGCGCGCCGTCGCCGGGCCGCACGGTCGCGGCCCACGCGGCAATGAATGCGCCCACCTCGACCGTCGGGTCGAGGCCGCCGTCGACGAGCAGGTGGCCGAGCAGCGCCGTGGTGGTCGACTTGCCA
>JAICUY010000059.1 GCA_025935615.1 Steroidobacteraceae bacterium
CTCCGCCGGGGCCGCCTTGTTGGCGGTGGTGGCCCGCTCGGACGGCTCATCGGTCTCGGAGGAAACCTCGGCCTGTGCCGCGCGCTGGCCCGGGGGAGTGGTGCCGGTCGTGTCACCCGCCTGTTCGGTGCCGAAGCCCTCCTGGCGACGGAATTCCTTGACGGCGCTGGTCAGCGCCTCGGTGATTTCGTCGGAGAGCGCCTTCTCCTTGGCGATCCGCGGCAGCAGCTCGCCGTTCCCCGACTCGAGGAAGCGGTAGAAGCCGGACTCGAAGTCGCCGACTCGGCTGGACTCGACGTCGTCGAGATATCCGTTGGTTGCGGCCCACAGGATGACGACCTGTCGCTCGACCGGCACCGGCGCGAATTGCGGCTGGCGCAGGACGAGGGTCAGCTTTTCACCGCGGGTCAGCTGGTCGCGGGTCGCCTTGTCGAGGTCGGAGGCGAACTGGGCGAAGGCCGCCAGCTCGCGATACTGGGCCAGGTCCAGCCGAAGCCGTCCGGCGACCTGGCGCATGGCCTTGATCTGCGCATTGCCGCCGACCCGCGAGACGCTGATGCCGGCGTTGACCGCCGGCCGCTGACCCTGATTGAACAGGTCGGTCTGCAGGAAGATCTGGCCGTCGGTGATCGAGATCACGTTGGTCGGGATGTAGGCCGATACGTCGCCTGCCTGCGTCTCGATGATCGGCAGTGCGGTCAGCGAGCCGCCACCGTTGTCGTCGTTGAGTCGCGCCGCGCGCTCGAGCAGGCGCGAGTGGGCGTAGAAGATGTCGCCCGGATACGCCTCACGACCGGGCGGGCGGCGCATGAGCAGCGACACCTGGCGGTAGGCCCAGGCGTGCTTCGACAGGTCGTCGTAGACGCACAGCGCATCCTTGCCCGCCTCCATGAACTCCTCGCCCATGGCGACACCGGCGTACGGCGCCAGGAACTGCAGCGGCGCCGGATCGGCGGCCGAGGCGACGACCACGATGGTGTGCTCCATGGCGCCGCGCTCCTCGAGCTGCGCCACCACGCTGGCAACCGTCGACTGCTTCTGGCCGATGGCGACGTAGATGCAGATCAGGTCCTGGCCCTTCTGGTTGATGATGGCGTCGACCGCGATGGCGGTCTTGCCGGTCTGCCGGTCGCCGATGATCAGCTCGCGCTGGCCCCGGCCGATGGGGATCATCGAGTCGATCGCTTTGATACCGGTCTGCACCGGCGTGTCGACCGGCTGCCGCACGATCACGCCAGGGGCGATGCGCTCCACCGGACGGGTCTTGGTCGTTTCGATGGGCCCCTTGCCGTCGATCGGCTCGCCCAGCGGGTTGACGACGCGACCGATGAGCGCGTCGCCGACCGGCACCTCCGCGATGCGACCGGTGGTCTTGACCTGGTCGCCCTCCTTGAGGGCGGTGTAGTCGCCCAGGATCAGGGCGCCGACCGTCTCCTCCTCGAGGTTGAAGGCCATGCCCATCACCCCGCCCGGGAACTCGAGCAGCTCGGACGCCACCGCGCCCGACAGCCCGTAGATCTGCGCGATGCCGTCACCGACCTCGACGATGGTGCCCACGCCCGAAACGTCGGCGGTGGTGTCGAAGCCGGAGATCTCGTTCTTGATGATCGACGTGATCTCGTCGGATCTGATCGCCATGTTGCGTGTCGTTCCTTCCTAGTCGCGCGCTCGGGCGCGTTCGCTCGCGCTCAGACGGCGGTCAGCCGGGCCCGCAGCCGCTCGAGGCGGCCGCGGACGCTCGCGTCCCACAGCCGGTCGCCGATGCGCACGGCGATCCCGCCGATCAGCCCCTCGTCGACCGTTTCCTGAATCTCGACCTGGTTGCCGGTCATCTGCCGCAGCCGATCGGTGATCGCGCGCCGCTCCCCGTCGTCCAGCGGCAGGGCGGTGCGCACCTCCGCCAGGGTGATGCCGCGCTCGCGCCGCAGCAGCTCGTGGAACCGGTCGAGCATCGGCCGGATGGCTCCCGGACGCCCACGGCGCACCATCAGCAGCACCAGCTGCATCGGTTGATCGCCCACGTTCGGCACGGCCCGATGCAGGACCTTCTCCTTCTCGCCGTACGGGATGGCGGGATGCTCCACCACCTCGCGCAGCTCTGCGTTGTCGAGTGCCTCGACCAGCGTGGCGAGGTCGCGCTCCCAGTCATCGAGCGCATCGGCCTCGCGAGCCAGCTCGAAGGCAGCCTCGGCGTAGCGGCGCGCGGCGGTGTCACGGCGCGGCATCGGTCTAGCTCTTGGCTTCGCCGGCCGGGACTTCGGCAGGCATCTCGGCCAGGAACTCCTCGACCAGGCGCCGCTGGGTGCCGCCGTCCATCTCGGATTTCACGAGCTTGCCGGCCGCCGCCAGTGCGAGGTCGGCCACGTGGCTGCGCAGCTGCGACATGGCGCGCTCCTTCTCGGCCTCGATCTCGTCGCGCGCACGCGCCACCGCCTTCTCGGCCTCGGCCCTGGCGTTGGCCACGATCTCGTCACGCGAGTCGTCGGCGAGCTTGGTGGCGCGCGCGATCATGGCCTGCGCCTCCTTACGCGCCTCGGCCAGCGTCTCCTCGCGAGCGGCGCTGGCCAGCTCCCGGTCACGCGCCGCCGACTCGGCATCCTCCAACCCCTTGGCCAGCCGCTCCCGCCGCTCGTCGAGCATGGCGGTCACCGGCTTGAACAGGAACCTGTTCAGCAGGTAGAGCAGCAGCAGGAAGTTGAAGATCTGGAACCCGAGCTTGAAGACGTCGACTCCGAAGGCGTCGAAGAAAGCCATCCTCTTCGAAACCTACTGGGCGACGAAGATCAGGAGCAGGCCGATGACGAGCGAGTAGATGCCGATCGCCTCCGCCAGGGCGATACCCAGGATGTAGGGCACGAAGATGGCGCCCGATGCATCCGGGTTGCGCCCGAGCGCGTTCATCGCCCCGTTGACGGCAATGCCGACACCGATGCCCGGACCGATGGCCCCCAGGCCCATGGCGAGTCCGGCTGCGAGTGGGGTGAGATCCACGAGAGAGGTTCCTCCTTGATGCCCTGCTGAAGGTCGGGGCAGGGCTTCCCGCTTGTGTCTCAGGCCGCCCCGAGGGCGGGATCGGTGCTCCGGGTAGATGCGTGGTTCGCGCCGTGCTCTTCGCTCTCCTCGTGCTCGTCATGCTCCGGCACGGCCAGGACGATGTAGGCCATGGTCAGGAAGGCGAACACCAGCGCCTGCACGAAGCCGAAGACGAGCTCCAGGCTGAGGAAGATGCCGGGCACGAAGAATGCCAGCGGCAGCACGAACACGACCGAGGTCGTCAGGAACAGCATCGTCGCCAGCAGCACCTCGCCGGCGAACACGTTGCCGAAGAGTCGGAACGAGAGGCTGATCAGGCGGCTCAGCTCGCTGATGATGTGAATCGGCGTCATCAGCGGCGTCATGTAGGCCGGCTCGGCGATGAAGGTGTGCTTCAGGTACGCCATCACACCGCCCTTGCGGATACCAAGACCGATGAAGGCGAAGAAGGACACCAGCGCGAGCCCCAGCGTGAAGTTCAGATCGGCCGATGCGGGGCGCACGAACGGCACCAGCACCTCGTGGCCCTCGACCACCTCGGTGTAGCCGATGGTGCCGACGCCGGGCAGCAGGCCGATCCAGTTCGCCAGCAGCACGAAGATGAAGATGGCCACGATCAGCGGCGCGAACGAGCGCCAGTGGCGGCCGCCGTTGGCCTCCACGATCTGCGCGGTCCACTCGATCGGGAATTCGATCAGGCTCTGCATCCGGGTCGGCAGCAGCGTCGCACGGCGCACGAAGACGAAGGCGGCGATGAGCACCAGGATGGACGCCAGCACGGCGCCCACCATGCTGTTCGTGACGGTCATGGGGCCGAGCTGGAAAAGCGGCTCCGCCCTGATCTCAACGTGAAGCATTGGCTACCTGTTCATGCTCTGCTTGGCCACGTCCCAGATGGTGTAGAAGGCCGCAGCCACCCCGAGTACCAGTCCTACCAAGGTGAAGATCGGGCTCGTCCCGATCCAGTTGTCGATGGCCAGCCCGATCAGCAGGCCGATGATGATCGCCAGTCCCAGGCGCAGGCCCAGGTCGAAGGCGAGTCCCCAGTTGGCGGTCGGAATCGCCGTCCGCTTGGGCGGCGTCTCGTTCCGGTTGGTATCTCGTTCCTGGTCGCCGTCAGGCGTCCCGGCCATCCGCCAGCTCGTTGTCTCGCTCCGGCGACGGCGCCGGTGCGTGCGCGCGGATGTACAGCAGGATCCCGACGATCGCGATGATGTTGCCGGCCGCGAAGCCGCCAAACACAAAGATCGGCGAGGTGTCGAGGATCCTGTCGATCACGATCCCGGCGACCGCGCCACCCAACATGGGGATGCCCAAGATCAGGGTCACGTGGACCAGGATCTTGATGAGGTCGGTGCTCGTCAGTTGTGCCATTCAGGTTCGACTCACAGCGGTCGGACGCGCGGAAGTATAGCCGAGGCTTCCGGGGACTGCATCTCCGCGCCCGGCCGCGACGAGGGCCGGCAGGCGTGGCGCTCAGCTGCGCACGAGGATCGCGTCGACGTCCACCCGCTTCCCGGACGAATCCGGATTCTTCGAGATGACGCGAATCCGAAGGACGTGCGTCTCGGCATCGGCCCAGGACCGGCTGAAGACCAGCCGCCGCGCCCTCGTGCTCGCCGCGTACAGGTCGACCGTTCGCGCCAGCCGGCCGTCGATGTAGACGTCGGCGCGTCCGCTGCGCGGGCCGCGCGTCGAGACCCAGACAACCTGGCGACCGGTGAAGCTCAGTTCCGCAGTGGCGCCCCGGTCGGTCGACCGATCCAGAGACCCCCGGTACGCGTCGGAGGACGTGACCACCGACCACTCGCCGTCGAAGGCGACCCTGGATCGCGGTTCGGAAAGGCTGAACTCGGCTCCGAGCGCCCACGACCCGGTGTTGCCGGCCCGATCCTCGGCACGCACCCGGAACTGCTGCTTCCCGCCACGGACCGATACGGTCGCCGACAGCTTCGCGGTGCTCGGCACCACGGTGCTCCACGAGCCCCACGCCCCATCGGTCCAGCTCCGATGCTGGAGCTGGTAGGCGTACACGCCGCTGGCCGCATCGCCCGCGTCCACGGCCGCCGGCCAGGAGACGGCGAGAGGGATGGTCGACGTTCCGAGGGTCGAGTTGAGGACCATGCGCTGCGTCGGCGGCGCGGCATCCGGCCCGATGCTGTCCACGGCGTTCAATGCGCCACGCGCATTGAGCCGTCCACCCGAAACGACCTTGCCGTCGAGCGAGGCAACACCATCGACGCCGTCGAGCAGGGCCCGCTTGACCGATGCAACGCCCAGATGCGGATGCGCCGCCAGGATCAGCGCCGCCACCCCCGTGACGTGGGGCGTCGCCATCGACGTGCCGTCGAACATGACGAAGTCGCGCGAGGTATGCGTGCCGGTCAGGCAGCGGACCACCACGTCGTCGACATAGGCGCCGTCTGCGCGGCCGGTGCCATCGGTCCGCATCCGGAAGCGCAGGTAGGAACTACCGGTGAAGGCCGCCAGGGACTCCTCGAAGCCGATGAAGGCGCCGCCGGTCGAGCCGCTGCCGCCATCGATGGTCGTCCATGGCCCGGCCTTGGCCGGCGCCACGTCGACCAGGAAGAAGTCGGCGCCCGACTGGGTGTCCGCCCGCAGCGAGTAGTCCAGCACGCACTTCTTCGAGCTGCCGAGCGTGACCGCATCGGCCGTGCGCAGCCAGGTGTTGCTGTTGTTGCGATACGAGCCGCCGGGCGAATCGGTCACGCTGTGAGAGCCGACACTCTCGTGTGCGGTCGTCCGCGCCCAGTCGATGCCGGCACCGCCCGTCGTCCATCGGCCCGCCAACGAATGCTCGAACCCGTCCGCCAGCCGGACCCGGTACGGAGTGGCGCTCAGGATTCGCTCGCCGGGCGCCACCAGGTCGACCGAGCGCGCCCCGTAGTTCGAGAACGAGGTCAGCTGGTCGTCGCGGCCGCTGGCGCCGACGCACACCACGTTGGACAGGCCGTAGCCGCACGGATAGGTCGGCAGGACGTCGTTGTCGTCGCCCAGCCCGTCGCCGCCGCCGTTGCCGGCCGCGACCACGAACAAGGTTTCCGGACAGTCGCGGATCGCGTCGCGCACGCCGCGCGCAAAGCCGGAGCCGCCGAAGCTGGCGTTCACCACCCGCGCACCGTTGTCGCAGGCGTAGTGGAAGGCGTCGACCACGTTCGCATTGGTCAGCTCGCCCTGGGCGTTGCCAGCCCGAACCGGCATCAGGCTCACGCGCCAGTTCACGCCGCTGATTCCCTGGCCGTTGTCACCCCGCGCGCCAATGGTTCCGGCGACATGCGTCCCGTGGCCCAGCGGATCGGACGGGCTGTTGTCGTCACCCACGAAATCCCAGCCGCGGACGTCGTCCACGAAGCCGTTGTGGTCGTTGTCGCGCCCGTCGAGCTTCTCGCCGTGGTTGCGCCAGATGTTGGCCGCGAGGTCGGGGTGCTCGTAGTCGACCCCGCTGTCGACCACCGCCACCACCACCGATCGGCTGCCCCTGGTGATGCTCCAGGCGGAGGGCGCATCGATGTCGTGGTCGGCGTCGTTGTCGAGGCCCCACAGGTCGTCGAACAGCGGATCGTTCGGCCGAGCCAGCGTACGGAAGATGTAGTTCGGTTCCGCGTACCGGACGCCCGGCAGGTGCCCCAGCCGCGCGCTGACCGCCTTGACCGCATTGACCGATGCGGTTGCCGGCAGCTCGACCAGCGTCAGCCCCGGGACGGAGAGCTGGCGTATCGGCCGCGCATGCTCCGAGGCGAGGGCGCTGGCCCGCGCCTTCGACGGCAGGGAGGGATCGAAGGCGACCAGGAACTGGCCGGGGACTGCCGGCGCGTCGTCGCTCGGCCCGGTCGGGGGTGGGGACCAGGGCTCGGGCGGTGCGGCGTTCGCCGGCGCGGCAACGGCCAGGATCAGGGCGAGCGCGACGAACAGATGGAATGCTCGGCTCGGGCGAGCGGACATGGAATCCCCCTCCGTGGGTTGTGCGACTCCGGGCAGGTGGAGCGACCGGATCGTCCCATCCCTGTCAAGGAGCGAAATCTCGCCAACCGCGCTCCCCGAAGGTGCAACTGTCGATCTGGCGAGCACTAACTCCGTCCGATGCAGTCTGGGCCCCGGCGCCGCCTCCCTCCGAGCGTGGGCGAGCCCCGATCGTGACCGCCGCTAGCGTATCGACGCAGTTACCGCGCACAAGCGCGCCATCTGCTCCGTCAAAGTGCCCCGAGGGTGCTAATGCGCTCCCGGAGAGCACTAGCCGCTTCGACGCAGCTTGGTTCGGATCAGGTCGAGGCAACCGCCTCGCTGCGAACCGTCCACGGCACGCCGGGCACCGGGAAGCGCTCGGCGATGGCGCTGACCCGTTCCCGGACCGACTGCTGCCCGGCCTCCTCGCCGCGGACGCGGATTCCCTCCACGATCAGCGAGGCGATCTGGCGCATCTCGCCTTCGCCCAGGCCGCGCGACGTGAGTGCCGGCGTCCCCAGCCGCACGCCGGAAGCCACCATCGGCGGGTTGGGGTCGTAGGGGATGGTGTTCTTGTTGACGGTGATGCGGACCTGACCGAGGGCCGCATCGGCCTCTTTGCCGGTCACGCCGAAGGGCGTGACGTCGACGAGCATGAGGTGCGTATCGGTTCCGCCGGAGACAATCGAGGCGCCCTCATCAGCCAGCGCCGACGCCAGGGCGCGCGCGTTGTCGACGGTCCGCTGCTGATCGCGCCGGAACTCGTCCGTCATCGCCTCGCGGAACGCGACCGCCTTGGCGGCGATGACGTGCATCAGCGGCCCGCCCTGGATGGCAGGGAAGACGGCCTTGTCGATCTGCTTGGCCAGCTCGGCGCGAGACAGGATCATGCCGCCGCGCGGACCGCGCAGCGTCTTGTGGGTGGTGGTGGTCACCACGTCGGCGTGGGGAATGGGCGAGGGGTGGACGCCGGCCGCCACCAGGCCGGCGAAGTGCGCCATATCCGTCATCAGGTAGGCGCCCACCTCGTCGGCGATCTCGCGGAAGGCCGCGAAGTCCCAGTGCCGCGGGTACGCGGTGGCGCCGGTGATGATCAGCTTCGGCTTCCGCTCGCGGGCCAATGAGCGCACCTCGTCCATGTCGACCAGGTGGGTCTGACGGTCGACGTGGTAGGCGACGAAGTCGTAGTACTGCCCGCTGAAGTTGACCGGCGAGCCGTGGGTGAGGTGGCCGCCCTGGTCCAGGGACAGCCCGAGCACCGTGTCGCCGCGCTCGAGCAGAGCGTGGAAGACGGCCATGTTGGCCTGCGCGCCGGCATGCGGCTGGACGTTGGCATGCTCCGCGCCGAACAGCTCCTTGGCACGATCGCGGGCCAGGTTCTCGGCGACGTCGACCACCTCGCAACCGCCGTAGTAGCGGCGACCCGGGTAGCCCTCGGCGTATTTCGCGGTGAGGATGCTGCCCATCGCCTGCAGCACGGCGAGGCTCGGGTAGTTCTCCGACGCGATCAGCTCGAGGTGGGTCCGGGTCCGCTCCTCCTCGTCGCGAATGACCTGCCCGATCTCCGGATCCTCGCGCTCGAGCGGCGCCCAGAAGTCCATGGGCGCATGTTAGACCGATGCGGGTCCCGCAGCGCTGCGACCGGAGCGCCGTGCGACATCCGCCCACGCCACGCGCTGATCGACGGCCCGATGCATCCGGTAGTGCGTCGGTCGGAATCCGAGGCGCGTCCAGCTGCGCGAGCTGAGCAGATTGGCGGTGCGCCAGTCGGTGACGAGATGGGTGTCGCCGCGCTCACGTGCCTCGTCGGCGCCGGCCTGCAGCAGGGCGCGCTGCACGCCCCGGCCGCGAGCCTCCGGCGCGGTCATGGCGGTGCCGAGCTCCCACGCGCCGCCTGGGACCATGATTCCGGGCTGCATCTCGTAGAAGGCAGCCAGTCCCACGGGAGCGCCCCGGTCGAGCGCGACCCAGTAGTGCGAGTCCGGGTCAGCGAGGTCCTCGGCGTAGTCGGCGAGCATCGTCTCGAAGCGCTCCGGGAGCGAGATCGCGTAGGCCGGGGAGCTGATCTGGTGGACGCCGATCAGATCGTGGAGCGGCGCGATCAGGTCGATCTCGTCGGGCGCGAGGCGACGGATCTCGAACTCGGTCGCGGTCCGTGCGGGCAGGTCGTCAAGGGCGAGCAGCGCATGGGCCTGCATGCGGCCGAAGTTCAGGTCGAACCAGGCGTCCTGGACCGCACGATCGTCGGTCGGCGCGTGGACGTAATGGAAGAAGACGCCACGGTCGACCCAATGCTGCGACCAGACCGCGTACAGGTCGCGCAGGATGTCGCGGTCGGCGCGGGGATCAATGGCCTGACCCTCGATGGGGCTCCAGGCGGCGCGGTTCCAGATCGGCTCGTAGCGCGGCGCACCGACCAGGAAGGCGACCATGTGCGAGCCGTCGAAGGCTGCCACGCCATGCGCCTGCGGCGCGCCGAGCTGCGCCTCGATCAGCGGCCGGCTGGCATCGGGGCGAGTGTATCCCTGGGGCAGCTCGGGTCGGGCGTTGCGGAGAGCCGCCTGCTGGCGCGCCAGCAGCTCGGCGGCGGCATCGAGATGCGTGGAGTCGAGCGTGAGGATCCGTGGCACGCGCATCGGGCGAGGATAGCGGCGACGGTCGCAGCGAAGCGTCTCTCTCGGGGATCTAGTGGAGGGATCGACTCGTGGCGCGAGTCAAGACGCAAAGAAAGCGCCGTTACGTCCCGATTTGGCTCGCAGCACGACCGAAACCGGCGCGCAGAGAGGTCCTTGCGTCTCTCCCTGCCTCATAACTCGTGGTGCGAGCCGAGCGCCCGGGGACGGCGCGCGCTAGGCTCCTGCCTCTTCGGCCTCGATGCGGCTGATCTTCTCGATCCGCGCCACGTGCCGCCCGCCCTGGAACTCGCCGTCCAGGAAGGCGCGGACGCAGGCTCGCGCCACCTCGACCCCCGCGATCCGGGATCCCATCGACAGGACGTTGGCATCGTTGTGCTCGCGACCGAGGCGAGCGACCACCGGATCCGACGCCTCGACGCAGCGGATGCCGCGGATCTTGTTGGCCACGATCGCCTCGCCGGTGCCGCTCCCGCCAAGCACGATCCCACGGTCGTAATCGCCGCGCGCCACGGCGCGGGCCACCGGAGCGATGAAGTCGGGGTAGTCGACCGGGTCGGTCGAGAAGGTGCCGAAGTCGCGGTACTCGACCCGCAGCTCGTCGAGCAGCGTGCAGAGCTCGCCCTTGAGGGCAAAGGCGGCGTGGTCCGAACCGATGGCGACGCGCATCTCGCGCGTCAGTCTATCGGGCCGATGACAGCCTCGAGCTGGCTTCGACCGATGGCGCCTTCGCGCAGCAGCCGCGCGGGCGTCGTCGACAGGTCCAGGACCGATGAGGCGACGCCTCCCGGCACCTTGCCGCCGTCGAGGATAACGTCGAGCAGGTCGCTGTCGGCGAAGGCGACCGCCACGTCGTCGGCTTCGTACGTTTCGGGCTCGCCCGATCGGTTCGCGCTCGACGTTGCCAGCGGTCCGGCCGCCGCGATCAACGCCAGCGCGACCGGATGGTCCGGCACGCGGAACGCCTGGGTCTCGCCGTTGCCGGTCGGCGGCAGGATGAGGGTCAGGCCACCGGGCCAGAATCGGTCGGCCAGCTTCGTCGCCCGGTCGTCGGCGCGGTAGCCGCGGGCGAGCGCCTGCTCGAGCGACGCCGCCAACAGCGGAACGCGCTTCTCCGGCGGCCGCCGCTTGGCGACGAAGATGGCCTCGAGCGCCTCGGCGTTGCCCGCGGCGCAGCCGATGCCGTAGACCGTATCGGTCGGGAAGGCGACCAGTCCGCCACTGCGCAGCGCCTCGACAGCGCGCGCCATACCTGCCTCGTCCGCGCTCGCGCGTTCAGTCACGGCGCGATGCTAGCGACTTGCGCGATAAGCCCGTTGCGCGATAAGCCCGGCTGCTCCATCCGCGACAGTTGGGGCCGTTTCCCGCTGCGGGATCAGTGGGACTGCTCATGGCGCGGCGGAGCGGCGCCAATGCTTCGGGTTTGAGAAGTGGGGCTTATTTCGGGGCAGCTTGCGAGCGCTAGAGCCGTGCCACGCGCACCACGCGGTCGATGCCCGCCAGGTCGGGGAGGATCGTGACCGCGGTCCGGATGGCGAGCGCCTCGACCAACGTGCGGGTGGCGTCCGCCTGTCCCGCGCCGACCTCCAGCAGGGCAACGCCGCCCGCCGCCAGCCGATCGGGGAGCTGCGCCACCATCCGTCGCACGACGTCGAGCCCATCCAGCCCGCCGTCCAGCGCGGAGCGCGGCTCGTACGCGTGGCTTCCCTCGCCCCGGTCGACCTCGGCGGACGGGACGTAGGGCAGGTTCGCGGTCAGCACGTCGGGCACGACCGCAAGGTCGGACACGGGCGACAGCAGGTCGCCGCCGGCCAGCGACACGACGCCCGACACGCCGTGCGCGGCCAGGTTCTCGCTGGCGAGCTCCAGCGCGTCGGCCGACACGTCGCTGGCCACGAGCCGCAGCCGGCCCAGCCGCAGCGCGGTCCGAAAGCGGAGGGCCAGTCCCAGCGCCACCGCACCACTTCCGGTGGCCACGTCCCAGGCGACGATGCGCGCATCGTCGCGCA
>JAICUY010000035.1 GCA_025935615.1 Steroidobacteraceae bacterium
GCGAACAGGACCGATGCGTCTTCGACCCGCACCACGATGTCGTTGTCGGTGTGCCCACGCCCGAGGTGGCGCAGCTCCAGCTGCCGGTCACCGAGGTCGACGGTGGCCTCGTGCGCGAACGTCTGCGTCGGTGGCGTGAAGATGACCTCGTTCAGCTCGTCGGCGAGCGCCGGCTCCTCCTCGACGAGCCGGCGACGGCGTGCCGCAGAGTCGCTCGCCACGCGCTCGGCGCAGCGGACATGTCCCCAGATCGGCGAGCCGGCGAAGCGGGCGTTGCCCCAGGTGTGGTCCCAATGATGGTGGGTGTTGACGACCGCGACGACCGGCTGCCGGGTCAGGCTGCGCAGGTCCTCCCGCAGCTCATCGGCCAACCGATGGGATCCGCGCGTGTCGACGACCGCGACGCCTTCGGCACCGGCCACGACCCCGACGTTCTGGTCGAACGGCTCGTCGTTCCAGGTCCGATAGCGGCGCACGAACACGCGGTCGCCGACTTCCCGCCAGTCCATGGAAAGACTATTCGCGCCCGGCCAGCTGCCAGGACTTGCCCTCGGTCACGATCGATGGCGCAATCACCATCTCGACCTCGTGCATCTCGCGGATGGACCGCGCGCCGAGCGCCGCCATCGAAGCGCGCAGCGCTCCGACCAGGTTCTGGGTACCGTGGGTCGTGGTCGACGGGCCGAACAGGATCTGCTCCAGCGGCAGCCGCTCGCCGATCTGGATCCGCGTCCCGCGCGGCAGCATGGCCGATGGTGCTGCCATGCCCCAGTTGAAGCCGCGTCCGGGTGCCTCGAGTGCCGCCGCGAACGGTGAGCCGAGCATGACCGCATCGGCTCCGGAGGCCATCGCCTTGGCGATATCGCCACCCGTCTTCATCCCGCCGTCGGTGACGACCGGGATGTATCTCCCCGTCTCGCGCTCGAACCGGTCGCGCGCCGCGGCCACCTCGAGCGTGGCGCTGACCTGCGGCACTCCGATGCCGAGCACCTCGCGCGTGGTGCACGCGGCACCCGGTCCGACGCCCACGAAGATGCCGGCCGCTCCCTGGTGCATGAGCTGGTACGCCGCCTCGCCGCTGACCGTGTTGCCGACCAGCACCGGGATCTTCAGGGCACCGGTCAGGTCGGCCAGCGACAGGACGCGACCCGACGTCGAGATGTGCCGCGCCGAGCTGACCTGCGACTGCACGAGGAACAGGTCGGCGCCCGCATCGGCCGCGACTTCGGCGTGATGCCAGGCCGCCGCGGGCGTGGTGGCGACGGCGGCGATGCCGCCGGCTGCCTTGATGCGCCGGATGAGCGCGGCGATGAGCTCGTCGCGAACGGGCTGCTCGTACGCCCTGGTCAGGACCGATGCAGCGGCGTGCCCGTTTTCCGCCGCGGCCACGCGCTCGATGACCGGCGACGCATCGTCGTAGCGCGTGTACAGGCCCTCGAGGTTCACGAAAGCGATGCCGCCATGCCGCGTGAGACGTGCCGCGAAGTCCGCGTCCGCCACGGCATCCATGGCAGCCGCCAGGAACGGGATCTCGAGCCGATGCCCGCCGAGGCTCGTCGACAGGTCGACCTCCGAGGGATCGGCGGTCACCGCGCCGGGGACGAGGGCAATCTCCTCGAAGCCGTACGCGCGGCGCAGCCTGCCTTGCCCGCGATCGGTGGCCGCATCGGCGGTGTCGGAAACGTCGGCGATCGCGAAGGCCTGGTCGATCACTGGCACCTACCGAACGCTTGCGGCTTTGTGAAAGTATAGGCGGCGCCGTAGTCGAGCCGCAGTCTCGCTCCGCAAGGATGGCCGCATGCAAACGCTCGCTCGCATCTGGTACCTGCTCGTCGGCGTGGTCGCCGCCATTTACGCCGCGGGGGCGACCGTCGCTCCCTTGAGCAGCGGCTGCCGTATCGCGTTCCGGCAGGAAGACTTCGGACCCACGACCGCGCCGACGCCGAACTGCATGGTGTACGTCGACGTCCCCGTGATCGCCGGCGTGGCGCTCCTCGCCGTCCTCACGCTCATGGCGGCCGCGTGGAACGTCGCCGACGCGCCGCCGCGGCGCGTGCTGGCCCGTCTGGGAGTTGTAGCCGGCGTGGTTGGCAGTTTCATGCCGGCCTACCTGCTCGCCTCGATCTTCGGATCCAACCCGGAGTCGCCGACGCCCACCGAGATCGCGCTGGGTGGCATCCCGGCCGCGATCGGGATCGTGAGCGCCGTTGCGCTGTGGCGGCGCGCTCGCGATGTCGCGGACTCGCGTTCCGCTCCTGCCTGACCCTTCCGTCAGCAGGTGGAAGTACCGGACAACGAACGCTCCGCCAAACGTGGGTGACGGCCCAATCGGCGCATTTCCGGCCGCTCGTTCGCCGTTGCTGCCAGCCATTGGCAAATCCGGCCATCAACCGCCGGCGAGGGCTGCTCGTTGTCCGATACTGCCAGCAGATGAAAAGCGGCGTCGGGCGCCACGGGCCCTACCGCGAGGCCGCGCTTCTAACGAACGTCGGCCGCGGCGCGCGCCGGGCGCGGCTGCTTTGGCTCCGACCTTGAGGAGCCGCTGTAGGAGGCGCGGAGCTCGGCCGCTCGCATCGGTTCGACGTCTGGCGACGGCTCGTCGTCCAGTCGCAGCGACAGCGTCTCCTCCGCCTGCTGCTGTCGCTCTGTCTCCGCCGCTCGTGCCTCGGGGCGGGCCTCGGCGGGCACGTCGGCCACCGGCTCCTCCTCGGGAAGGTGCCGCGCCGGTGGCCGCAGCGCCGATCGCAGCGCCGCCTCGCGTTCCTCGATGATTCGGTCGGCAATCCGCCGCACCTCGGTGGTCAGCCACAGCCACGCCGTCGAATCGGTCGTGTAGTCGGCTTCCGCGAGGGCCTGGATCCGGCCGTCACGCTGCAGCGCGCTGATCTGCTCGAACTGGGCGCGCGACCCGTGCTGATACACGCCCAGGGTGCGGCCACCCTCGCTCTGCACCAGGCTCCACGCCGGCACGTCGGAGGGACCGTCGGCGATGTAGATCATGTTCTCGAACGGCACCCGGCGCAGGGCCCGCGGCAGGACCGAGTTGACGTGGATCTCGGGCCGCTTGTTGGCGCCCTTGTTGATCTCGAACAGCGCCCGCGTCTTGCTGGTGTTGTCGATGGCATAGGCCAGTGACACGATCTCACGCCGCGGGAAGAGCTCGGCCTGAGCGGTCAGGAAGCCGGGCGGATGGTGTGCCTCGATGAACTCGCAGGCCCACACGTCCTCGATGAACGGCCGGACCGCGCTGCCGTCGATCATCGGTCGCAGGCCAGTGCTGACGACGTAGTGCTCGACCGCCAGGTCCGCGCGCTGGTAGAGCGGCTCGTCCTCGACCAGGCGTTGCAGCGTCCGCAGGAAGTCGGGGATGCCCGGATGGAAGACGAGGTCGCGCCCGAGCTCGCGGAGCAGCGCATTGTCGAGGCCCTGCATGCGGCCGGCGCGCACGTACTCGAGCAGCATGTTGAGGTAGAGGCTGTCGTCGTTGACGCGAGCGGCACCGTGCGCCAGGTACCAGTCGTGGAGCGCGTCGACCTCCTCCCAGAAGGTGCGCTCGTCGATCCCGAAATGCTCGAACAGCGGGCCCTGCATGTTGCCCGGGATGAGCGTCTTGTCGAAGTCCCAGACGACGGCGATCACCGTCTGGCTGAACGGAGCGGTCATGGGACGTTGCAGGATAGCGCCTCGGGTCAATCCAGCCCATCCACGAAAGTCCCGGTCAGCTGGCTCAATGCGGCTGGGGCATATCAACCCGCGTGAAGCGACGGTCGCGCGGGCGCTGATGCTCCGGGCGCATGGAACGCCGCGCCAGCCGGGCGTCGCGGGCGTTTGTTGTCGCGCAGCGCATACGACGCGCCGCAGGTCAGTCCAGGGCGACCCCCGCCGCGCTCGCGTCCTCGGAGAGTCGATCGAGCGCTTCGTCACTCTCGGCACTCGCCTGCAGCAGACCGATGCAGCGGCTCACCCCCAGCTCGGCGTACCGCTGCAGCAGCTCGACCCGACGCTCCCCGGGTTGCGACCACGCGTCGTCGCCCCACCAGGTGTGCACCGAGATCGACAGGGTCGATGGGTCGCGGCCGATCTCCTCGCACCGGCTGCGGATCGTCGGCAGCGCCTCACGCACCTCGTCCGGCGACATGCCGTCGACGTTCAGCTCGTCCGCGTACCGCGCCGCGAGCCGCCACGTCACCTTCGGCCCGTTGCCGCCGACCATGATCGGCATTAGTCCCACCGGCTTCGGCTGGTTGATGGCACCCACCACGCTGGCGTGGTCGCCCTCGTACGACGCCCGGTTCTCGCGCCCCGGCTCCCGCATGCGCGTGACGATCTCGAGCGCGTCGCGCAGCATGGCCAGGCGCACCTTCGTCTCCGGGAAGCCATAGCCGTACGCGCGCCACTCCTCGCGCTTCCAGCCGGCACCAATGCCCAGGTCGTATCGGCCTCCGCAGATCGTGTCGAGCGTGCTCGCCATCTTGGCGGTCAGCGCCGGGTTGCGGAATCCGTTGCAGATCACCACCTGACCGATACGGACGCGCTCCGTCACCATCGCCAGTGCCGCCAGCGTCGTGAACGACTCGAGCGTGATCTCGTCGGTCGGCCGCGGCACGGTGTGGAAGTGGTCGAACAGCCACACCGACTCGAATCCCAGCCGCTCCGCCTGGCGTGCCACCTCGACGGTCCGCGCCCAGGCGCGCTGCGGCTCCCAGCCGTTGTACTCGCCTGTCCACCCCTGCGGCACGATGACCCCGATCCTCATTCGCTTCGCCTCCCTGGTGCCCCGCGCCTGCACGGATCACGCCGCTCGCGGCCGAGCTGCGCCCGGACGTTTGCCCGGTGAGCAACTATCGGCCGAGTTCCGCCGTAACCTCGCCGTGGTTTGCCCGGATGGCAAACAGCGGCGCCGGAGCGGCCGGAATCCGCCTCACGTTCGCCGTTATTTGCCCGTCCAGCAAACCGACGCAATCCCCGGGTCGGATGATCGTCGTCGTGCCAGGCGAGCCGGTGTCGCGGCACGCCATGCCACTTCATCGGACGATCATCTGCTCGCGTTCCGGGCCGACCGATACGTGCGAAATCGGGACGCCGGCGAGCTCCTCGAGGCGTTCGACGTAGGCACGGGCGGCGGGGGGCAGCGCGTCCCAGGAGCGGCAGGCGGTCGTATCGGTCTGCCAGCCGGAACGCTGCTCGTAGACCGGTTCCAGGCGAGCGAACAGCTCATCCGAAGCCGGAATCGTGTCGAGTTCGCGTCCGCTGTCCGGGTCTCGGTAGCCCACGCAGATCGGGATCTCGGCGAAACCGTCCAGCACGTCGAGCTTGGTGAGTGCGATGGCGGAGTAGCCGGCCAGCTGGGCCGAGTAGCGGACGGTGACCGCGTCGTACCAGCCGCATCGCCGCGCTCGGCCGGTCGAGGCGCCGTACTCCGCGCCTCGCTCGCGCAGCCGCTCGCCGACCGCGTCGGTGAGCTCCGTCGGCAGCGGCCCGGCACCGACGGCGGTGCTGTAGGCCTTGGCGATGCCCAGCACCCGGTCGATCGCGACCGCCGGCAATCCCGCGCCCACCGACGCACCGCCGGCGATCGGCGATGACGACGTCACGTAGGGATAGACGCCCCAGTCGAGGTCGCGCATGGTGCCGAGCTGACCCTCGAGCAGGATCCGGTCGCCGCGCGCCATCGACCGCTCGACGAGCTGCCGGCCGTCGACGACATGGCGCCGCAGCCGCTCCCCGGCGGCGAGGTACGCGTCGCGGATGGCGTCGCGGTCGGTGGCTTCGGCGATCGCATCGGCCAACGGATCGTCGGGTCCGCCGGCTCGGAAGTAGCCCGACACCATGCGGCCCACACGATCGAGCGCCGAGGAGAGGCGAGCCTCGAAGACGCTCGCGTCCATCAGGTCGATGATGCGGATCCCGCGTCGCGCCACCTTGTCGACGTACGCCGGACCGATGCCCCGCGACGTCGTCCCCAGCTTGGCCGCGCCGCGCTCGCGCTCCTCGAGCTGGTCGAGCAGCGGGTGGTACGGCATGACAAGGTGCGCGCGGTCGCTGATGAACAGGTTCTCGGAGCCGATCCCCGCATCGGCCAGGGCGTCGAGCTCATCCACCAGCGCGGGCGGGTTGATGACGACCCCGTTGCCGAGCAGGTTGCGCGTCCGCGGGTAGCAGATCCCGGACGGGATGAGGTGCAGCTTGAAGTGGCCGTGGCGGTTGATGACGGTGTGGCCGGCGTTGTTGCCGCCCTGGTAGCGGATGACGAGGTCGGCATCGGCGGCGAGGTAGTCGACCACGCGGCCCTTCCCCTCGTCGCCCCACTGGGCGCCGACCACGGCGATGACCGACATCAGCCCATCTGCCCGCGCTTCACGCCGGCTTGCCGTCGGCGTGCAGCCACAGGTACTCGCGTGGCAGCAGTCCCGAGTCGTGCATTCGCTCGGCGCGGGCGCGCCCGTAGTAGCGGTAGTGCCATGGCTCGTAGTCGTAACACACGGCCCCGAAGCTGCCCTTCGGATAGCTCATCACGAAGCCGTAGCGCCACGCGTTGCGCTGCATCCAGGCACCGGCCGCCGTCCTGGCCCAGTCGCCGCGATCCCAGGGATCGGGAGCGCCGCGCGACATGAAGTCGAAGGTCGTGCCGAGCTGGTGCTCGGAATGGCCGGGCCGGGCGCTGGTGCGCAGCGCCTCGTCGTAGCCGACGCGATCGACCCAGTGCTGGAACGTCGCTCGTTGCGTCGTGAAGCTGCGGTAGGCGCTCTGGATGTCGATCGGCTTGCCGGCATCCGCTGCCGCGCGGGCCATGGCCTGCAGGTCGTCACGCACCAGGCGTCGGAACGGATGGTTGGCGCGCAAGCCGACCCGTGACGAGTCGATCAGCCGCGGTGGCGAGTAGCCTCGCCCGACGCGGAACATCGTGTCGAGCAGCGTGATCCGCCAGTCGCCGTAGTCGGTGAACCGGGTGCGGACATCGTCATAGCGGCAGACAGGCAGCGGCGCCAGATCGCCGAGCGCGCGGCGCAGCTCGTAGGTGACGCGCTCGGAGAGGCCGGGCGTCGACCCGACCAGCGAGAGACGGCCCGGGGCGAGGCGCCTTGCTTCGGTGAGAGCGGCCGCGCCGGACCGGTCTCCCCGCACCAGCAGCAGCGGTGAGCCGGCACGGGCAGCGATGGGAGCCACGGCCAGGGCATCGGTGAACGTGTCGCCCCGGGCCAGGAACAGGTTCGGCGTTCCGCTGCCGAAGGTCGCCCGCGAGATGGCGGCGCCAGTCGTGTAGCGGTTGCCGCCGGCGATCCTGCGGATGCGCGGCGCGAGGGTGGCGAGGTCTGTCTCGACCGCCTCACCGACCTCACCCGACCCGCCGAGGATCACGATCCGATCCGGCGCCAGCCGCTGGAGCTCGGTCTTCACCGGCGCCGGCAGGGCGTCGCGCTTCGTCAGCAGCAACGGTGCGCCCTTGAAGGCGGCCGCGGTCGAGCCACTCACCGCAGCCCGGTACGACGTACCGCTCGCCACGTACGCGACCGATCTGCCGGCTGCGAATGCCTCGCGGCTGAGGGCCGCGCTCGTCGCGTAGCGCCCGTTGCCGCCGAGACGGGTGACGGTCCCGGAAGTGGCGAGGCTGGCGAGACGAGCGGCAATCGAGTCCGAGACGATGGCCGGGCCGCCGACCACCACGATCCGCTGCGGATGAAGCCGCGTGAGCTCGCCAGCCGTCGCCGAGGGCAGGCGGTCTCGGTGGGTCAGCAGGATCGGGCCGCCCCGCTTGGCGGCCAGCGGCCCAGCGGCCATCCCCTCGGCGAAGCGGCTTCCACCGGTGACAAAGGCGACCTCGATGCCCGGTGCGAACGCGCTGCGGCTCAGCGAGGCGGCGGTGGCATAGCGGCCCGCCTGCGCGAGCCGCTGAATGACGAGGCCGGCGCCGCGGGCCGTCGGTGCGCCGCTGAGCGACGGAACCAGGCTCGCGACGGTCAGCGAGAGCGCGACGAGGAGCTGAAGCAGGCGGCGCACGGCACGGATTCTAGGCAGCGTTCGCGTCCGGCAAATCGGTCGAAGGTCGTGCCCCGATGTGCGTCAAACGCAGAACGCCGCCCGTGGGCGGCGTTCGTATCGGTCCGGCGGAAGGCGTCAGGCGCGCGCGCGAACCTTGTCGAAGCAGTTGCTGCAGTAGACCGGTCGATCGTTGCGTGGCAGGAACGGCACCAGTGCCTGGCCACCGCATTCGGCGCAGACGGCGGCATGCATCTCGCGCTGCCCGCCCGCGCTCGGCGTGCTGATTCCAAGTGCCCGATTCTGCTTCGCGACCGCCCGACACGATTGGCAGCGCTGGGGCTCGTTGAGCAGGCCCTTCTCGGCGTAGAACTGCTGCTCACCGGCTGAGAAGACGAAGTCCATTCCGCAGTCTCGGCAGCGGATGGTCTTGTCGGCGTACACGGAACCCTGACCTCCTGTGACGCGCCCAGCCGTCATCGGACGATTGACCGGACGTCCAGCGGCCGAGTGTACACGCGCGACCAAGCGGCTGTACACCATCTGACCGACCAAATCTGGTCAAATCGCGCGCCTTTTTCAGGCCTTCCACCGAGCCGAATGCCAGCGTGGAGCTAGTAGGCTGCCACGTCCTCCCGAGTGGACATCGTGTAGAAGCGCGTGTTCGCCTTCCGGAACTGGAGCGGCACCTCGCCGATTGGCCCGTTGCGGTGCTTGGCCACCTTCGCCTTCACCAGCTCGACCTCTGCCTCGGCGTTCTGGTCCTCGGCGCGATACAGGAACACGACAACGTCGGCATCTTGTTCTATCGAACCCGATTCACGAAGGTCCGAAAGGCGCGGCTCCGCGGTCCCGCGCTGCTCGACGCCGCGAGACAGCTGCGACAAGCCGATGACCGGGACCTTGAGCTCGCGCGCCAGCTGCTTCATCCCGCGCGAGATCTCCGAGACCTCCTGGACCCGGTTGCCGTCGCGGCTTGGGGTCGAGGCCTGCATCAGCTGCAGGTAGTCGACGATGATCAGGTCGAGCCCGTGCTGCTCCGCCTCCAGGCGACGAGCCTTGGTTCGAAGCTCCATCACGCTCAGCGCCGGCGAGTCGTCGATCCATAGCGGTGCCATGTGCATGTCGTTCATGACCTGCGCGATCTTCGACCAGTCGGTCTCGTCCACGAATCCGGTCTGCAGCGGCCGCGGGTTGATGCCGCTCTCGGCGCTCAGCAGCCGCAGCGCCAGCTGCTCCTTGCTCATCTCGAGGCTGAAGACGGCGACCTTCTTCGCCTCGCGCACGGCGGCGTGCTGGGCGATGTTCAGCGCCAGGCTCGTCTTTCCGACCGATGGCCGGGCCGCCAGGATGATCAGATCCGACGGCTGGAAGCCCCCAAGCAGCGAGTCGAGCTGTGAGAGGCCGGACGGGATGCCGAGGATCTGGCCACGGTGCTCGTGCAGGTACTCGAGCCGGTCGTACGCCTGCCCCAGCAGCGTCGCCAGCGACTCGAAGCCACCGGTGGACCGATGCTGGCTGATCTCGAACAGGATCGCCTCCGCCCGATCGATCGCGACCTCGGCGTCGTTCGCCTCCTCGTAGCCGACGGCGGCGATCCGTCCCGCCGCGCCGATCAGGTTGCGCAGCACCGACTTGCGCTCGACGATGCGGCCGTAGTGCTCGACGTGGACGGCCGTCGGCACCGTGTTCATCAGCGTCGTCAGATAGGCGGGACCACCCGCCCCGTCCAGCCGCTCCTGCCGCTCCAGCTCGTCGCCGACGGTGACCAAATCGATCGGCTCGCGCTGCCCATGGAGGGCGAGCATGGCCTCGTAGATGTCACCGTGCTGACGTCGATAGAAATCCGCCGGCCGCAGGAACTCGGCGACCTTGAGGATGGCATCGGCGTCAATCAGGATCGAGCCGAGGACGCTCTGCTCGGCCTCGACAGCCTGGGGCGATAGCTTCTGGAGTGGCGCATCGGCCGCCGGAGGTGCGTACCCGCCGCCCGCTGCTGTGGTGGTCGCGATCGGAATGCTCCTCCCTCTCGGTTGTGGACCAGCCCATTCTTTTCGCCGTCGCCAAGGTTTTCACCAGCCGCTGTGGGCAGCCGCTGCCGCCTGGTGGATAACCAGCCGCCGACTGTGGACCGAGTGCCGACAAGTGATGGCCGGTGAGCGTGACGAGGATGTCGCCGATCTGTGACAGCTCGGCTGTCGCATCGGGCGGGCAGAGAGGGATCGAGCGAGGACCCGGGCTTTGATCGCCTCGGACGATGAGGGACCGTCAGACGGCCCTTTGCGGCCGACAACCTCTGGTTATCGCCGCCCGACGACTTGGGCCGAGCCGCCGCTACCCCTGCGCGACGACCGCCACCGACACCACGGCATCGACGCCGGCCATGAGACGCACCTCGACGCGATGCTCCCCGAGCGTCTTGATCGGCTCGCGAAGGTGAATGTTGTGCCGATCGATCTCGACACCCTGCGCGGCAATGGCCTGGGCCACCTCGCGGTTCGTGACCGCACCGAACAGCCGCCCCTTGTCGCCCGCCTTCACCGGGATCTCGACCTTCATCTCGCGCAGCTTGCCAGCCGTCTCCTCGGCCTCGGCGCGCACGGCCCGGTCGCGCTCCTCGCGGTGCTCACGATGACGTTCCCAGTTGGCGACGGTTCCCTTGTCGGCCATCGAGGCTGCGCCGCTCGGCAGCAGGAAGTTTCGCGCGTAGCCGTCCTTGACCTCCTTCATGTCGCCTTCGCGACCGAGACCCTTGACGTCGCGCTTGAGGATCACCTTCATGCGTGGTGCGTCTCCTGTTCGTCGTTGTCGTCTTCCTGACCGATGCGCCCTGCCGCCACCCGCTGGCGACGCCAACCGGCCAGCGCCGCGCGCAGCTGCTGCGGATCGCGCAGCCGACCGTAGCGCTCCAGCAGCTCGGGCAGGTTGTTGCTGATCTCGTCGAAGCGCGAACCCATCAGGCCGCGCAGCCTGGCGAGGTCCTGATCCAGGTCGGCCGTGCCATTCCGCGCCCGTTCTGCATGCTCGTCGCGCACCTCCTTCGGCGCGTTCTGGATGAACAGGTCGAGCACGAGCAGCAGGATCGTCAGGTCGTCGGCCTGGCCCAGGATGGGGATCGCGTCCGGCACCAGGTCGATCGGCAGCGCGAGGTAGGCGAGGGCGGCCGCCAGCAGGCCCTTCAGCGGGAGCGGCGTACGCGGGTCGCGCATCATGCCCCACACCATGCGGGCGTAGGTCGGCAGCTTCCAGATGAGTCGAGCGAGGCGCAGGTAGCGCCATCGGCCGGCGATGGTCACGGGTTGCATCGGCTCCGAGCGGGAGGACCTGGTGGGCGGCGAAGCATAGCAGACGCCGCGTGCCGCATCGGTTTGACATTAGAACAGGCGTTCTGCTAGCGTGGTGCGACCTAGACGGAGGGTGGCGTGACCAGACACGACGCCGATCGCAAGCAGAAGATCATGGAGACCATCGCGCGGACGGTCGCGGAGCGCGGCTATCCGCCATCCGTCCGCGAGATCGCGGACGCGGTCGGTCTGGCGTCGACGTCGGCGGTCCACCACCACCTCATCGCCCTCGAGCGCGACGGGTTGCTCGAGCGCGGTTCCCATTCCTCTCGTGCCCTGCGTCTCACTCGCTCGGCGGGTGTTGCGCCGCGTCGTGTCGCTGATCGTCGGGTTACGCCATTCCGGATGCCGGTCGAGCGCGACGTGCTGACCCTGCCGGTGCTCGGCGAGATCGCCGCCGGCCAGCCGATCGAGGCCTACGAGGACTCATCGGAGACCCTCGACGTCCCTGGCTCCATGCAGGCGCGCGACGGCTCGTACGTCCTCCGGGTGCGCGGCAAGAGCATGATCGACGCGCTGATTGACGATGGCGACTACGTCGTCGTCCAGCCGCAGGCCACCGCGCGTGACGGTGACATCGTGGTCGCCCTGCTGGAGGACAACGGCGTCACACTCAAGCGCTTCTTCCGTGAGAAGGACCGCATCCGCCTCCAGCCGGCGAATGCCAGCATGGAGCCAATCTATGCCTCCGAGGTCCAGGTGCAGGGCAAGGTCGTCGGCGTCATCCGCAAGCTGTAGGCAACCCCCGACCGGCCCATGAGCCGCGTCATCCTGCACGCCGACCTGGATGCGTTCTACGCATCGGTCGAGGAGCTCGACGATCCGTCGCTGCGCGGCAAGCCCGTGATCGTGGGCGGCGCCAAGCACGAGCGAGGCGTCGTGAGCGCCGCGAACTACGAGGCGCGGAAGTTCGGCGTCCACTCCGCCCTTCCCCTCCGCACCGCCGGCCGCCTGTGTCCGCACGGCGTCTTCGTTCCCGGCCGCCCCGAGCGCTACCGCGAGCTCAGCGAGCAGGTCATGAAGATCTTCGCCAGCCTCACGCCGTTGGTCGAGCCCATCTCGCTCGACGAGGCGTTCCTGGATGTCACTGCCAGCACGGCTGTCTTCGGCGACGGTCGGGCCATGGCGCAGCGCATCAAGGACCGGGTGCGCGACGAGGTGGGCCTTGTCGTCAGCGTCGGTGTCGCCACCAACAAGCTGTGCGCGAAGGTCGCCTCCGACCTGCGCAAGCCCGATGCGCTCGTCGTCGTCCCACCTGGCGAGGAGGCAGAATTTCTCGCACCGCTGCCGGTCGGCCGGCTGTGGGGCGTCGGCCCGCAGGCGCGGCAGACGCTGGCCGAGTACGGCGTGGCGACAATCGGGCAGCTGGCCGCCATTTCCGATGGGGTCCTGCGTCGCCGGTTCGGGAAGCACGGCACCGACCTCGTGGCGCGAGCGCGGGGCCTCGATCCCTCGTCGGTGATCCCCTTCCAGCAGCCGAAGAGCATCGGCCACGAGCACACCTTCGACCGCGACACCGTCGATCCAGCCAAGCTGGAGGCGACGCTGCTCGACCTCGCCGAGTCGGTAGCCTCACGTCTGCGACACCACCAGCTGGCAGCCGGCGCGGTCCAGCTCAAGCTGCGCTACGAGGGCTTCGAGACGCTCACCCGCCAGGCGCCGTTGGCTCGCCAGACCCGCGAGAGCGAGCCGCTCTACGAGGGAGCGCTGGCATTGTTGCGGCGAACCCTCGTCGCGGGACGTGGCGTGCGCCTGATCGGCGTCACCGCCATCCACCTCAGCGCCGAACAGCAACTGACGCTCTTCGACCACGCCGACCGCGGCGAGCGGCTGGCGCACTCCCTGGACGTCGTCCGCGAGCGGTTCGGCGACACGGCCATCGTCCGCGCCAGGCTGCTGACCGAGAAGCCCCGCCGGCGCTTCGATTTCGGCGAGAAGCCGCTGGCCCCGACCGACGAGCCCCTTGACGAATAGAACGACTGTTCGGTATAGTCGTCGTCCAATTATCGAACGCCTGTTCTGTGCCGGCCAGGCGTGGCAGTGGAGAAGAGGCATGGCACTCACCAGGATCACACCCATCGAAGCCCACGTCCGCTGGGACCGCCGCGGCTCACGGCCCGTACAGGTGCGCTGGGCGGGGCACGAGGTCGGCGTGGCGGCGCTCGACAGCATTCGCGACGAGCGCGCTGCCTATCCAGCCGACGGTGGACCTCGGATCACCTACATGGTCCGGACCGATGACGGCGGCGCCGCATCGCTCGTCTTCGACGGTCGCCGCCGACGCTGGTTCGTGGAGGCGCTCGACCCGGCAGCCTGAGAATCGCGTCGGTCGCTGCGTACAATCGCGGCACATGACCGACGGAACCTCGACCGCTGCTCCCGCTCTCGGCGACCTGACGCTGCGCGACCTGGCCGATCAGCTGGCCAGCCGCGCGCCGGTGCCCGGCGGTGGCACGGCGGCGGCCCTGGCCGGCGCCCTCGGCGCGTCGCTGGTCGGGATGGTGGCCGAGCTGACCATCGGCCGGCCGGATGCGGTCGAGCGCCAGGAGGTGCTCCAGTCCATCCGCGACGACGCGCAGCGCCTGCGCCGCAGCCTGCTCGACCTTGCGGAAGCCGACGCGGCCGCCTACGACGCGGCCATGCAGGCGCGGCGCCTGCCCAGGACGACCGATGCCGAGCGGGCCCGCCGTAGCGCGGAGGTCCGCCGCACGATGCTCGAGGCCGCCCGCGTCCCGCTCGAGACGGCCCGTCGTGCACGGGAGGTGCTCGACCTGGCCGTGCGGATCGCGCCGATCGGCAATCCCAACGCGATCAGCGACGCCGGCGTCGGCGCCCAGCTCGCGTCGGCGGCGGTCCGCGGCGCCGTCCTCAACGTCCGCATCAACCTTCCCTACCTGCCCGCCGACGATCCGTTGCGCGACGAGGCCGGACGAGAAGCGGCGCTGCTCGAGGGAGCGGCACGCCAGCGCGAGGATGAGGCGCTGAGCACGGTGGCGTTGCAGCTGGGCGGGGAGGCCTGAGGACGAGCGCATGACGGCGCGGCTGCTCGACGGACGGCCGGTCGCGTCGCACATGTGGCGCGATCTGTCGAGCCGCGTGGCCGCACTGGCCGAGACCGGGGCCGCTCCGCCTCGGCTGGCGATCATCATCTTCGAGCGCGGCGGATCCTCGGCCGTCTACGCCGGCGGCATCGCCCGCGCAGCGCGCAGCGTCGGCGTCGAGCCGTTCGAGGTCGAGCCGCCCGATGGCGTCTCGCTGCCCGATCTGGCCGCGCGCATCGGCGCGCTCAACCGCGATCCCAGCGTGGCGGGGATCGTCATCGCCCAGCCGGTCGCCGCGCATCTCGAGCTGCCGCGCGTGGTGGAGCTGATCGATCCGGCGAAGGACGTCGACGGCGCCACGCCGCTCAACGCCGGACGCCAGGCCCGGGCCGAAGCGGCCTTCGTTCCCGCCACCGCGCTCGCCGTCATGCGCCTCCTGCATCACTACGAGGTGCCGATCGCCGGCCGGCGCGCCGTGGTCGTCGGCCGCTCACCGGTTGTCGGGCGGCCGACCGCCGAGCTGCTGCTGAGCGCCCACGCCAGCGTCATGCTCACCCACCGGCGGACCCGCAACCTGGCGCGCGAAACGCGACGCGCCGAGATCCTGGTCGTCGCCGCGGGATCGCCCAACCTGATCCGCGCCGAGATGGTCAACCGCTCGGCGGTCGTGGTCGACTGCGGCATCAACGTCACCGAGCAGGGCATCGTGGGTGACGTGGACTTCGAGGCGGTGCGACCGGTGGTCAGCGCCATCAGCCCGGTGCCTGGCGGCGTCGGTCCGGTGACGACCATGTGCCTCATCGAGCAGACGGTTCGATCTGCCGAGGCGCTGCACGCCAGGGCCGAGCAGGACGAGTCGCTCGGGCGCTTTGCGCATCGGTCCATCAGCCTCGAATGAACGAGCGACACCAGCCAGGCGTACCGTTCTTGAAGCAGCGAAGACCGATGGAGAACGCGTGACGACCCCGCCCGCGGCACCACGATCGATCGAGGGCGAGCGCTTCTGGCGCAGCCTGCGCGAGGTGGTGGGCCGGGCGGTGGTGGTCGACGACCTGCCGCTGCGACTCATGACGGTGGCGCTGCTGGCCGATGGCCACGCGTTGGTGGAAGACGTGCCCGGGGTCGGCAAGACGCTCCTCACCCGCGCCTTCAGCCGCGCGCTCGGGCTCGGCTTCGCGCGCGTCCAGGGAACGCCCGATCTCCTTCCCAGCGACGTGCTGGGCGCCAGCATCCTGGAAGGCGGCTCCTTCCGCTTCGTTCCTGGGCCGATCTTCACCAACGTGCTGCTGGTCGACGAGATCAACCGCGCCACGCCGCGCACGCAATCGGCGCTGCTCGAGTCGATGGAGGAGCGTCAGGTCTCGCTCGAGGGCGAGACGCGACCGCTGCCCCTGCCATTCCTCGTCCTCGCCACCCAGAACCCGGTCGAGCTGGAAGGAACGTTCGCGCTGCCCGAGGCGCAGCTCGACCGATTTGCCGTTCGCATCCGGCTCGGCTATCCCAGCGCCACCGACGAGCGGCGCATTGCCGGCCGGTTCCGTGACAGCGCACAGCCGCTCGACGCCGTCGAGCCCATCACCGACGCCCAACGTCTCCTCGCCCTGCGTGACGTGGTGCGCGGCATCACGGTCAGCGACGAGGTCGAGGCCTACGTCGTGGACCTGGTACGCGCCACCCGCGACCGAGCCGAGCTGTCACTGGGCGCGAGTCCGCGTGCGACGGTGGTGCTGTATCGGATCTCCCAGGCTTGGGCCCATCTCGCCGGGCGCGACTTCGTGCTGCCCGACGACGTCAAGGCCGTTGCCCCGCACGTGCTCTCGCACCGGGTCATGCTCGATGTCGATCGCCAGCTGCGCGGCGCGACGACCGAGGCGGTCGTCGACGAGCTGCTGGCCCGGGTGGCGGTTCCGCCGGCGCAGGAGCGACAGCCCTCGGACGCCGGAGCCTGACCTCATGCCCTTCAGCCCCGGCGCCTGACCCATGCTCGCCCCGGCCCTCGGGATCCTGCTTGCGGCCGTCGGCGCCGTCTTCGGTGCGCCCGGGCTGGTGGTCGTCGGCGTCCTGCTGGCCGCCGTCGGCGTGCTGCGCAGCCTGTGGTCGCGACGAGGACTGCGCGGGGTGACCTACGAACGGCAGCTCTCCGCCGACCGCGCCATGTGGGGCGAATCGATCGACCTGCACGTCACCGTCCGCAACCCGAAACTGCTGCCGGTCCCCTGGCTCCAGGTCCACGACCACATCACCGAGGATGCGGTGATCGAGGATCGCGAGCTGTTGCCGTCCGGGCGTCCCGGCTGGGCGGTGCTGCAGACGACCTGGACCCTCGGCTGGTTCGAGCGGGTGACGCGTCGCATGACGTTGCTCGCCGATCGGCGGGGCGTCGTCTCGTTTGGCCTCGTCCGGCTGCGGGTCGCCGACCTGTTCGCGCGCACCAGCGCGGTGGAGGAGATCGAGACGCAGGCGAGCTACCGAGTCGTGCCGCGGATCGTGCCGGTCCGCGTCGCCGCGCGTTCGAGCCTGATGGCCGGCAGCGCCCGCGCCACCCGCGGCCTGTTCGAGGAGCCGAGCCTGTTCACCGGCGTGCGTCCCTACCAGCCCGGCGATCGGCTGCGGCGCGTGCACTGGAAGGCGACCGCCCGACGCGGCCGGCCCTTGAGCCGCAGATTCGACCCGGGGCGCGAGCGCGAGGCAGTGATCGTGGTCGACATGCAGACGGTCGCCGGTCCGTACTGGCAGATGATGTTCGACGACGACCTCGCCGAGGGCCTGTGCGTCGCGGCCGCGTCGCTGGCTCGCTCGCTGCTCGACGACGGCATCGCGGTCGGCCTGGCGGTCAACGCCTACAGCGGTCGCCCGCAGCGCACGCTGAACGTCCCGGTCAACGCCGGACCCGGTCAACTGGAACGCCTGGCCGATGCGCTGGCCGGCGTCAGCTCGTTCGCATCGGTCCCGTTCGGCATGCTGCTGACGGAGCTGCCGCGCCGCGTGCCGACCGGCGCCAGCCTGTTCGTGCTCACCACCCGGGATCCCGCCGATCTGGGCGCGGGGCTTCCGCGCCTGGCGCGTCAGGGCTTCGCGGTCTCGTTGCTGGCATACGGTCCTTCGGCGCCCGAGCACGTGGCCCGCGCGCGTCTGCTGCGCATCCATGCCTCGGTGCTGACTCTCGACCCCGACTGGCGTTCGGCCGATGCGCTCGACCTGGCCGCCTGAGCGCGTCCTCGCCGCCTTGGCCGATTCGGCCCTGGAGGCCGCCTGGCTGACGCTCGTCTACCTGCTGGTCCAACCCTGGATCGGCGACGGCGAGCTGCACATGGCCCTGCCCGCGCTGGCGGTTGCAGCGCTGGCCGGCCTCCTCTTCGCACGCCTGCTGGCCGACTTGCCGCGCGACACGTACACATTGCTGGGGACCGGTGCCGCCGTTCTGGCCGCAGTGGTTGGCATCCTGGGGTTCGTTCCTCAGCTGACAGCGACCGATGCGTGGGCTGCGTTGCGCGCGCATCCCGCCGGTCTGCTGCTCGGCGTCGCCTTCCTGCGCGGCAGCGCCCACGCCGAGGAGGGGGCGGAAGGCGCCAACGTCGAGACGATCCTGGGCGTCGGCCTGTTCGGCCTCGTTCCCTTGTGGGGAGTCCTGAGCCTGAGCGGGCTGGCCGCAGATCATGCCTACGCCGCGGCAGCCTTGGGCGCGAGCATCAGCTTGGTCACCGCCGGGCTGCTGGCGATGGGCCTCGCCCGCCTGCTGGCGCTGAGCAGCGAGGGCGTCAACCGCCCGACCCGGCGCCGCTGGCTGGGGCTGCTGTTCGCCGTCCTGGGCGGTGCGCTGGTGGTAAGCCTGCCACTGGCGGCAGTGCTCGGCGTCCCGCTCAGCGTCGCGGTGCTCGGCGTGCTCGGCCCGATCGGCGCGGTCCTGGTCGGGCTGGTCGTGCTGTTCGCGCTCCCGTTCGCCTTCCTTGCCGGCTGGCTGACCGAGGTCTTTCGTCAGTACGCACCGGGGCTGGGTGACTTGCTAAACCTCATTCGTCAGGGAGGCCTCGGCCGCCAGCAGCCGCCGCCCGCGAGCGCGACCAGCTCGGGCGACGGCGCCTTCTTCGGCTACCTGCTGCTGGCGATCATCGCCATCGCCATCGTCGTGTTCGTCGCCATCCGTATGCTCGGCCGCGTCACCGTGCGCACGCCGGTCGGCGATGCGGACGAGGTTCGGGTGACCGAGATTCCGCCGCCCCGCCTCCGCCTGCCGCGTGTCAGCTTTCCGCGACGGCCGCGGCCTCCGCGCACGGCTCGCGAGGCCTACCTGGCCGCGCTCGCTCTCCTCAGCGGTACCGATGCCTCGCGCCGCGTGGACGAGACGCCGGCCGAGCAC
>JAICUY010000028.1 GCA_025935615.1 Steroidobacteraceae bacterium
CGCCGGCCAAACGCGCCGGCCAAACGCGCCGGCCAAACGCGCCGGCCGAACATGCCGGCCGAACGTGGCCGGCTGAACGCGGCGGCCGAACACGTCGGGCGACTGGACAAGCGGTCCTACACTCTGCCGGTTGGATCCCATCCGAGGACCATCAGAGGAGGAGCTGTGACTGCAGCCGCGGAATCCCCGGGGGTGAGCTCTACTCAGCTGGAATCGAACGCCATCGGCCTGCCCGAGGTGCTCTTCCAGTCCGTCACGCACATGGCGCCGGCCGTCGCGACGGCGCTCTCGATCGGAGCCGCCACCGGCTTCGCCGGCGGCATCACGCCGCTCGCCGTCCTGTTCGCCATGATCGCGGTGCTCTTCACCGCCTTCTCGATGGCCGAGCTGGCGCGGCACCTCCCCTCGGCCGGCGGCATGTTCACCTACGTGCGCCGCGGCCTTGGCTCGTTCTTCGGCTGGCTGGTGGCGTGGAGCTTCGCGCTGGCCGAGCCGCTGGTCATGCCGCTGCTGCTCGGCGGCTTCGGCTTCTACGGCGCGATCTTCCTGTCGGAATACCTCAACGTCGACTTCAACCTGGCGTGGGTACCGCTCGCGATCCTGTGCGGCCTGCTGGTGTGGTGGCTGAACTACCGTGGCATCGGCCTGTCGACCCGCACCGGGCTGGTGCTCGGCATCATCGAGATCACGATCTTCGTGCTCATCTCGCTGCTGCTGATCGTGAACGCGGGCGGTCGCAACACCTTGAGCGTGTTCGTCCCGGGCGCCGACGGCGTGCGTCCTGCCTTCCAGGGCATGATCTTCTGCCTGCTGGCCTTCATCGGCTTCGAGGCCGCCGCCCCGCTGGGCGAGGAGACGCGTGATCCGCGCCGAACGATCCCACGCGCGGTGATCTGGTCGGCGATCGTGGTCGGCGTCTTCTACGTCTTCAACTACTACGCGGCGACCGTCTTCTTCGGCCCCGACAAGATGACCGGCTTCCTGTCGTTCAACGACGGCGACCCGTGGGGCGGTATGGCGACCCAGGTGCTCGGCACGCTGGGCGGCCTGCTGGTCGTGTTCGCGATCCTCAACAGTTCGGTGGCCAACGCCAACTCGGGAGCAACGGCGGCGACCCGCTCGCTGTTCGCGATGGGCCGCGTGCAGCTCCTGCCGCGCTGGTTCGCGGTCGTCTCGCCCGAAACCCGCGCCCCGGTCAATGCAATCCACTTCCAGGCGATCACCGCGCTGATCATCGCGGTCATCCTGGGCTTCGTGCTGGCCAACGATCCGTACCCGACCCCCGACGGCGCATCCAGCTTTGGCCCGCTCAACGTCTACGTCTTCCTGGGCACCATGCTGGGGCTGATCTTCGCCTTCATCTACATGGCGGTGAACTTCGCGTGCATCGGCTACTTCTGGCGCGAACGACGCGACGAGTTCAACGTCATCAAGCACCTGATCGTGCCGGTGCTGGGGGTGCTGACCATGATCCCCGCCGCTCTGGCGGTGATCGGTGGCTTGACGATCCCGATCCTCGACGTTTCCCTGCCGGCCTACGAATCTGCACTGCGCTGGTGCGCGCCGATCGTCGCGGTCTGGGTGCTGATCGGTATCGGCCTGTACTTCTACCTGCGCTCGACCAATCCGGAGAGCCTGGAGCGGATGGGCGAGGTCTACGGCGGCGACTCGACCGACTAGCCGTCCGGCGTCTCCTGACCGATGCGGGCCGGCGACGACGCCGGCCCGTTTCGTTACGCGAAGATCCCCAGTGGGCAGTAGGCGGTGACGATGAAATTGGGCTGGTCGACGATCTCGCTGATGCGCAGGTCGACGGCCGTGCTGCACAGGAGGTAGGCCTGTATCGGTTCCAGGCCATGCTCGCGCACGAGCCAGTCGATCATGCGCTTGACCGCGTCGCGCGCCGCGGCCATCAGGTCCGGACCAATGCCATCGGTCGCGTACCGGCTCCCGTTGCGCAACTCGGCGTGCGGGTCGGGTGCCGCGATGAACTCGGGACCGGTCACGTGGACGTCCTTGCGCACGGTCAGGCGCACACGGACGCGCATCGGCGTCTCGATCGCCGTCCCGCACACCTCGCCGTCGCCCTGGGTGGCATGGCCATCGCCCATGGAGATCCGCGCCCCGGGGTGGAAGACGGGCAGGAAGAGCGTTGATCCTGCCACGAGGTGGCGGGTGTCCATGTTGCCGCCGTGGACGTCGGGCGGGATGGTCGACAAAGGCCCTTGTGCCGGCGCCACGCCGATCTCGCCGCAGAACGGCGCCAGCGGCAGGCTGATGCCCGGCCAGAACTCCGCTCGTTGCGTCCCCGGCGTGAGGCGAGTGACTTTGTAGAAGCCGTCGGGGAACTCGTCGGCCAGCAGCCCGAAGCCCGAAATGTTGGCAGTCCAGCCCCAGTCGGCGTGCTCGAACTCGAGCAGGTCGACCTGCAGCGTGTCGCCCGGCTCGGCGCCCTGGACCTCGACAGGGCCGGTGACCTGGTCGACGCGGTCGAAGTTGAGCGTGGCCAGCGACTCGGTGGTCGACTCGGCGGTCAGCTCACCGTTCGAGGCGTCAAGGCAGTCGAACTCGACGACGTCGCCGCTCGCCACGCTGGCAACCGGCTCGATGGCGGGGTCCCAGGCAAGATGGTTCTGGTCACGGCGGACGTGGATGCTCGGCGCGTCGATGGTCATGCCGCATTGTCGCATCGCCGGCGACCGCCGGCTCGCTTCGGGACCGATCCGCTCGCTCGGGGCCATGCACGGGGCGCGTACAGATCCACGCCAACGGCCGCCCACGCCGCCACGGATGCCGCCCGCGCATGCCAGCCCGCGTGAACGCGCCCTCGCGCGGTTCTACATGCATATGCCGCATGCGCGCGCGCAGCCGCGACCGACTAGCCGCCGCTCGCCCACAGATCGCCGACCGTGAATCCCTCGGGGAACGGGTCCGAGGGATCGACGACGTACGAGGCCATGCCGGTGATCCAGGCCGAGCCGGTCAGCTCAGGGACGACCGCCGGGAACTCACCCACGCGCGTCTCACGCACCAGCTTCCCGGTCCAGGTCGTGCCCAGAATCCCCTCGTGGACGAATGGCTGCCCGATTCCGAGGCGCCCGCGCGCATGCAGCGTCGCCATCCGAGCGCAGGTGCCGGTGCCGCACGGTGAGCGGTCGAGAACGCCGGTCCAGGTCGACGGCCGCTCCCAGTCGAAGGGACCGGAGGACACGACCACGGTGTTCTTCAGGTCGGCGCCGGCAACCGTGGGCGGCCCGGAGAACTGCATGATCGAGACACCCTCGATCTCCGGGTTGGCGGGGTGCGTGACCGGGTACTGCTCGCGCGTCGCCGCCTTGATCATCTCGCCGACCCGGACGAGGTCGCGTCCCTCGTCCGGCCGCAACGCGAACCCCAGCGGCCGAGCCTCGGCGATGGCGTAGAACATCCCACCCCACGCCACGTCGACTTCGACCCTCCCGAGATCCGGCACCTCGACCGGCACACCGAGATGGACCGCGAAGGCCGGCACGTTCTCGAAGGTGACCCCGGTCACCTTGCCATCGCGACATGCCGCACGGACGCGAATCAGCCCTGCGGGCGCTTCCAGCGTCAGCTCGGTGACCGGCTCGACCATCGGCAGCATCCCGGTCTCCAGCAGGACCGTCACCGTGCAGATCGTGTTCGAGCCGGACATGGGCGGATATTCGGCCTGCTCCATGATCACGAACCCGGCATCCGCGGTCGGGTCGCACGGCGGCAAGATCAGGTTGCAGCACAGCGCGGGGTAGCCGCGCGGCTCGCGGAGCATCAGCCGCCGCAGCTCGTCGCCCTGCTCGCGCAGATGAACCATCTTCTCGAAGACCGTCGTGCCCGGAACGTCGAGCACCCCGCCGGTGATGACGCGACCCGGCTCGCCACCGGCATGCGCGTCGACCGCCGTCACCACCCGCGCCAGTCTCACGACCGCGCCTCGAACATGTACGCGTCGACATCGCTCACCGCGCGATAGCCGATCTCCTGGTAGATCTTGTTCGAGGTGGGGTTGGCGAGGTTGGTGAACAGGAGGACGAACCGGCGACCCGAATCGAGCAGGTGCTGCGACACGCCCGCGGTCAGGTTGCTGGCATAGCCGCGGCCGCGCCGGTCGGGCGGGGTGTAGACCGGACCGATACGTATGCCGTGTGGCGTCGGCCCGCCGACGCCGAGCATCGAGACGGCCTCGCCATGCGCCTCCCAGAAATACGCCTGCCGCCCGATGCCGGCGATCCACCACTCGGCCACCGCGTTCGGGTCCTCGACGGGCGGATCCTCCGGGACCGCCTCGTCGTGGAACGCGACGATCCAGCGCGCCAGCACGTCCGCATCCCGTGCCTCGGCGATTCGCCACGAGCCGTCAGCGGGAGGTGGCGCGACCACCTTGGTGAGCCGGAAGATGCGCTCCTCGGCGGCGAGCCGAGCCGCCTGCCCGTTGCGCTCGGTCCACAGCTCCGCGAAGCGTGCCGCGGCGGCCTTCGGTCCCAGGACGCCCGGAAGCACCTCGCCCGCATCGGTCAGCGCGCCGGCGATCAGATCGACCGCGGCGAGCTCATCGGTCTCGGACAGGACCTGGCGGTTCGGGGGCGTCTGCAGTGTGGCCGCGACCACCGCACCGTAGTCATCGACGACCACCGCGAAGCGCGCCGGGTCCTCATCCTCCTCGGCCGGCCTCGTCGCCAGGAACGAACAGATGCCGAGCAGCAGGTTGTGCTCGGCCTCGCGAGCCTCGAGGAAGGCCCCGGCGCGCTCGAGGAACGTGTCGACATCGGGGAGCGGGATGAGCTGCATCGGTCCATCCGACACTTCAGTAGGCTGTAAGCCTACGCAGCAGAGGCAATGGATGACGAAGATCGGCTACGCGGCCATGCTCGAGCAGTTCCACCCCACCGACCTGCTCGACTGGTGCGCCCAGGCGGAGGCAACCGGCTTCGATGCCGGATTCCAGGTCAGCGAGCACTTCCATCCCTGGACCCCGCAGCAGGGCAACGCCGCGTTCGCCTGGAGCTTCATGGGGGCGCTCGGCCAACGGACGAGCCTGCCGTTCGGGACCGCCGTGACCTGCCCCGGCTTTCGCTACCACCCGGCCGTCATTGCCCACGCCGCCGCGACCCTGGGCGCCATGTATCCCGGCCGCTTTTGGCTGGGCCTGGGCGCCGGCGAGGCGCTCAACGAGCACGTCGTCGGGCCGAACTGGCCGGAGGTCGGCGTCCGCAGCGCCATGATGTTCGAGGCGATCGAGGTCATCGCCAAGCTGTTCAGCGGCAAGGTCGTCAAGCACGCCGGCACCTACTTCACGGTCGAATCGGCCAAGCTGTACACCCGTCCCGAGCAGCCGGTGCCGATCTACGTCGCCACCGCCGGCCCGGTCAATGCCAAGCGCACCGGCAAGTACGCTGACGGGATCATCACCGTCGGTGCCGCCGACGAGAAGATCGGCATGCTGTGGGACAAGTTCCGCGAGGGAGCGCGCGAGGCCGGCAAGGACGCATCGGCCATGCGCACGCAGCTGCAGGTGCACGTGTCATGGGCGCCGACGCAGGCGGAGGCCGAGGAGCAGGCCATGCGCGAGTGGCCGAACGGTGGCATGCCGTTCCCCAAGCAGGACATCAAGAACCCCGAGGACTTCGCCAACATGGCGAAGCTTGTGCGGCTCGAGAACTTCGCCAACCGGATGCTGATCAGCGCCGATCTCGACGAGCACGTCGCCCAGCTCCAGAACTTCGTCGACATGGGCTTCGACGAGATCTACCTGCACAACGTCGGGCGTGACCAGCCTGCCTTCATTCAGACCTTCGGCGAGCGGGTGCTGCCTCGTTTGAAGCGTTCCTGAGCTCACAGACCGATGCGCCTCACGGCCGCCGAGGCTCGCCGTCGCCTGGCCGCCGCCCGGGTGGCGTACCTGGCCACTGTTCGCGAGGACGGGCGGCCGCATGTCGTCCCGATCGTGTTCGCCGTGGACGGCGACGTCGTCTATTCGGTCGCCGACCCCAAGCCCAAGGACGGCCCGGACCTGCTGCGCTTCCGGAACATCCGTGCCAACCCGTCGGTCTCGCTGCTCGTGGACGACTACGACGAAGCCTGGGAACGGCTGTGGTGGGTGCGCGTCGACGGGTCCGCGTCGGTGGTCGAGGCCGGCGCCGAGCGGGAGCTGACCATCCGGCTGCTCAAAGCCAAGTACGCGCAGTACGCGACCTGGACCGAGCCGTTCGGCGCGGCGATGGTCCTCCGCATCGAGCGCTGGGCCTCCTGGGCACTGGCTGACTGAAGTTCAGCCGGTTACCTGCTCGCGGTACGAGTCAAGACGAGAACGAGTCGCTCTCGACCGCCGGCTTGTCCTCGCTTGGCTCGTGCCACGAGCGAATCCATCGAGAAACGGCCGCTCCTTCCCATTTTGGCTCGTGGCACGAGCGACAACGTGTCACGCCCTGGCGCACGACCTCCTCCGGAAGGTCGACGCGGCGGACGCACCGACTTACGGGACGCACCGGACGCTCGAAGGTGCAAATGCCGCGCATCTGCGCGCTAACCGCCTCGGACGGCCACCAGTGCAGGGTCGCCACGCTCGCCTGAGCTTGAACCAGGGTCGCCCGCACCGCGCCGGAGGCGTTAACGCTCACAGGAACGACAAATACGCCTTCGGGACCGATGCAGGGTACTGCTCACCCTGCGCGCATTAGCACCGTCGGAGGCACATCCCGGTCAGTCGCTGACAGCCTCGGGCAGCTCGACGCCACGGAACGTGGCCAGCAGCAGCAGGTCGTAGACGATCTTCAACCCACCGGCGATGACGAACGGCAGCGCCACGCCCGCACTCATGGCCACCGATGCGAGCGCCGGCCCGGCCGGGCGCGCCACGTACCGGCTGGCGTTGGTGTAGGCCGCCGCCGCCGTCCGCTCTTCGGGAGCAACCAGTGCGGCGACGTACGCCTGCCGCGTCGGCACGTCCATCTGTGACAGTGCCGAGCGCGCCAGCAGCAGCAGGATCGCGAGCGGGAGCGCCGGCGCCAGCGGGATGAGCGCCAGGAAGACGTTCGACGGCAGATGGGTGAAGACCATCGTGTTGAGCAGGCCGACGCGATCTGCCACCCAGCTCGCCGCGATCGACGACGCCGCCTGCAGCAGGCCGACACCAAAGAAGACGAGCCCCATCACGTCGCTCTCGACGCCGAACTGGCGCGAGAACCAGAAGACGATGAAGGTCTGCACGATGAACCCGCCGGCGAAGGCGTCGAGCGCGAAAAGCCCTGACAGCCGGAACACGATCGACCGCGAGCGGACGAGCCCGCCACGCGGCACCTCGACCGGCGAGGCCGACGGCGCGACCTCCGCACCGCGCGACAGACGGGTCGCCAGGACGACGCACGCCGCGGCACCAAGCGGCAGGACGAGCAGCCAGCGCTGGTCGGGAGGCAACGCGGGCAGCAGGTCACGCAGCCCGCTCGGGCCGCCCGCCAGCAGCGCTCCGACGGCACCCGCCAGGTAGGCCAGGGCGTTGTATCGGCCGTAGACGCGCGCCCGTTCGTGCGCCGGCGTCCCGGCAAGCATCGCCTGCTCGAGCGTCGTGATCGGGCCGGATTCGTTCGGATCGGTCGACAGGCAGCCGGTGAGGGCGGCCAGCGCGAGCAGCGGCAGCGCATCGGTCAGGGCGAAGACGGCCCCCGCGACGCCCATCAGCGCCAAGAGGAAGGCGTAGGTTGGGCGACGGCCGAATCGGTCGCCCCAGCGGCCCACCGCCAGCGACGAGACCGCCATGCCCAGCAGCATGGCCGTGAAGACGAGGCCGACGGCCGCCGCGTCGAGGCCGCTGGCCGCCAGCGAGGCGCCGATCAGGATGCTGCCGAACCCGTACAGCGCGGCGCGAACGGCCTGGATCGAGAAGATGAGCCGGACGTCGGACACCGGCTCTGGACCTATTCGACCGATTCGAAGACGGCGGCAATCCCCTGGCCGACGCCGATGCACATCGTGGCCAGCCCGTATCGCGCGCCCCGGCGCCGCATCTCGTGGACGAGCGTTGTCGCCAGCCGGGCGCCGGATGCTCCCAGCGGGTGACCGATGGCGATGGCACCGCCGTTGACGTTGGTCTTCTCGGAAGGCAGGCCGAGCTCGCGCATCACCGGGATGGACTGGGCCGCGAACGCCTCATTGAGCTCGACGAGGTCCATATCGTCGACGGTCAGCCCCGCCCGCTCCAGCGCCAGACGCGACGCGGGGATCGGTCCAAGACCCATCAGCGCCGGGTCCACTCCCGCCGAGGCAGAGGCGATCAGCCGCGCCACCGGCCGCAGCCCAAGCTCGCGCGCCCGCGCCTCCGACGTCACCAGCAGCGCGGCCGCTCCGTCGTTGATGCCCGACGAGTTGCCCGCCGTGACGGAGCCCGACGCGTCGCGTTTGAAGGCCGGTTTGAGCCTCGCAAGGTCGTCGAGCGTCGTCTCCGGGCGCGGATGCTCGTCGCGGTCGAAGGTCGTCGTCTCGCCACGGCGGCCGGTCGGGACCTCGATCGGCACGATTTCGTCGGCGAAGCGGCCGGCCGCGTCGGCCGCTGCCCAACGCTGCTGTGATTGCAACGCGAAGGCGTCCTGCTCCTCGCGCGTCACGCCGCAGCGCTCGACCACGTTCTCGGCCGTCTCGCCCATCGAGTACGGGTAGTACCGGTCGGCGAGGCGCGGGTTGGTGAATCGCCAGCCGAGCGTCGTGTCGTACAGCGTCTGCTCGCCCCGCGGGAAGGCCCCGGACGGCTTGGCCATGACGAACGGGGCCCGTGACATCGATTCGGCGCCCCCGGCCACGAAGACCGATCCGTCCCCGAAGCCGATGGCGTGCGCGGCGCTCACGACCGCCTGCAGGCCGCTGCCGCACAGCCGGTTGACGGTCTGGCCCGGCACGTCGACCGGCAGGCCAGACAGAAGCAGCGCCATGCGCGCGCCATTGCGGTTGTCCTCGCCAGCCTGGTTGGCGGCGCCCAGGATCACATCGTCGATCGCAGCTGGATCGACCCCCGTCCGCTGGACCAGCGCGCGGATGACGTGCGCCGCCATGTCGTCGGGACGCACGCCGGAGAGCGCGCCGCCGTATCGGCCGAAGGGTGTCCTCAGCCCGTCGACGATGACCGGCGAGGTCGCAGCGTCACGGCGGGCTGGCATCTGCGGCCGCTACCTCGCCCGCGCGGGGTGCGTCGCGACAACGGCATCCAGCAGCCGGCGCGAGGCGGCCGCGACCTCGGCGACGGCGTCATTGAACGCGTCTGCGTTTGCGTGGCTGGGCTGGCGATACCCGCTCACCTTGCGCACGTACTGCAGCGCAGCCGCGCTGATCTCGTCATCGGTCGCCGCCTCGGCACCGGAGCGGAGGGTCTTGATGCTTCTGCACATGCGCCACAGCGTACCAGCGGCGCAGCCACCGGGCCGATCCTTGCGCTAGCGAGCGAAGATCGCCAGCAGTCCCAGGACGATCAGGAAGCACAAGACGAGCACACCGACGAAGTAGAGGGCGTTGGCCGGGATCTGCTTCTCCCACTCCTCGTTGAGGATGACGTCGGCCGCCTTCTTGTGCTCGTCCATGATCTGGCGCTGTCGGTCGGTGATCACTTCGAAGCTCCCTTCACGCCCGACGCGTCGCGGAGCTCCTCGAGCTGCTGCTGGATCCGCGCCAGCGCGACCTGCATCTCGGTTTCGCTATCACGCGATTCGTGGCTGCCCTTGTGGATCAGGAAGGCGGTCAGCACGACCATGGTGAACAGCTGGAGAAACTCCGACTGCCAGTTCTCGAAGGTCGAATCGAGCCACTCCCAGATGTAGCCACTCGATCCGAACAGCTGCGCGGTCTGGTTGTGGCTCTGCTGGTCGGCCGCGAACGCGACCCAGCCGGTCAGGCCGTGGGCGATCCACGACCCGAGAAACAACCCGGCCAGCACCAGGCTCAGCCCGTAATCCCGAAGGAATTTGCCCACGGCGCGCCCTCACTCCTACAGCCTTTGCTTCGGCCGCGAAGCAGAGCGCATGCCGCGTTCGCGCAGGTTCGGACCGCGGCGATCGTTGTCCGTCAGGCGGAGGCGATCTCCACCGCGAGCCCCGCCAGGTTCTTGCCCAGCTCCTCGGCGGATGCCTTGCTCGCCCTGTGGAGGTTGGTTCCCAGCTCCTTGAGACCGGCATTCTTCATCTTCTGTCCGAGCTTGATCATGGCGGTGCCCGCGTCCTGCTGCTTCCGCTTCAGCGTGACGAGCACGGCCTGCGCCTCATAGGCCTCGCTCTTCTCGGTTCCGGCCTTGGCGGCCGTCTGCTTCATGAGCTTCGACATCGCCTCGACCACTTCTTCCTGTTTGCCGGTCGCTCCCATCGGCTTGCCGGCCTTCATCAGCCGATCGAGCTGCTTCTCGTCGTCCTTGCGCAGCTTGCCGATGAGCTTTTTGGACTCGGGGTCGGGATGATTCGCGCCGAGCTTCGTCTCTGCCTCGACGATCGCCTGCTGGAATGAGATCGCTTCGTTCATCTCGTGCTTGATGAACTCCTGTCCGGACGGCATGGAACTCCCCTTGTGGTGTCGTGGTGTAGGCGCGCCGTCAACGCAACCCCCATGCCATCCAGGCGTTCAGCGCTCCGCCAGCAGCTCTTCGAGCGAGTCGATCACGCGGTCGGCAACCGAGACATCGGTCTCGGCGAACTGCGGCACGGCGATGCACGCCAGCCCGGCCGCCTTGGCGGCCGCAATGCCCGGCGCGGAGTCCTCGAGCGCCACGGCATCGGTCGGGTTGACGCCCAGGCGGGCGCAGGCAGCCAGGTAGATGTCGGGCGCCGGCTTGGGCTGCTCGACGTCTTCGGCCGTCACCACCGCGTCGAAGGCGTCGGCCAGGCCGGCGGTCGCCAGCGCGACGTCGACGAGCTCACGTGCCGAATTGGAGGCCAGCCCCATCGGAACCTGCCCTCGCAGTCGCTCGACCAGCTCCGCGGCTCCGGGCCGGGCGAGGACTTCGCGCCGGAGCTCGGCCAGCATGTAGCCGTGCATCTCGTCGACCAGCTCGCCGCCGCGTGCGGACGGCTCGCCGAGGCGCTTGGCGTAATACCGCCCGCTGAACTCGATCCCCGTCCCCATGACCGCCAGCTGGTCCTCGCGCGTGAACTCCTCGCCGTGCTGGCGGAAGAGCTCCGACTCGGCACGATTCCACAGCGACTCGGTGTCGAGCAGCAGCCCGTCCATGTCGAAGATGACCGCCCGATACTGCCCGGGAAGCTCGCCGATCACTCTCCCGGCTCGAAGAAGGAGCCGTTGCGCTCGGCCAGGGAGCGGAGGAGCGGCACGACCCGGTACCGCCCGTCCGGAACCAGGGCGTGCAGCACGTCGAGCGTGCCAACCACGTGCGCCAGGCCGATGCGCTCGCCCCACTCCAGCGGACCGGACGGATAGTTCGTTCCCAGCCGCATGGCGACATCGATGGCCTCGGGCGTGGCGACTCCTTCCGCCACGGCCGACGCCGCCTCGTTGACGATGGTGGCCAGGATCCGGGCCTGCACCTGCTCGCCGCTGAGCGGCTCGAGCGTCGGGCCGTCAGCCCGGTGGCTGATGCCCGGCCAGACGCCGCCGCGTGTGCCATCGGTCTGGTAGTCGTAGAAGCCGGCGGACGCCTTGCGGCCCAGGCGGCCGGCGTCGACCAGCATGCGCTGCATGGGATGCGGCCGGTAGCGCGCGTCGAAGAAGAACTGCTCGTACACGCTCTGGCTGACGGCGAAGTTGACGTCCAGGCCGATGGCGTCGATGAGCTCGAAGGGACCCATTCGGAATCCGATGCCACGCATGGCTCCGTCGACCTGTTCCACCCCGGCCAGTCCTTCGCCAACGATGCGCAGCGCTTCGAGGTAGAACGGCCGCGCCACGCGGTTGACGATGAACCCCGGCGTATCGGTGGTGACGACCGGGGTTTTGCCCAGGCGTCGAGCGGCCTCGGCGACGCGCTCGACGTTCGGCTGCGCCGCCGCCGGCGCGGCGACGACTTCGACCAGCACCATCAACGGCACCGGGTTGAAGAAGTGCATGCCGACCACGCGCTCCGGATGCTGCGTCGTGGCGGCGAGCCGGGCGACCGACAGCGAGGAGGTGTTCGTCGCGAGGATCGTCTCGGTACCGGCGGCGGCGTCCAGCCGGCGGAAGGCGTCGGTCTTGAGCGTGAGGTCCTCCGGAATCGCCTCGACCACCAGCTCCGCGGCCGCGATCTCGTCGAGCCGCGCGGTGGCGTGCAGACGCGCGAGGGCCGCCCGCGCGTCCGCCTCGCTGAGCTGCTCCTTCTGGACCTTGCGCGCCAGGAAGCCGGCGATCAGCGTTCGTGCCCGCTCGAACGCGCCCTCGACCGGGTCGTGGACCATCACCTCGAGCCCTGCCTCGGCGGCGACCTGCGCGACGCCGGCGCCCATCGTCCCCGCCCCCAGCACGCCCATGCGGCTGATCGGCTCGCTCACCTGCCGCTGAACCGCGGGTCGCGTTTCTCGGCGAAGGCGGCCACGCCTTCCCGGTGGTCCTCGGTGCGCCCGGCCAGCTCCTGAAGGTCGCCCTCGGCGCGGAGTGCGTCGGCGAACGACGCATCCTCGGCCGCGCTGATGAGCCGCTTGGCGTAGCCCAGCGCGGTGGTCGGCCCACTTGCCAGGCGTTGCGCCAGCTCGCTCGCCGCGTCGGCCAGCTGGTCGGCAGGCACGACCGCGGCGACCAGGCCGGCGTCGGCTGCTCCCCTCGCGGTGAGCGGCTCGCCGGTGAAAATCAGCTGGGCGGCCGCATGCCGGCCGAGGGCGCGAACCAAAACTCTGGTTGCTCCGGAGTCCGGCACCAGACCGATGCGCACGAAGGCCATCAGGAAGCGCGCTTCCTCGGCCGCCACGATCAGGTCGGCGGCGAACGCGATGCTCGCCCCGGCGCCGGCGGCGACGCCGTTGACCGCGGCGATCACCGGCTTCGGGAGGTCTCGCATGGCGGTGATGAGCGGGTTGTATTCGGTGCTCACCACCCGGCGAAACTCACGCTCCCCGGCACCACCCCGCAGGTCGGCCCCCGAACAGAAGCCACGTCCCGCGCCGGTGATCACCAGCGCGCGAACCGATTGGTCACGTCCCGCCTGCTTGATGGCGCCGACCAGCTCCCTGCGCATGGCGGCATTGAGCGCGTTGAGGCTGTCCGGCCGGTTGAGGGTGATGGTGCGCACCGCTGCGGCGTCATCGACCAGGATCGTCTCGTAGACGGCACCCGACGCGGACGTCGCAGGCTGGGCAGGCGAGGACACGCGCCGATTCTACGCGGGCTTGCTCGCTCGACGGCGGCGCCGAGTCGCGCGGCGCATCATGCGGGTCACTGGAAGGCTGCGACAGGAGGCGATCGGCGTGAATCGAGACGACCTGGAGAACTGGCTGACGCGGTACCGGCATGCGTGGTCGACCGACGCGCCGGCCGACATCGAAGCGCTCTTCACCGAGGACGCGAGCTACTCACCATGGCCCTACGCCACACCCTGGCAGGGACGCGAGGTGATCGTGGAGAAGTGGATCGGTCGAGGCGATTCGAAGCGACCGTGGACCTTCGAGCATCGGATCGTGGCCGTCGACGGCGATCTGGGCGTGGTCGAGGGCGTCACCGGCTATCCGGCGCACCGCGACGAGGAGGAGTCGGAGTTCAAGAACCTGTGGCTCATCCGGCTGGCGCCTGACGGGCGTGCCTCGCAGTTCGCCGAGTGGTGGGTCCAGCGCGACAACGACTGAGGCGCGGAGACCTACTTGTAGCTCTCGACGTTGCGAATCCGGGACCTGCCGCCCGCTGATCGGTCCGCCGCCAGCTCCTCCGCCCGTTCCTCGGCATGGTCGTCGACGTGGACGGCGGGCATGAAGCGAATGGCGAGCAGCCAGGTCAGCGCCGCCGTCGCCAGCAGCAGGGCGAAGATGAGGCCCAGGCCGCCGGCCAGGGCGTCACTGATTGCCGCAAGATCGGCGGCCGGGATCGAGCCGCGGTTGACCGGATCGAGGATGGTGCTGGCCGTCGGTCCGACGGCGGAGGCCAGGATCGCGCCCATCAGCCCGGTACCCACCGCGCCGCCGATCGTCCGGCTGAATTGCACCAAGCCGGTGGCCTGACCTCGCCGGCGCCATGACACGGCCGACTGGATCGACACCAGCAGCGGCGTGCTGGTCAGCCCCATGCCGAAACCGACCACCGCCGCGCCGAGCGCCGCGTACCACAGCGCATCGATCGGAGCTGCCTGGGTCAGGACCGCCGTACCCACCACCAGCAGTGAAGTGCCGACCAACACGACCGGGCGCGAGCCGAAGCGGATCATGGCCCGGCCCGCGATGATCGAGCCGATCGGCCAGCCGATCGACATGGCGCCGACGGCCAGCCCGGCCTCGAGCGGCGAGCCGCCATGCACGCCCTGCACGATCGGCGGCAGGTAGGCGGTCAGGCCGAACATGATCACGCCGGCCAGGGTTCCGACCGCGAGTCCGGCGGCAATGATCGGTCGCTGCAGCAGCCCGATGTCGATCAGCGGCTCGTCCGCGGTCACCTCGTTGCGGCCGAAGGCCAGCAGCAAGGCGATCGCACCGGCCAGCATGGCGATCACGGTCGCATTCGCGAACCCGATGCGGCTCCCCTCGGACACGCCGAGCAGCAGCAGCGCCACCCCGCCGGTCAGCGTCGCGGCACCGAGCCAGTCGAGCCGGTGCTCCCGGTGCTCGACGTGCTCGTTCAGCGCCAGCCCGATCAACAGCGCCGCAGTCAGCCCGACCGGCACGTTGATGTAGAAGACCCAGCGCCAGCCGACGGTGCCGGTAATCAGGCCTCCGAGCGCCGGACCGATGATGGCCGACACGCCCCAGACGCTGCTGAAGAAGCCCTGCATCCGCGCCCGCTGCCGCGCGTCGAAGATGTCGCCCACGATCGTGAATGCGATCGGCGTCACCGCTCCGGCACCCAGGCCCTGGATGGCGCGGAAGATGATCAGCTGCAGCATCGAGGTCGCGATGCCGCAGAGCATCGAGCCACCGATGAACAGGGCGAGGCCGATCATGAAGATCGGCTTGCGGCCGTGCACATCGGCCAGCGTCGAGAACACCGGGACGGTGGTGGTGGCCGTCAGCAGGTAGGCCGCGAAGACCCAGCCGTACTCGGCGATTCCTCCCAGCTGACCGATGATGGTCGGCATGGCAGTACCGACCACCGTGGAGTCGAGCGCCGCAACGGCGATGCCGGCCATCACGCCGGCGGTCACCAGCAGCTGCTCGCGCGTGATCCCGCGCTCGGTATCCGGGGGCATCCGAGGATTGTAGGCCGCTCACCTGCCGGCGCTGACAGCCCGGATCGGTCCGCCGGCTCGGTGCGCAGGCAGAGATATCAGTCCGACTGCTTCATCAGCGCCTCATCGGCGCGCCGGCCGCCGGATGAGCAGTGGGACTGCTCAGAGCGCTGAAACCTGGGCCCGCAGGCGCCGACGGAGCAGGCGGGCGTATCAGAGCTGGCCGTGCCGGCCCCGATCAGGACGGGAAGACATAGAAGCTGCCGACATCGACGAATCCCGCCGCCTCGTACAGCCGATGCGCCGATTCCCGCTGTGGCCCGCTCTCCAGCACCGCGGCATACGCCGACCTGCTCGCCGCATCGGCCAGCACCGCGTCCAGCAGCGCCGCGCCGATGCCCTGTCCGCGAAACGCATCGGTCACGACGAATTCGGGGATCCATGCCTGCGGCGTCAACGTGAAGAACGGCTCGCGCAGCTCGAGCGTGCCGACGCCGACGACCGACCCGTCGCGCACAGCGACCCGCGAGGCGGTGTCCGCGCGGCGCAGATGATCGAGGAACGTGCGACGGACGGCGTCCAGGCGCTCCTCGGCCGGCACCGGCACGCCGAGCTCACCCAGCAGACGGGTGACCGGCTCGAAGTCGTCGGCCTCCATCAGCCGGATCGAGACGCCGGTCGGCGGCACCACCCCGCGCACCACGACCGGCCGCAGCTGGAAGTGCTTCCCGGCTTCGCTGAAGCCGAGCGACTCGTACAGCGACCGGGCCTCGACATTGCCCGCGCCGGTCTCGAGCATGATCCCGGTCCCCTGCCGTAACCGCCACTCCTCGACACAGGCCTGCACCAGCATCCGGCCGATCCCGCGGCCGCGGAACTGCGGGCGAACATAGAGGTCGCTCAGCCAGCCCTGGAAGCGAGCGAAGCCGAGACGCCGCCGGAAGCGGAAGACGGCGATCCCCGCCGGCTCACCTTCGAACAGGGCCAGGAATGGCGTGGCGTCGACCGACCGGATGACTGCTTCATAGCGCGGGCGGTGCGCTTCCGCATCGGTCGCGAGAAGGTCGTACAGCTCGCCAACGAGCTCGAGCGCGACCCCGAAGTCGTCACGCCCGAGCGGTCGCATTTCGACGCCATCGGGCCGCCGGACCGCGAGGCCACCGACCGGTCGGTCGGGGTTGCCGAGGTTCACCGGCCGGTGAAATCGGGCGTCCGCTTCTCCAGGAAGGCCGTCATGCCCTCCTTCTGGTCCTCGCTGGCAAAGAGGAGGTAGAAGAGGCGGCGCTCGTGCGCCAGCGCATCGGTCAGGCTCATCTCGTAGGCGGCGTTGACCGATTCCTTGGCGAGGCGCAGTGCGAGCGGCGACTTCTGCGCGATCGTCGCGGCCAGGGCCAGCGCATCCTCGACCGTCAGCTCGTCGGTCGTGACCTGCGCCACCAGCCCGGCCTCGAACGCCTCACGGGCGCTGATCGGTTCGCCGGTCAGGATCATGCGCATCGCCTTGCTCTTGCCGATGGCGCGGGTCAGGCGCTGCGTGCCGCCGGCACCCGGGATGATGCCGATGTTGATCTCGGGCTGCCCGAACTTCGCTCCCTCGCCGGCCACGATCAGGTCGAGCGCCATGGCCAGCTCGCAGCCGCCACCCAGGCACCAGCCGTTGACCGCGGCGATCACCGGTTTGCTGATCCGCCGTACGCGATCCCATTGACCGATGCGGTTCGCGGTCAGCATGTCGATCGGCGTCGCGTTCGCCATCTCGCCGATGTCGGCGCCTGCCGCGAACGCCCGCTCGTTGCCGGTGACAACCATTGCGCGGATGGCGTCGTCGCGGTCGAGGCCTTCCAGCGCGTCGCACAGGGCGTCCATGGTCGGACCGTTCAGCGCGTTGAGCTGCTTCGGCCGGTTGATGCGGAGGAGGGCGGTGCGCGCTTCGTCGTTCCGCTCGACGAGGATGAGTTGAGGAGCGAATGTCATGGATTTGCGTCTCCTGAGCGCGATCCGGTCTCCGACCAGGCCGGCTCGAGCGGCGCGCCGCACACGCCGCAGAACCCGTGTGCCGCGGGCAGCCCGGACGCACCGCAACGCCCGCAGGTTCGCGGGAAGGCCTGCATCCAGCGCAGCTCGTCGTATCGCGGCGCGCGCTTGTCGTGGAAGGCGGCAACGGCCTCCTTCGTCTCGTCGGCCGTCGAGTGCACCGCCAGCCAGTCGCGGGCATGGGTGATCGTCTGGGACCAGACCAGGTCGCGCCACCAGTTGAGCTGCGCCTTGGTGTAGCGCAGCGCCTCGGGCAGCTTGCGCCGGAACTTGGCGGCAAGGTCGGCGACGCAATCGTCCAGCTGGGCCCGCGGCACGACGCGCGAGACGAGTCCCCACTCCAGCGCCTGCGCCGGCGAGATCGGCTCGCACAGCATCACGATCTCGCGCGCGCGGCGGTCGCCGACGACCAGCGGCAGCCACTGGGTTGCCCCGCCGGCCGGCACCGAGCCGTGCTCGGGACCGACATGGCGAATGTAGGCGTCGTCGACCATCACGCTCAGGTCGCAGGCCAGCTGCAGCTCCTGGCCGCCGCCGACGCAGACGCCGTTGATGCGCGCGATGGTCGGCTTGCCGATCCCCCGCAGGCGATCGTGCATCTCGATGAAGGCGCCCATCCAGCGCCAGTACTGGCCGCTGACGGCGCCCATCCGTGCCTGCTCGTCGAGGTCCGCGCCGGTGCAGAAGGCGCGGTCGCCGGCGCCGGTGACGACCACCACCGCCACGGTGTCGTCCCAGGAGGCGTCCTCGAAGGCACGGGCCATCTCGCGCAGCGTGGCGAAGTCGAAGCAGTTGAGGATCGCCGGCCGGTTGATGGTGACCGTTGCGACCGCCGTCTCAGGCGACTTGTCGTAGATGATCCGTTCAAACCCGAGCGCGTCCGGCGGCGATGGTCGGGGCGCCTCGAGCTCAGGCATCGGCCCGATTGTCGTCGTCGAGGATGAACAGGTCGACCCCTGCCTGTGCGAAGTTGCGGAGGTCGCGGCCGCTCTCCCTGCCCGGTTCCGAGGCCAGCGCGGTATCGAGGTCCGCCCGCGAGTCAAAGGCCATCTCGGCCATCAGGTAGTACGCGGGCAGCCGCTCGCTGACCGATTCCAGCTTCGTCAGGCGAAGATCGCGGAGCCCCGGGTAGCGACGGACGATCGGGCCGTGGACAGCGGCGTAGTGGTTGTCGAAGGCATGCGGGTCCGAGGGCTGGTGATACAGCGCGATCAGTCGAGCGGCCACGCTACTTGTTGGCGAAGTAGTCGGCGTTGATCTGGATGTAGTTCGTCCACTGGTCCGGGACGGCATCCTCGGCGAAGATGGCGGTCACCGGGCATTCCGGCTCGCAGGCGCCGCAGTCGATGCACTCGTCAGGATCGATGAAGTACATCGAATCCTCTTCGGTGGCGTGGATGCAATCGACCGGACAAACGTCGACACAGCTCGCATCCTTCACGCCAATGCACGGTTCGGTGATGACGTAGGTCATGGCTGCCTGAGTCTACACCGATGCACCTTCCGAGTCGGTTAGGCTGGACCGATGCCGGAGCTCATCGTCGCCGCCGCCACGCCGCTGCGCGATGGCGGGTCGCGGCTGGACATCGATGCCGTCGCTCCCTACGTCGCGTTCCTCACCGCGCACGGCGCCGAGGGTGTCTTCGCCTGCGGCACGACCGGCGAGGGCGTGCTGCTCACGCTGGACGAGCGGCGCGCGGTGGCCTCGGCGTTCCGCGAGGCGCTCACCGGGCGGCTCATCGTGCACGCCGGCGCCCAGACCACCGCCGACACGGTCGCCCTGGCCTCGCACGCACGCGACATCGGAGCCGATGCGGTCGCCGTCATCCCGCCGCCCTACTTTCCGCTCGATACCGATGCGCTGACCGCGCACATGCTGGCCGCCGCGCAGGCCTGTGCGCCGCTGCCGTTCTACGGCTACGCCTTCACCGCCCGCTCCGGATATCCGCTGTCGATCGAGGTCGTGAAGCATCTGCGCGACGGAGCGGAGAACTTCGCCGGGCTCAAGGTCAGTGAGGCGCCCTTCGAGCGCCTGGCCCCTTATCTCGAGCTCGGCCTGCCGGTGTACGTGGGGTCGGAGCCGCTGATCCCCGATGCGCTGGAACGCGGCGCGGTCGGGTCGGTGTCAGGCATGGCGGCCGCCTTCCCGGAGGTCGTCCGCACGGCGCTCGATGGTCCGGATGCTGCGGCGGCGCAGCGCCTGCGCGCGCTGCGCGATGCGCTCGAGGCGAGCGGCCAGTTCATCGCGGCCGTGAAGCACGTGCTCGGTCGCCGGGGAGTGCCGGTCTGCCCCGACATGCGCGCGCCACTCCGTCCGCTCGCCGACGCCGAGGCCGCCGCGCTCGACGATGCGCTCAGTGAGCTGGGCGTGGTGGCGTAACGGTTCGCCTTTGCAGCCGTAACAAATAACGGAGGCTGCGGCGCCGAGCGAATGCCTTGGGGCGCCGTGCCTTGCTGGAGCGGCAATCGACGGCGAAGAACAGCTCCTCCGGTGCCGTTACGTGCCGTGCCAGCAAACGGCGGCCCGCAGCTCAGTCGCCGACTTCGGAACCGGTGGCGACGCCGAAGCCAGCGGCAACGCCGCGCACATCGCCGGGCGCCAGCGCCGCATCGTTCATCTCGAAGCGGCTGGGCGGCGCTGCGGCGGCCAGGCGCGCGATCTGCGCATCGGTCAGGTCATAGCCGAAGCGGATGGCGCCGACGTTCTCGTCCTTGAAGCGGGCCGGAAGGGAGTCGCGGATGGCGGCCTCGTCGAAGTCGATTCCTGCCAGCCTCAGCAGTCTGCCGAGGGCGATCATGTTCCCGAACAGCTCCTTGCCGAAGTGCTCCGAGCCGAGCGACGCGAAGGGAATCTGCTCCTGGCCCTCCCCGCCCAGCCCGAGGTCGGTCACGACCTTGCGGCCACGGATGCGCAGGTGGCCCTTGTTGGCCAGCTTGAGCAGGATGTCCGCCTCCTCGACCACCGGATTGGCAATCGGCGCGTCGTCGAAGATCACGAACGCGTCGGACATCGAGCCGCGCACCGACGAGTCGTAGTCGTACAGGATGGTGACCTGCTTTCCCATGCGGGCCAGCAGCGCGCCCATGACGCCGGCGATGACCCGCACCCCCTGCCCGCCGACGCCGTCGAGCGCAATCGAGGTGCTCACGCGGGCCGGACCGATGCGGCGCGGCCGGCATAGCCAGCCGATGGCTCTATCGGCCAACAAGTGCTGCGTGCGGGCCACCGAGCCGCGAAATCGCCACCGCGTGGCTTCGATGGCGAACGAACCCGCTTCGAACGGACCGAGCTGCCGTCTGGTTCGCCGATGGAGCCAACCCGTGGCGATGGCACCCCTACTCGTCCTCCACTCCGGCTTGGCGCAGCGCATCCTCGAGACTGATCTCGCGCTTCGCGACGCGCAGCTTCAGCTCGGATGGCAGCCGCTGCATCAGCGCGAACTTGCGCTGCGCCTCCGCGCGTCGCGCGTCCCGGGGGTCGCCGGCCACGATCGCCGGTGCGGCGTCGGCAGCCGTTCGCGGCATGGCCGGCTGGACATCGGTTCCCGGCGAGCCGCCGATGAGGTCGCGTCCCTCGGCCGCCGCCTCGCCCTTCTGCGCGTCGAGCTGATCGCGCTTGACGTCGGTGAGCGGATCGGCGCCAGTCGCAGACACTTCCACCACGCTCGGCGGCTCGGGCGCGTCAGGAGCGCTGGCGCCGGTTCGCACCGAGGCGAGCGCGTCGTCCAGCGTGATCTCGCGCTTCGCGACCCGCAGCTTCACGTCAGACGGCAGCTGGGCCATGAGCGCCGCCTTGCGCTGGGCCTCGGCGCGTCGCGCCTCCCTGTCCCCAGCTGGCGGCTCGGTGGCGCCGCCCTCGCCGGGCGTATCGGTCGCGGAGGTCAGCGGTGCGGCCGGCTGGGCCGGCAGCTCGACCGGCGCGTGGCCGTTGCCGTTGGACGCAGCGCCTGCATCGGTCTTCAACGGATGGAGGACACCAAGCTGGAACGGCTCGAGGTGATCGGCGTCCTTCGGGGCGCGCTTGTAGGTCTTGCGGTAGAAGTTGAGCATCTCGTTGGCGCTGGCGAAGCCGATTCGCCGCCCGTTGTTCTCGATGCACTGGCTGGTGATATCCACCAGGCTGAAGCCGTCGTGCTCGATCGCCTCGCGAATGGCGTTGCGCATCTGGAGCTGGTGATAGACGGTCGTCTTGGCATACAGCGAGTGCGGCGAGGAGCGGACGATGGCCTGCAGGTTGACCGGCGTGTTCGGGTTTCCGGCCGGCGAGGACAGCGTCTTGGTGCCGGTGGGCGTGGTCGGTCCGGTCTGCCCGCCGGTCAGGCCGTAGATCTCGTTGTTGTTGCACAGCACCGTCAGCGGCGCGTTGCGCCGGATGGTGTGGATCAGATGGTTGCCGCCGATGCTGGCCGTATCGCCATCACCGGCCACCACGATCACGTTCATCTCGGGACGAACCGTCTTGATCGCCTCGGCCACCGGCAGCGTGCGGCCGTGCAAGGTGTACACGCTCTCGTAGTTCAGGTAGCTGCCCATCCGCCCGGTGCAGCCGATGCCGGTGACGATGATCGTGTTCGTCTCGTCGAGGCCCATCTCGTCGAGGACCATGGCCAGCTGCACCATGATCGTGCCGATCCCGCAGCCGGGACACCAGATGGTGGGCAGCAGGTCGGTCTTGATGTTGCGCTTGTAACCGAGCTCGGCCATGGGCGTCTCGGGCATCAGCCGATCCCCAGTGGCGACGGTGGCAGCCGCTCCGCGGAGGGCGACGGGATGGGCGGCTGCGACGGACCGCCGGCCAGCACCCGGTCCAGCCCGTCGCGCACCGCCTCGAGCGAGATGCGGCCGCCGAGTAGCGGCACGCGCAGGACGGGGCGGCGGATGGCAAGCTCGACCATGTCGGCGTACTGGCCGTCATTGGCCTCGATGCACACGATCTGCTCGTAGCGATCCGCAATCGCGCGCAGCTCGTCACCCAGGATGGGATGGATGCGGATCGGCCGGAACAGCGCGTAGTCGTCGGCCAACGGCGAGGCGACGCGCGAGACGAGGCC
>JAICUY010000040.1 GCA_025935615.1 Steroidobacteraceae bacterium
CGCGAGTCAGGCCCTCGATCCAGCGCACCGCCTTGTCGGACGCCTCTCCCGACGTCGACGCGATCTGGATGGTGCCGTCGTCCTCGACGTTGATCTGGGTGCCGGTCTCGGCCGTGATCTGGCGGATCACCTTGCCGCCGGCGCCGATGACGTCGCGGATCTTGTCGACCGGAATCTTCATGGTGATGATCCGCGGCGCGTACTGGCTCAGCTCGCTGCGGCTGGCGCTGATCGTCTGCGTCATCTTGTCGAGGATGAAGAGGCGGCCCTGGCGTGCCTGCTCGAGGGCATCGCGCAGGATGGCCGCGGTGATTCCCGCGGTCTTGATGTCCATCTGCAGCGCCGTCACGCCCTCGGTCGTGCCGGTCACCTTGAAGTCCATGTCGCCGAAGGCGTCTTCCTTGCCGGTGATATCGGTGAGCACCGCGTAGCGGCCGGTCGCCGCATCGGTGATGAGGCCCATGGCCACGCCGCCGACCGGTGCCGAGATCGGTACCCCGGCGTCCATGAGGGCCAGCGTGCTGCCGCAGGTCGAGCCCATCGAGGTCGAGCCGTTGCTGCTGACCGCCTCGCTGACGACGCGGATGACGTACGGGAACTCGTCCATGGAGGGCAGCACCGGCAGCAGCGCGCGCTCGGCGAGCGCCCCGTGGCCGATCTCACGCCGGCCGGGGCCGCGCATGAACTTCGCCTCGCCGGTCGAGTACGGCGGCATGTTGTAGTGGTGGATGTACCGCTTCTCGGTCTCGGGGCTGATCGTATCCAGCCGCTGGATGTCGCTGGCCGGGCCGAGCGTGGCGATCGAGAGCACCTGGGTCTGGCCGCGGGTGAAGAGCCCGGAGCCATGGGTGCGCGGCAGAAGACCGACCTCGACGCTGATCGGTCGGATGGTCGTCGTGTCGCGCCCGTCGAGACGGATTCCCTCGGACAGCACCAGCTCGCGGACGGTCGACTTGGTGAGCACGTCCATCAGTGCCGAACCGATGCCATGACGGCGCCGGATGTCCTCCATGCGCTGTCCCTGCTCGGCGCGGTTGTAGCTGCCGTCGCGACCGCGCCGAATCTCGTCGGCGATGTCGCCGCGAATGGCGTCAAGCCGCTCCGTCAGGCCGCTGGTCAGGTTGATGAACAGGTCTGCCGTGGCCTGGGCATCCGGCATGGCGCGGTGCGCCGCCTCGTGATCGCGGCCGAAGACGAAGCGCATGAGGTCGGCAAGCTTGTAGCTGCCCGCATCGGGGTACAGCTGGTAGGCCAGCTCGAGCGTGTCGTAGACGGCCGAAGGCTCCCACTTGGTCTCGGTCGGCATGTGGCGCAGCACGAACGGCAGGTCGAAGCTGACGTTGTGGGCAACCACCGGTGCCTCGCCGACCCACTCGACGAAGCGCGGCAGGACGTCAGCAGCCGTCTGGGCGCTGGCCACGTCCTGGTCCGAGATGCCGTGCACCTGGTGTCCGACGATGGAGCGGCCGGGATTGACCAGCGACTCGAAGCGGTCCACCACCTGGCCGTCGCGGACGCGCAGCGCCGCGAGGTCAACGATGTAGCCGTTCTCGGGCTTCATGGCGGTGGTCTCGACGTCGAAGACCACGAACTCGGTCCCGCTGCCCAGCGCCTTGCCGAGCTTGACGATCGAGTCAGCCTTGGGGCCGATGAACGGCAGCTTCTTCGGCGCGCCGGCCGTCGCGACCAGCTTCTCCTGCAGATCGATGCTCTTCTGCAGCTCCTTCTGGCCGTACTCGATGGCGTCGGCCATGGTGGCCTCGGGCAGGATCTTGGCGCCGGCCTCGACCATCATCAGCGCCTCGCGGGTGCCGGCGACGACGAGGTCGAGCTGGCTCTCCTCGAGCTGTGAATAGGTCGGGTTGGTCACGAACTGTCCGTCGATGTAGCCGACCCGCACGGCGCCCACCGGACCCAGGAACGGGATGCCGCTCACCGACAGCGCCGCGGAGGCGCCGTTGACCGCCAGGATGTCCGGGTCGTTCTCCTGGTCGACCGACAGGACCGTCAGCACGACCTGGACGTCGTTCCGATAGCCCTTCGGGAAGAGTGGACGGATCGGCCGGTCGGTGAGGCGCATGGCCAGGATGGCCGCCTCCGACGGGCGCGACTCGCGCTTGATGAAGCCGCCCGGGATCTTGCCCGCCGCGTACATCCGCTCCTCGTAGTCGATGGTGAGCGGGAAGAAGTCGGTCCCCTCCCGGGGCTCCTTGCTGGCGACCGCCGTCGCCAGCAGGACGGTGTCGCCGTAGCGGACGATCACCGCGCCATCGGCCTGCTCGGCCAGCTTTCCCGCCTCCAGCGAGAAGGCCTGGTTGCCGATCTCGGCCTCAACCTTGATTGCCACGTAGTTCTCCAATCCTCGAATGTTCTGATGCGTCCGGCGCTCGGTTCACGCTCAACCGTTGCACGGTGTGCTGCGTGAGGCGCTCGTTGCGACGCGGCCCCCTGGTGGGTGTGGGGGCGACACCTTGTGTCTTGTCCTCGGCGATGAATGGCCCGAACGAGAGCAGACCCAGGGCCGCCGTGGTGGCACCTGGGTCGTCATCGGTTCGCGGCTAGCGACGCAGCCCCAATCGACTGATCACGGCCCGGTAGCGATCCACGTCGTTGCGGACGAGGTACGCCAGCAGGCGGCGCCGCTGGCCGACCAGCTTGAGCAGGCCGCGGCGGGAATGGTTGTCGTTGGGAAAGCTCCGCAAATGGTCCGTCAGTGACTTGATCCGCTCGGTGAGGAGTGCGATCTGCACCTCGGGGGAGCCGGTATCGCCATCATGGGTGGCGTAGTCTTCGACGATCTCGCTCTTCACTTCCTTCGCGAGCGGCACACGTTCCTCCACGTTCGATTCCGTATCAGGCGGATGCTACCAGACCGCGCGTCGCACCGCCATTGACCGGTTTTCGAACGCTTGGCACCGATACGGCCTCCGGCCGCTCAGGCACCCATGCCGAACAGCGCCCGCGCCTCCGCCTCATCGCGGCGCATCTGTGCGATGAGCTCGTCCACGTCTGCAAAGCGGCGCTCCTCGCGCAGCCTTCGTTCAACGCAGAGCGTCAGCTCGGCACCATACAGGTCGGCGTCAAAATCGAGCAGGTATGCCTCGACCAGCACCGCGGCTGCTGAATGGAAGGTCGGCCGCACGCCGATGCTGACCAGCGCCGGGTGGTCCGGGCCCACTCCCCGCTCCGGAACGGCGACGCGCCCGGCGTAAATGCCGAGGGCGGGCATGGCGGCGTGGTAGTCGAAGGCCAGATTGGCGGTCGGGAATCCCAGCGCCCGGTCGCGGCGATCGCCGGCGACGACCGTGCCGCGCAGCAGTGGCGGCCGTCCCAGGAGCTCGGTCGCGACGCCGATGTTCCCTGTCTCGATCGCGGCGCGGATCCGGCTCGACGATACCGGCGCGCCATCGACCAGCAGCGCATCGCAGGGCGTGACCTCGAAACCGCGCCGGGCGCCCAGCGCCGCCATGCTCTCCGGCGTCCCGTCGCGGTCGTGCCCGAACGCGCTGTCGGACGTCATCACCATCGCCCGCAGCTCGATGGCCGGAGCAAGGCCCGCCACGAAATCCGCGGCGGGCAGCGCCCGCAGTGCCTCGTCGAAGCGGAGCGGGATCGCGTGGTCGATCCCCACCTCGCGCAGCAGGGCCAGGTTGACGTCGAGCGGCGCGAGCCTGGCCAGCTGCGTCCCGCTCTGGATCACCTCGATCGGGGGCGGGTCGAAGACGAGGGCGACGCTCAGCGCGCCGTTGGCGGCTGCGGCCTGGCGGGTGGTCTCGACCAGGTGTTGATGTCCGCGGTGCACACCGTCGAACACGCCCAGCGTCACGGCGGCAGGACCGATGCGTGGCAGCGCGTCGAGCGTGAGCGCCTGGCTCATCGCGGCAGGACCTTGTCGGGATGCAGCTGTCCCTCACGCACGGTGCCGATCCCGAGCAGCCGACCATCGCTCAGCACCGCGTGGCGGCCGGAGGAGCCATGCGACGACAGCGACGCACCGTTGGTGAAGCGTTCACTCTCGCTCGCGTCGAGCGACAGTCTGGGCAGCGGCAGCAGGTCGAGCACCGAGACCAACGCCTCCTCGAGGCGCCCGGCGCCGGCCAGCTCGCCCAATCGTTCGGGCGTGACCGCGTCGTCGATGCGCAACCCGGCTGCCTCCGTCCGCCGCAGCGCGGCCAGGTAGCCGCCGGACGCGAGCCGCTCCCCGAGGTCGCGGGCCACGGCGCGCACGTACGTCCCCGGTCCGCAGCGCAGGTCGATCCGCACGTCGACCCGATCATCGCCACGCTGCAGCTCGAGCACCTCGAGCGAGTCGATCGTCACGCTGCGCATCGGCAGGTCGAGGGCTTCTCCGCCTCGTGCCGCGCGGTAAGCACGCACCCCACCCTGGCTGCGGGCAGAGAATGCCGGCGGACGCTGCTCGAAGGTACCCACGAAACTCGCCAGCGTCTCCGCGATCGCCACATCGTCGGGAAGCGCGCCGTCCTGCCGCCATACCGGTCCCTGGGCGTCGTCCGTCTCGGAGCGAAAGCCGAGACGGATGACGGCGTCGTATCGCTTGCGGCCGGACGTCAGCTCCTCGCTCAGTCGAGTGGCCGCGCCGACGAGCACCGGCAGGACCCCCGACGCCAGCGGATCGAGCGTGCCAGCGTGGCCGATGCGTCGCATGCCGGTGAGGCGCCGCAGCAGCGCGACCATGTCGTGCGACGTGGGGCCAACCGGCTTGTCGAGGTTAACGACCCCCAGCATCGCCCCGCGCGAGCTCCGCCTCGCATTCGGCGAGGACGGCCTGGCGCGCCTCGTCCAGCGGTCGCTGCAGCGTGCAGCCCGCCGCGCGGGCGTGTCCTCCCCCACCGAATGCCCCGGTGATGGCCACGGCATCGGCACGTGCCGTCGTCCGCACGCTCACCCGGGTGGTCGACGCATCGGCCTCCTTGAAAAGGACGGTGATGTCGGCTGCCCTGGTCGAGCCAAGCAGGTCGACGAAGCCCTCCGACGCGCTGGCCTCGGCTCCGGTGTCCGACAGCATCTGCAGCGTCATGGCGGCATGCACGATGCGGCCGTCCCGCCGCTGACCGATGCCGGCCAGGATCTGTCCCCACAGCGCCAGCGTGCTGAACGGCTTGTCGGCGTAGATCGAGCGGTTGATGGCCGACAGCGGCGCGCCGGCTTCGACAAGTTCCGCCGAGACGCGCAGGGTGCGCGGCGTGGCGTTGGGATGGGCGAAGGTGTGGGTGTCCTGGACGATCCCCGCCATCAGCACCGTCGCCAGGTTGCGGTCCAGCTCGACGCCGAGCTCTGGCAGCAACAGGGCGACCAGCTCGCAGGTCGCGGCAGCTTCCGGATCGATCAGCTGCGCGTCGCCAAAGCCGGGGTTGCTGACGTGATGGTCGACGTTCGCAATGCGCGACGCCGCCAGCCAATCGGCACAGTCACGCGCCACGCTGCCGGTGCGGGCCAGGTCGCCGGCGTCGACGACCACCGCCAGGTCCGGCTCGAGCGCCGGCCGGCTTCGCACCGCCTCGACACCCGGCAGGAAGGCCAGGAACGGCGGCACGGGATCCCCGCTGACTACCTCGGCCTGCTTGCCGAGCCGTTCGGCGGCGAAGCGGATGGCGAGCGCCGCGCCGAGCGTGTCGGCATCAGGATTCTCGTGGCAGATCGCGGTGATGCGCTGCGCGCCGCGAATCAGGGAGGCGACCTCGGCGCTGCTCATTCAGGCTCTCCATTCGCGTTCGCCTTTTCGTCCGTCCCGTCCAGCGGTCGCTCGTCGTCCTCGATCTGGCGCAGCAGGCGCAGCACCCGGTCGCCGGTCTCAATCGAGGTATCGCGACGCAGGACGAGTTGCGGAACGGTCCGGATCTCGAGCCGCTCGGCAAGCTTGCGGCGCAGCCAGGGCGCGGCGGTCGTGAGCGCCCGCATCGTCTGCTCGCGTTCCTCCTCGGATCCGAGCACGCTCACCCAGACGCGGGCCGTCCCGAGGTCGCGCGCGGTCTCGACCTGGGTGATCGTCGCGAACCCCAGCCGCGGATCCTTCATCTCGCGCTGCAACAGCTCCATCAGCTCCTGGCGGATCTGCGCATCGAGGCGCTGGCTGCGCTGGCTCATGAGTCTCTCGCGCCGGTGTGGTGGTGCGAACAGCGGCCGGTCAGGCGCGCTGCTCGGCCACCATCTGGAAGCACTCGATGACGTCGCCCTCGGCGATCTCGCCGCTGGCCAGGCTGATGCCGCATTCGAAGCCGGCCGCAACCTCGCGCACATCGTCCTTGAAGCGCTTGAGCGATTCGATGCGGGTCTCCTCGATGAGCGCCCCGCCGCGGAACAGGCGTGCACCAGCACCGCGCACGATCCGACCGTCGGTCACGTACGAGCCGGCCACGAAACCGGCCTTGCCCGCCTTGATCACCATGCGCACTTCGGCGTGACCCTCGACCTGCTCGATCAGCTTCGGCGCCAGCATGCCGTTGAGCGCCGCGCCGACGTCGTCGGTCAGCTTGTAGATGACGTCGTACATCCGCACGTCCACGCCGGAGGCCTCGACGGCGCGCTGCGCGCCGGGGTCGAGCCGGGTGTTGAAGCCGACCACGATGGCGTCCGAGGCAGATGCCAGGAGCACGTCCGACTCGTTGATGTCGCCGGCGCCCTCGCGGATGATGTTGATCCGCACCTCCGACGTGTTGAGTCGCTCCAGCGCGTGCCGGATGGCGCCCAGCGAGCCCTGCACGTCGGTCTTGAGCACCACGCGGAGCTCCTTGACCTCGCTGGCCTGGATCTGGGCGCTGATGTCCTCGAGGCTGAACGCCGTCCGCCCGTCGCCGGTGCCCGCGGCACGCGTCGCGGCCTCGGCGGCATCGCGCGCCTGCTTCTCGTCAGCGACGACGCGGAGGATATCGCCGGCCTCGGGCACGTCGTTGAGCCCCAGGATCTCGACCGCGGTCGCCGGCTCGGCGGCCTTGACCCGCTTGCCGCTCGCGTTCTGCAACGCACGCACGCGGCCCCAGGTGCGGCCCACCACGACCACGTCGCCGGTCCGCAGCGTGCCCGTCTGGATCAACACGGTTGCGACCGTACCGCGCCCCTTGTCGACCTTCGATTCGACGATGGTGCCGATGGCGGCGCGCTTCGGGTTCGCCTTCAGCTCCTGGAGGTCGGCGACCAGCAGGATCATCTCGAGCAGCGTGTCGAGCCCGGTCTGCTGCTTGGCGCTGACCGGCACGGCGATGACGTCGCCGCCGTATTCCTCGATCAGCACGCCCGTATCGGCCAGCTCCTGCTTGACCCGATCCGGGTTGGCGTCCGGCTTGTCGACCTTGTTGATGGCCACGATCATCGGCACCCGGGCGGCGCGGACGTGGTCGATGGCCTCCCTGGTCTGTGGCATCACGCCGTCATCCGCGGCGACGACGATGACCGCGATATCGGTCACCTGCGCCCCGCGCGCTCGCATGGCGGTGAAGGCCTCGTGGCCGGGCGTGTCCAGGAAGACGATCCGCTTGTCGTTCTGCACCACTTCGGACGCACCGATGTGCTGGGTGATGCCGCCGCGCTCGCCGGTCGCGACCTTGGTGCTGCGGATGGCGTCGAGCAGGCTGGTCTTGCCGTGGTCGACGTGGCCCATCACCGCGACGATCGGGGCGCGGGTCTCGAGCTCCTCGGGGTGCTCTTCCGTCCACAGCACCGGCTTGCCGGCGCCCTCCTCCTCGGCGCCTGGTGCCACGATCTCCTGCTGTGATGCGGCCTCGGCGGCAGCACGCTGCTGGGCGCTGCCTTCGACGACCTCGAAGCCGAGCTCGGCTGCCACCAGTGAGGCGGTGTCGTAGTCGATCGTCTGGTTGACGGTGGCGAAGATCCCGTTGCGGATCAGCTCCTTGATGATCTCCGAAGGGCTCACCGCCAGCGCGGTCGCGAGGTCCTTGACGGCGATGGAGGTCGGCAGCTCGACCGGCCCGGTCGGGCGCGGGGCGGCGACCTCGGTCGCAACGGCGCCCGACGCCGGCCCGCTGCGCCGGCGCTGCGGACGTGGCCCGCGTCGTGGTTGATATCTACGTGGCGGCATGCTTCTCCTCGGTGGCGAGCAGGGCGGCCTCGAATGGCGCGCCCAGTGCTCGCTGTACTCCTGCCGCCAGGGCGTGTGGCTCCCGGCAGGCAGGGTCATCACAGACATAGGTTCCCCGTCCCGGCGCCTTGCCCGTCGGATCGGGAGCGATCGTGCCGTCGGCGCTGCGCACCAGCCGCGTCATCGATCGCTTGGCGCGCACCTGGCGGCAGATCGCGCAGGTGCGCATCGGGATGTGGTCAGGTCGTCGCTTCGGCATCGGCGTGCGCCTCCGTGCTCGCCGCGCCGCCGGGTTCGCCGCCTGCGGCGGCGGCGACGCCCGCATCGGATCGGATGTCGATCCGCCAGCCGGTCAGCTTCGCGGCCAGTCGCGCGTTCTGGCCCTCCTTGCCGATGGCCAGGCTGAGCTGCCGTTCGGGCACGACGACGTTCGCGATCTTGTGCTCCTCGTCGACACGGACGTTGAGCACCTCGGCCGGCGACAGGGCCTCGGCGACGTACTGGGCCGGGTCCTCGTGCCACAGCACCACGTCGACCTTCTCGCCGTTCAGCTCGGCGACGATGGCCTGGATGCGTGCGCCGCGCTGCCCGACGGCCGCTCCCTTGGCATCGACGCCGACCTGCCGGCTCTCGACCGCGACCTTCGACCGGCTGCCTGCCTCCCGGGCGATGCCGCGGATGACGACGGTGCCGTTGTAGATCTCGGGAATCTCCATCTCCATCAGCCGGCGCAGGAAGCCGCGATGCGTGCGGCTCACCACGAGCACCGGTCCGCGCGTGGTGCGACGTACCTCGAGCACGTAGACCTTCAGGTGCTGACCGATGCGGTAGTGCTCGGACGGCAGCTGTTCGCTGACCGCGAGCACCGCTTCGACGCCCTTGCCCATGTCGAGCACCACGGCCGACTCGGTGGTGCGATGCACGACCCCCGTCATGATCTCGCCTTCGCGGCTGGCGTACTGGCCGTAGACCACGTCGCGCTCCGCTTCGCGCAGGCGCTGCCGGTACACCTGCCCGGCGGTCTGGGCCGCGATACGACCGAGCTGCGCCTGGGTCACGTTCTCCGGCACGCGCACCTTGCCGCCGACGCCGGTGCTGGAGTCTACCTGCTGCGCATCGGCCACCACCATCTGCAGCTCGGGATCCTCCACCTCGTCGGGACCGGCGACCACTTCGTACTCGCGGAAGACGCTGATCTCGCCGGATTCGGGGTCGACCCGGACGACCACGTTCTCGGGCGCCTCGGCGTTGCGACGGTAGGCCGATTCGATGGCCTGCTCGAGCGTCTGGATCAGGATTTCCTTGGGAACACCCTTCTCCGCGTTCAGCTGCAGCAGGGCACCGATGAAGTCACGGCTCACCATCGCACCTCCGCACAGATCTCAAAAACAAACGTGGGCTGGCGAACCGACCCACGTTACGACGCTTCGTATATTGGCTTCAGCACGGCCGGCGAAACCTTGACGGAGTATATCAGCCGAGGCCGATGGCCGCCACTCGCCGAGGCCGATCCAAGAAGCAGGTGCCCGTGCCAACCTGCGAAAGGAGAGCACGAATGGAGCAAGCTCGACCGATCGTGGTCCGCCCAGATGAGGGAGCCTCGCCACCCGGACCACCCACACCCGGCATGGACCGCCGACAGCTCTTCGACCATGCGGATCGTTGGGTTGGCTGGGTGCAGACCGACGCCGGACTGGCGGGCGGCTGGCACCACCATGGAGCGCGCGACTCCTACATCTACGTGCTCCGCGGCGGGGTCACGATCGAATACGGTCCCACCGGGCGTGACCAGGTGACCGCGGTGGCCGGGGACTTCATCTTCAATCCCGCCCGGATGGTGCATCGTGAGATCACCGCCCCCGACGAGCCGGCAGAGTTCTTCGTCATCCGCGTTGGGACCGGCCCGCAGAATGTCAACGTCGACGGCCCCGGTGGAGAACCCTAATCCGTGTTCGGATCAGCCGCCCGGCAGGCGCTGGATGTCCTGAATGGAGATCAGGATCACCAGCGCCAGGAGCACCAGGAAACCGGTCAGGTAGATCAGCGCCTCGCGCTCTGCCGGAAGCCGCCGCCGCCTCACCGCCTCGATCAGCGTGACCGCCACCCGTCCGCCGTCGAGCGGCGGGAACGGCAGCACGTTCAGCACCGCCAGGTTGATCGATAACAGCCCGACGAAGACGAGCTGGTCGAAGAGCGTCTGGTGGAGCACCTCGCCGGTGACCTGCGCGATGCCGATCGGTCCGCGAGCATCGCCGGTGTTCGGCGCCAGTCCGATCAGCCCTGCGACGGTGCTTGCCAGGCCGCCGGGAATCTGGCGTGCGAGCTCGACGGTCACGCCGGCACCGGAGGCGATGGCGTCGAGCGGCGACGTCGCGGCCGGCGGACCCATCTCGACCTCGGGCCGCAGGCCGAAGCCGACCGGCCCCATGCCCGCCTGTCGTTGCTCCTCGGTGAGCTGGCGTGGCGTCACGGTCACGTCGACATCTCGTCCATCGCGCTCGACGCCGAGCGTCACGGCGTGTCCGGCCTGCGCGCTGATGTAGTCGATCATCTCCTCCGAGCGATCGAACTGCCGGCCGTCGGCGACCAGGATGCGGTCGCCGACCTCGAGCTTGCCCTCGGCCGGGCTGTCCGGCTGGATCTCGGTCACCGTCAGCGGCGGGACGCGGATGGGTTGCGAAACGCTGAAGGCAGTCGCGAACAGCGCAATCGCCAGCAGGAAGTTCATGACCACGCCGGCCAGCAGCACCGCCAGGCGGACCAGGATCGGCTTGCGGTTGAAGGCGCCCTCCATCGCTTTGTCGATGGCCGTCTCCGACAGCCCGCGCTCGCGCATGCGCTCGGCCTCGATGTCGCCGTCCTCGCCGAGCATCTTGACGAAGCCGCCGAGGGGAATCCAGTTGACCGAGTACCGCGTGCCGTGCCAGGTGGTCGAGGCAATGCGCGGCGGGAAGCCGATGCCGAACTCCTGCACCGTGATGCCCGCGGCCTTGGCGACCGCAAAGTGGCCCACCTCGTGGATGACGACCAGTACCACCAGGACACCGATGAAGGCCACGATCGTCAACAGCACGTCCATCAGCCGGTTCCGAGTTCCGCGCCCACCGCTGAGCGCACCTCCGCATCCAGCGCAATCACGCCTTCGAGCGACGGCTCCTCGTCGCTCCCCCAGCGCTCGACCGCTGCGCCGATCACCTCCGCGATCCCGGTGAACGGCAGCCTCCCACCCAGGAACGCGCCGACCGCCACCTCGTCCGCGGCGTTCAGGATCGCGCCGCGATTCCCGCCCGCCGCCGCGGCAGCTCGGACGGTGTCATACGCCGGATAGTCGCCCGGACGAAGCGGAGAGAAGTCGAGCGCCGGCCAGGCATCGGGCGCGGCGTGGCGCGCCGGCGATGGCAGGCGGTCGGGATGGGTCAGCGCGTACTGGATGGGGAGCCGCATGTCGGGAAGGCCGAGCTGAGCCTTGTACGAGCCGTCGACGAACTCCACCAGCGAGTGCACCACGCTCTGGGGGTGGATCACGGCGCTGATCTTACTGTAGGGCACCCCGTACAGCCATTTGGCCTCGATCGCCTCGAAGGCCTTGTTGACCAGCGTGGCCGAGTCGATCGTGATCTTCTGGCCCATGCGCCACGTCGGATGGGCCAGAGCCTGGTCGGGCGTCGCGTCGGCCAGATCTGCGGCCGCTCGTCCGCGAAAAGGCCCGCCGCTGGCGGTCAGGATCAGGGCCGTGACGTCGGCGATCCGTTCGCCGAGCAGCGACTGCCAGATCGCCGAGTGCTCGCTGTCGATCGGCCGCAGGCGGTCGAGCGGGTCGCCGCCGGCCGGCAGTGCGGCTCGGACGAGGTGGCCGCCGGTGACGAGGGTCTCCTTGTTGGCCAGCGCCACGCGTCGCCCCGCCCTGAGCGCCGCCAGCACCGCCGGCAGGGCGGCCATGCCGGTGGTCGCCACCACCACCAGCTCGACGTTCTCGGCGGTCGCCAGCTCAACCAGCTCGCCCTCGGCCCAGCGGGAGGGAGCGACGTCGTCGGGACGCAGCTCCGGCGTCCACGCGCGTGCGGCCGGGAACCGGGCGAGCTGGGCCGCAAACGCCTGGCTGGCATGCCCGGCGGCCAGGCCGTGCAGCTCGAATCGGTCCGGGTGGGCGGCAAGCACCTCGAGGGTCTGGCGACCGATGGAGCCCGTCGAGCCGAGCACGGCGACGCCGGTCACAGGCCGAAGCCGGCGACCAGCAGCGCCCAGCCGGCCAGGAGCGGAGCGGCGAACAGGAACGAGTCGATGCGATCGAGCACCCCACCGTGGCCCGGGATCAGGAAGCCTGACTCCTTGCGGCCCGCCGCGCGCTTGAGCATCGACTCGGCCAGGTCGCCAGCCTGCGCGCCGAGACCCACCAGCGGGCCGATCACCAGCGGGTGCCAGGCCGGCAGGCCGATCAACGCCGCACCGATGCCGGCCGCGATGGTGGCTGCCAAGAGGCCGCCGACCAGCCCCTCCACCGTCTTCGACGGGCTGATGTGATCGATCAGCTGGCGGCGCCCGAGCCATCGACCGCTGAGGTACGCGCCGCTGTCGTAGCCCCAGACCACCAGCACCAGCATCAATCCCCACGCGGCCCCGGAGTGCAGGCCGAAGATGCCGATCGGCGTGGCAGCCGTGCCGCCGGCCGGTCCGAGATGCGCGACGAGGACGAAGAACGGGGTGAGCAAGCCGACGTAGGCGATGCCGAACGCGGTGACCGCCCACGAGGCGAAGCCGCGTGCCGGATCGGTGCGCGTGAAGCCGACCGCGCCGAGCACGAGCAGCGCGGCGGCGAAGGTGACCGTCACCAGGCCGGGTGGTTGCGTCGCCTGCAGCAGGCTCGACGCGACGCCGCCGACCAGCGACTGGTTGGCTGCGAGCAGGCCGGCGACCGTCGTGGCGAGGCCGACCAGCAGGCCGAGGACCTGCGGCGGCTCGAAGCCGGCGGCGTCGAGCAGGGCGATCAGCTCGACGAGCGCCAGGAAGGCGATCAGCGCGACGAGGAGCGACAGCCACGGTTCGCCGACGACGACCGCGGCAACCACGATCGGGCCAAGGATGACCGACGTCAGGACACGGGTGCGCAGCATCTGGCTCAGGCCCCGTAGCGTCGTTGGCGCCGGGCGAACTCGGCGAGAGCGGCCTCGAACTCTTGGGTGGTGAACGCCGGCCACAGCGTCGCGCAGAAGATGAGCTCGGCGTAGGCCCCCTGCCACAGCAGGAAGTTGCTGGTGCGCTGCTCGGCGCCGGTGCGGATGATCAGGTCGGGATCGGGCTGGCCGGCGGTGTACAGGTGTTCGGCGAATCGTTCCTCGTCGACCTCGGCGGCCGGAACGCCCGCGGCGATGAGCGCGCGAGCCGCATCCACGATCTCGTGGCGACCGGAGTAGTTGAAGGCGATGTTGAGCTCCATCCGGCTCCCGCCACGGGTCCGCTCCTCAGCGTCGCGGATCGACCGCTGGATGTCGGCCGGAGCCTCGTGCAGGCGACCGATGACGTGGACGCGCACCCCCTGCGCGATGAGCTCGTCGGTGTTCTGCCGGACGGCGCCATCGATCAGGCTGAAGAGGCCGCTGACCTCTTCGTCGGAGCGGCGCCAGTTCTCGCCGCTGAAGACGTACAGCGACAGCACCTCGATGCCGTGGTCCGGCGCCACGCGCACGATGGGCTTGATCGTCTCGACGCCCTGCACGTGGCCGGCAATGCTCGGCAGCCCGTGCGCCGCGGCCCAGCGCCGGTTGCCGTCCATGATGATCGCGACATGTCGCGGGCGATCACGGAGCGGCAGCTCGTCAGACCTCCATGACGTCGGCTTCCTTGCGCTCGCCACGCGAGTCGATCGCGTCGACGTAGCGGTCCGTCAGCCGTTGGAGCGAGTCGAGCTCGCGCCGCTCCTCGTCCTCCGAGAGATCCCCGTCGCGCAGCGCCTTCTTCAGCTGGTCGGCGGCGTCGCGGCGCAGGTTGCGGATCTCGACCCGAGCCTCCTCCATTCGGCGCCGGACCTGCTTCACCATGTCGCGGCGACGCTCCTCGGTGAGCGGCGGCACGTTGAGGCGCACGACGGTGCCGTCCACATTCGGCACCAGGCCGATATCGCTCTTGGTGATCGCCTTCTCGATGGCCGACAGGACGGATCGGTCCCAGGGCTGGATGACGATCAGGTGCGCGTCGGGGGTGGAGATGCCTGCGATCTGATTGAGCGGCGTGGCGGTGCCGTAATAGTCGACCGAGATGCGCTCCACCAGCGCTGCCGAGGCTCGGCCGGTGCGGATCCCCGCGAAGTCGCGCTCCATGGCGTCCACCGCTCGCTCCATGCGGGGCTCGATGGCCGCCAAAGCTTCGTGCGTCATGCGGTCACCTCCCCGCCGATCAGGGTGCCGATCTGCTCCCCGAGCACCGCGCGGACGATGTTCCCCGGGCGCGTCATGTCAAAGACGACGATCGGCATCTGGTTGTCCATTGCGAGGCTGACGGCCGTGGCATCCAGCGCTTCGAGCCGGTTCGAGATGAGCTCGGTATACCCGATGCGCGTGTAGCGCTGGGCATTGGGCTCCTTCTCAGGGTCGGCATCGTACACCCCGTCGACGCGGGTGGCCTTCAGGATGACCTCCGCACCCACCTCGACGGCGCGCAGGGTCGCGGCGGTATCGGTCGTGAAATACGGATTCCCGGTGCCGGCCACCATCACCACCACCCGACCCTTCTCGAGGTGGCGCACAGCACGACGGCGGATGTACGGCTCGCAGATCTCGTTCATGGCGATCGCGCTCAGCACGCGGGTCGGGCACTCGATCTGCTCCAGCGCATCCTGGATGGCGAGTCCGTTCATGACGGTCGCCAGCATGCCCATGTAGTCCGCCGTGGCGCGGTCCATGCCATGAGCCGCGGCGGCCAGCCCACGGAAGATGTTGCCGCCCCCGACCACGATGGCGACCTCGACGCCGGCCTGCGTGGCCTCGGCCACCTGCGACGCGATCGCACGCGCAACGTCCGGATCGATGCCGTACTGGCCCGCACCCGTCAGCGCCTCGCCGGAGAGCTTCAACAGCACCCGGCGATAGGCGGGCTGGCGGGCCAGCGCGGCGTCGGTCACCTAGGCAGCCTCCTGGTCCTGGACGTCGTCGGCGGCCGACTCTCCGACCGCCATGCGGGCGAAGCGTGCCACGCGGATGTTCTCGCCCAGCAGGGCGATCTTCTCCGAGATCAGGTCGCCGATCTTCTGGTCCGAGTCACGATACGGCTGTTCGAGCAGGCAGACCGACTCGAGCCACTTGTTCAGCTTGCCGTCCACGATCATCGGAATCCGGTCGGCCGGCCGGCCCTCACGCTCGGCGTCCGCGGCGAATTCGCGGCGCTGCTGCTCGAGCACCTCAGCCGGCACGTCGTCGCGCGAGACGTAGACCGGCGCCAACCCGGCGACCTGCATCGCCAGCTCGCGAGCCAGCTGCTGGAAGTCCTCGGTGCGTGCCACGAAATCGGTCTCGCAGTTCAGCTCGAGCAGGACGCCCAGCCGCGATCCGTGGTGGATGTAGCTGGAGACGATCCCTTCGCGGGCAGCTCGTCCGGCCTTCTTGGCCGCGGTGGCCAGGCCCTTCTCGCGCAGCCAGGCCTGGGCCTGCTCGACGTCGCCGCCCGACTCGGTCAGCGCGCGCTTGCAATCCATGATGCCGGCGCCCGTCCGCTCGCGCAGCTGCTTGACGTCCTCCGGCCTGATGCTGGTCTGGGTCATGTTCCCGGGCTCTCGCTCTCTTCCTCGTCGTTGCCGTCCGCCGCCCGTCGGGCGCGCGCACGGCGCTCTTCATCTTCGTCGTCTTCCGGCTCGGGCTCGAAGACGAGCGCCTCGCCAGCGGCCAGGGCCGCGCTGTAGTCAGCCTCGGCACCCAGTGCGGCATCGTCCACCGGCGGCATCGCCTCGGCCTGCTCGAACTCCTCGTCGAGCTGGGTCTGGCGCTCCTGCTGGGCCTCGAGGACCGCATCGGCCACCAGGTCGCAGATCAGCTTGACGGAGCGGATGGCGTCGTCGTTGCCCGGGACGACCCAGTCGATCAGGTCCGGGTCGCAGTTCGTGTCGGTGATGGCCACGATCGGGATCTCCAGGCGCCGGGCCTCGGCGACCGCGATCGACTCACGATGCGGATCAACCACGAACAGCGCTCCCGGCAGGCGGCGCATGCGCCGGATCCCGCCCAGCGCGTTGTTCAGCTTGTCGATCTCCTCGGTGAGCTTGCTCGCCTCCTTCTTGGTGAGGCGTTCGAACTCGCCCGCGTCGCGTCGCGCCTCGAGGGCGTCGAGCCGCTGCACGCGGCGCTTGATGGTCGTGAAGTTGGTCAGCATGCCGCCCAGCCAGCGGTTGTTGACGTAGTGCTGTGCGCTGCGCTCGGCCGCGGTCCTGAGCGACTCCTGCGCCTGCTTCTTGGTGCCCACGAACAGGACGCTGTCGCCCCGCCGAATCGTGTCGCGGATGAAGTCGAGCGCGTCGTCCAGGCGGGTGACCGTCTGGGCCAGGTCGATGATGTGGATCCCGTTGCGCTCGCCGAAGATGTAGTCGCGCATCTTCGGATTCCAGCGACGGGTCTGGTGCCCGAAATGGACACCGGCCTCGAGCAGCTGCTTCATGCTTGCTGCAGCCATGTGCGGATACCTCCGGTTGGTTCCTCCGCCCGCGTCAGCTCCCGGGTCAGAACCCTCCCACAGGCGGGCACCGATGACCGCGGAATCGACGGACGTGTGTGATGAGTGAGACAGACCGATGCGGCACGGCGAAACGCCGGCACATCGGCCGGCGCCAAGTATAGCACCCCGCTCGGTTCCTCCGGCCGGCGGTCCCGGCCGGGACCGGGGTGGTACCGAAGTACCAGTCTCCCACCCGCTCGTACCTTGACCGCTCCGGAGCCGTCCATAGCATCGCCAACGTCATCCGACTGTCTGCGACCGGAGGAACGATGCAGGACCGATTCAAGGCGCTGCTCGCCGCGGCTGGGCTGGCCGCATTGCTGGCCGTCGGCCCGGCGCTGGTGCGACCGGCTGCCGCGAGCGACACCATCGTGGTGCGGCCCGGGGATACGCTGAGCGCCATCGCCCAGCGC
>JAICUY010000016.1 GCA_025935615.1 Steroidobacteraceae bacterium
CTGGTCGCATCGGCCCATGTCGGCGAGGACAACGAGTCGCCCGAAGAGGCGGAGCTGGTCGCGCACCTCGTTCGATCGATCGTCGAAAGCGGCGCGACCTGGACCGCATCGGACGGCAGCGTCTGCCCCATCGGCTGGGCCGACATCCTCGTCGTTGCGCCCTACAACGCCCAGGTCGGCAAGATCCAGGAGCTGCTGCCTGACCAGGCGCGCGTCGGTACGGTCGACAAGTTCCAGGGCCAGGAGGCGCCGATCAGCATCTACTCCATGACGTCGTCATCGGCCGAAGATGCCCCGCGCGGGATGGCCTTTCTCTACTCGCGTAATCGCCTGAACGTCGCGACTTCCCGCGCCAAGTGCGTGACGGCCGTGGTCGCCACGCCGGCGCTGCTGACGGTGGCTGCCCGTACACCCGAGCAGATGCGCCTCGCCAACGCGCTGTGCCAGTTCGCGTTGATCGCGGCTGCCGAGCAGGCGCCTTTCGCGCCCGGCGCCGAGATGGACGGTCAGCTGCTGCTGTTCACCAACTCCTGACGGTGACCGCAGCCATCACGCGCAGGCATCCGACGTGCAGACGCGCTCGCCACCGCCCGCCCTGCACACGATCACTGGAGGAGCACGTGAAAAGACTGAAGAGCGCGTTGGTCGCGCTGACCGCCATCGCCGCGCTGGCCATTGCGTCGCCGGTCGGGGCCATCACCTACGGACAGCCCGATGCCGGAGAGCATCCCTACGTCGGGTTCATGATCTTCTTCGACGCGAGTGAGCCGGGCTGGTTCAGCTGCTCCGGCACCTTGCTCGACAACGACACGTTCCTGACGGCCGGCCACTGCACCTCCCCGGTCGCGACCGATGGCGCCGAGGACGGCACGCCGGGCGGCAACGATGTCTGGGTCACGTTCAACTCGACCGATGTCCTCGCCGGTTGGCCTGCCCGCGCCGACTACCCCGACGAGCAGTCGCTCTACGAAGCACGCAGCGCCTGGCTGAACGACAACCCCGACTACGTCAAGGGCCTGGCGATCCCCGATCCGCTGTATGACGACTTCGCCAGCTTCCCCGTCAACCACGATGTCGGCGTCGTGCAGCTGGACGAGACGGTCACGATGCAGACATACGGCGTGCTTGCGCCGCTCGGCACGGCGGACACCATGGCATCGGTGCCCAGCCAGCGAAACAACGCGCTCGTCGAGACGGTCGGCTATGGCATCCAGTCCGTTCAGCCCAAGCCGATGGACGAGACGACCCGATACAAGTCGACCTCGCGCATCGTGAACGTGAACGGCAACATCTCGCGCGGCGGCAACCTGCACACGCTCAACAACCCGAGCAAGATCGGTGGCGTAGGCGGCTCCTGCTTCGGCGATTCGGGCGGGCCCGTGTTCGTCAATAACACCAACCAGGTCCTCGCCGTCGTCTCGTTCGGGTTCAGCGGGACGTGCCACGGGGCGGACTATTCGTGGCGGGTCGACACCCAGCCGTCGTACGACTTCATCCTGCCCTTCGTCGACGCGTAAACGGCGGACGTCGGCAGAAGGCGAGAGGGCGCCCAATCGGGCGCCCTCTTGGTGTTCATGCCCGCGGTTCGTGCGGGCGAGAGGATCGGTCAGGCCGTGACCGCCTCGCGATCGTCTTCACTGAGCCAGTTCGCGAGCGTCGGCAGCAGCGCAACGCCGGACAGGCCGACCAGGATGTAGACGACTGCAGAGATCGGGTTCGTATCGCCGAAGGTGTCGCCGGTCAAGGTAGCCACGAGGTCGAATTGGGCAATGCCGACCAGCAACCAGTTGAGGGCACCGACGATCGTAAGCAGCAGGGCGACGGACTTGAGAATGCGCATTCTTGTTTTCCTTGTAGAAGGTGTCTTGCCTTGGCACTCACCTGTCCAAGGTCTGTCCAGAGTCTAGCGCCTGCGGCCGGCGCTTGTCAAGAGTTTGTTGGGACGCTACGCTGTACGAAGGATGTACACGATCAGTGAGGCCGCGCGACGCGCCGGCGTGACGCCCGAGCTTCTGCGCGCATGGGAACGGCGCTACGCCGTCGTCGCTCCGCAGCGAACGGCCTCGCACTACCGGCTGTACGACGACAGCGCCATTCGGCGGCTGCAGGAAATGCGCAGGCTGGTCGACGGCGGCTGGGCACCCAGTGCCGCGGCGGCTTCGCTGCGCGACGTGGCGGACACCGAACTGGAGAAGCGGGCCGGCCCCGGTGAGCCCGTCGCAGTCGCGGACGCCGACGATCTGTCGCATCGGTTCGTCACGGCGGCCGCGGCGATGGACGCCGCCATGCTCCAGCGGGTCGTGGACGAGATCATGACTCGGGCCTCGTTCGAGGTTGCCGCCCAGGACTACCTCTTTCCGGCGCTCCGCGCATTGGGTCGGGCCTGGGCGGCCGGCGACGTTTCGATCGCCGCCGAGCACGCCGCCAGCGCCGCCGTCCAACGCCGGCTCGGCGCCGCGTTCGACGCGGCGGCCCACGCCGGCAGAGAACGCCCTGTCCTGGTCGGGCTGCCTCCGGGCGTCCGACACGAACTCGGAGCACTCGCCTTCGCGGTCGCTGCTCGACGTGCCGGGCTCGCGGTCCGCTACCTCGGGCCGGATCTCCCCGCTGATGACTGGGTACGCGCCGTCCAGGCGACCCGTGCGGTCGCCGCCGTCATTGGCGTCCCGGGCGCAGACGATGTCGACGCAGCGCGATCGGTCGCGCGTCAGCTGCGGCGCCACGACTCGAACCTGGTGATCGCCTTCGGCGGTCGGGGCTCCACCTCGCTGCCCCACCGCCACTCGCTGCCCGACGAGCTGTCGGCGGCAATCGACGAGCTCCGGTACCGGCTCGCGCACCCGGCGATGCGGTCATGACCGGGTCAGACCCGTGGACCGAGCTCGTGGAGGAGCTGTGGACCGTCGTTGCGGACCCCGTTAACCGCGGTGCTGACCGGCCAGATTCGGACGACCTCGTTCGCTGACGGCCGCAGCGCGGCGACGATCTCGTCGAGCGGCGCATCGGGCGCCAGCCAGGCGTCGACCTCGTCGAGGATCACCGGCATGCGGTGGTGGAGCGGCGCGATGGCGTCGTTGGCGGCAATCGTCAGGATGGCGGCGGTGGCCGGCTGGGCCTGTGACCCATCGGTCCAGATGCCGGCGAAGGCGAAGGGCCGGCCTTCCGTCGGACCAATGGCGTATGGCTGCGGCGGCCGCGGACCGCGGTCCCACTCGTAGAAGGCGTCGGCCGGGATGACGCACCGATGCGTGCGCAGCGCCGGCCCGAATGCGCGCGACTCGAGCGCGGTCTCGGCCTTGGCGTTGATCCACCCGCCGCGCGGGGCGGTGCGAGCGCCCTCGAGCCAGAACGGGCGGAATCCCCACTGCGCGGCAGTCAGGGTGCGGCGCTCGCGCTCGACCACGATGCGAATGGGGTCGGTCGGGGCGGTGTTGAATCGGCCCGGCGGCAGGTGCTCGTCGGGGTCGGCGCCGAACAGGGCCGCCAGGCGGTCCGAGCGTTCGCCCTGCGAGAACCTGCCGCACATGGCCGGATCCTAGCGGTTCAGCCTGTGGGGGCTGAGATCATCGAGAAGGCCAGGCTCTCGTGCAAGTCAGTCCACAGCAGGCTGAAATCGGCCGGAATGAGGCTGGGACTCGGTCGAACGCGCGGATTTGAGCTCGGGGGAGACTAACCGCAAGAGAGCCGCTGGCTGCCAGTCGTTTCAGTCCCTCCGGAACTAGGAGGAAGCGAGCGGTTCAAGGCGCGACGCGAAGCGGGGCGGAGGCGTCAGATATTCGCCAGCTGGATGAAATCGGCACGAATCGCGCCGTTCAGGTGGCAAACCGGTCCATTTCATCCGCTCCACGAATAAATCGCTGCACACGGTCTCCCTCCGCGTCGTTCTATCCCGCACACGAATAGAAGACCGATGCGGCCGCCGATACGGCCGGGGCCGCAGCCGCACCACGGGGAGCAGCGGGACGGAAGGACAGCGACGGGGCGGACGCTTGCGCGCCCGCCCCGCCCGAGAACCCAGAGGAGAGCACAGGCAGCCTCTAGGGAACCTCCACCTCCGTGATGTCGTTGGGTCCGAGGCCGAGCGCCGAGCCGTCGAAGCGCAGCGTCGACCGCCAGTGACCCTCGGTGCGACCGCCCAGATGGCTCGGCACGAAGGTCGCCACGTCCTCGTCGGCCGCGGTCACGTTCGGAGCCCTGAGCGCGCCGGTCGTGCTGATGTACAGCCGGCCGTTACCGCCGACCGCGAACGCGTCCACGTCCTCGGACGACGCCGACAGGCCGACATCGGACCCGTCGAAGTAGCGCGACCACGACCCGGTCGTGTTCCCGCCGAGATGTGACGGCGTGAAGCGCAGCACGTCACTGTCGTCCAGGTCGGCGCTGATGCCGGGCACGGTCGGCGAACCGAGCGTGCTGACCAGCAGGCGACCGTTGGGCAGGATGTCGAGGGCATCGATGTCCTCGGCGTCCCTGGTCAGGCCGACATCGGACCCGTCGAAGTAGCGCACGAACGTTCCGGCCGTTGTGCTCCCCAGCGAGGTCGCCACGAAGCGGACGAGGTCGGAGTCATCGACGGTACCGATGATCCCCGGCACGCCGGCCGGCTGCGTGAACGACATCACCAGCGAGCCGTCCGGATCGAACGCGAACGCGTCGATCTTCAGGCCGCCCATGCCCAGGTCGCTGCCGTCGAAGTACAGCTCGACCGAGTTGTCGTCGTGCACGACGAAGATGTCCTCGTTGCGCACGTCAACGCCGCCGACCGTCTGGCCCGAGGCCACGCTCAGGTAGGCGACCACCGGCCGGGCCTCGACCGTCACGCTGATCGGCACCCGCATCTCCGGATGTGCCGGATCAGTCGTGCTGATCAACAGCGTGGCCTGGTGATGGCCCGGCGAGAGGTGCGTGGAATCCACGGTCACCTCGACCGTCCTCGAGCTGTCGTGCGGCACGCGGCCGGAGACGACGCTGGTGGACAGCCATGGCACGTCGGAGCGGATGGTGGGGCACGCCTCGCCCGGCGTCTGCCGGAACAGCATTCGTCCCTGGATGAACAGGTTGCTGTCGGCACCGCCGCCCGACCAGACCTCGGTGCCGGGGTCGAACGTGGCGTTGGAGCAGAAGCCGCCGTTGTTGGCAACCAGCGGGATCCCGATCGGCTCGATCTCCTGCCAGGCGCCACCAGTCCAATCGGCACGTGCCAGGCGCTCCACGGTGCGGGTCGCGTCGAACGGGCTGCCGCCATCCTCGTCACCGGCGATGGCGTACAGGGCCGTATCGGTCACGGCCACTGCCAGGTCGGCACGCGGGAAGCCGAGGTCAGGACCGCGCGACCAGCGATCGGTCGCCAGGTTGTAGCGCTGGGTTGCCGCCAGGTTGACGTCGGGCGACTCATCGCCCCAGCCACCGACGACGTAGAGGTACTGCGCCGACTGGAAGAAGCCGGCGGCACCAGCCGCCACCGGCATGTGCCGGCCCGTCCCGATCCACGAGTCGGAGCCGACGTCATAGACGTCGACCTCGTCGGACGTTCCGCCGAAGAAGAAGTCGGAGTCACCGCCGACCAGGAAGATCCGGCCGTTCCAGCCTGCCGCCGCGGCGCCCCACACCGGTCGCGGCAGCGGAGCGCCCTCGCTCCAGGTGTCGGATCCGATGTCGTAGATGAAGTGGCGGTCGGTGCCGTCACCACCCATGACGTGGATGCGGCCGCCTTCGCAGGCCGCGGTCGGGCCCTCGCCGCCCTCGGGGATCGGCGCGAGCTCGGTCCATTCGGTGGTCCCGGCGTCGAAGCGGAACAGCTTCTTGCTGATCTCGCCGTTACCGTTCACGCCGCTGATGACGTAGAAGGTGTTCGGGTCGCCGTCGCATTGGGTGTGCGCGAAGCGGACCGCCCCACCCGGGATGTCGTTGGCACCGAACCACGGCGCCATGTTCTTGACGGGAGCATCCGGCTCGCCGCCCTCGCCGTCGCCGCGAATCGACTCCGGACCGAGGTTGCGCGCCTCCGACGAGAACGCGCGGTCGTGGCGTGCCGCGGCGGGAGCCAGCGGATCCAGGCCGAACCTCGTCTCGTCGATGGTGAACCGATACGCCCGCGCCGCGGGATCGTTGGTCAGCGACAGATCGACGCTGGCCATCTCGTTCTCCATCAGGGTCAGGTTGAGCGCATCCGGCGCATTCTCGGCGCATGGCGCGGCCAGCCTGAGGGTGAAGTTGGACGTGGTCGTCTGGCCCGCGCCGACGGCGACGCTGGAGCGCGACCTGGTGACCCAGCCCGCATGACTCACGGTGAGGGTCAGTGGATCGTTGTCGGCCGGCATCCACCATTCGAAGTAACCGTCCGCATCTGTCTTGAGGTCGAAGTCGGCGCCGACACCGTCGACGTGGACGTCCGCCTTCGACAGGGTCGCGCCCGGCTCGTCGCAGCGCGCGAGACCGACGACGGTGCCCTCCAGCTTGCCCCAGTCGGCCGGCGGGGCGACGTTCATCGTCACCGACACCGGATCGACGCTGGTCGGAGTGTCCTCCTTGAAGGTCAGGTTGGCGTCGTAGGTGCCCGGCTGCGGGACCTCCGGCACGCCGGCATCGAACGACAGGGTGATGTCGACCGACTCACCGGCGGCCAAGCTGCTGCTGGTGGGGTCTTCGCTCAGCCACGTGACGTCCGACACGCCACCGCAGGCATCCAGCCCCGGCAGCAGCTCGACGGCGTCGATGGGGCTGAACCCGCCTTGGTCTCCGCCGATGCGGTAGAAGCCGCAGGCGCTCGCCCCGCGGTACACCGTGTTGTTGGAGTTGGGAATGTCGCTCCAGCTGTCGGTCGACGGATCGTAGGCAAATCCCTCGTTGGTGACCGTCGCGAAGTCGTCGGTGACGCCGCCGGAGATGACGAGCAGCCCGCCGGCCGCCACGTAGCCGCCCGCCCAGCGGGTGGCCGGCATGGTGGCCAGCTCGGTCCACTCATCGGCGTCTGGGTCGTAGACGTAGGTGGCATTCAGCTCACCGGCCGCATCGGAGACGCCGCCGGCGCAGTAGATCAGCCCGTCGATCGGTCCGCACTGTGTCCACGAGGTGGGCTGCGGGTACGGCGCCGCCATCGACCAGCTGTCGCTGCCCGGGTCGTAGACCATGACGTCGGTGCTGCCGCAGCTGAAGTCACAGCCGCCGATCACGTACAGCAGCCCGTCGACCGCGACCGCCGTGGCGGCCGCGTGGCCGACCGGCGCCTCGGCGCCGTCCGACCAGGAATCGGCATCGGGATCGTAGATCTCGAGGCTGGTCAACGCGTTGCCCTCGTTGTCCCAGCCGCCGACCGCGTACAGCGTGCCGTCGACGAATGCCGCCGCCGGCTTCTCACGCTCGATGCCCATGCTGGCGATCGAGCTCCACTCGTTGGCGTCGGGGTCATACACGAACGCCTCGTTGGTGTTCTCGCCACCGTTGAAGCCGCCGACCGAGTAGACCCTGCCGTCGAAGACGTCAGCGGTGCTGTCCATGATCGGCGTCGGGTATTCGGCGACGTCGGTCCAGGGCGGTGCATCCGGCCGCGGCCGTCCGCCCTCTTCCTCCTCGCCCTCATCTCCGTCGGATTGGCCGACCATCGAGTGCGGCGAGAATTCGCCGGCGCGGCGAACCCTGTGGGCGCCTTGCGGCGCCAGGATCTCGAAGCCGAGGTCGCGCTCGCCGATCTCGAAGCTGGCAGGCGCGGTCCCGTCGTTGGTGACCGTGATGGTCGCCTGGTCGGTGCCTCCCATGTCGACGTCGACCTCGACCTCGCCGGGAGAGACGACGAGGTGGCCCGAGGCGAGGACGAAGTCCTGCACGGTCACCGCATCGGCCGCGACGTCGACCGATTCGGTGTCGTCGGCGTAGTTCGGCATGCTGGCGGTGAAGTCGTGGGTCCCGGTCAGCGAGGAGAAGAGGCTGTAGAAGCCGTCCTCGTTGTTCGGGTCACCCGGCGACGGGATGGTGGTCGTGGCATCGTCCGGCTCGTCGTCACTGACGACGTCGGCGCCGACGAGGCCCTCGTCGGTTCGCTCGTCGAAGACGTGGCCGACGAGCATCCCGCCGGGGATCGGCTCGCAGACCGGTTCGTCGCCGACCAGCACGTTGTCGACCTCCCACCACCAGGCGAAGAAGGCGTCGTAGTAGTGGAAGCGGACCCGCACGTCACCGTCGTTGGCGGCCTGCGGGATGGCGACCTCCTCCAACCGCGGGCCGCGGAGGTCCTCGTTCTGGCTCCAGACGTTGTCCCAGGTGGCGCCGTCGTCGAGCGAAAGGTCGACGTCGGCGGTGTCGCCCAGGTTCAGGTAATCGGTGTTGAAGCGCAGCACCGGCTCGGACACGGCGCTGAGGTCGATGGTCGGGCTGATGAGCTCAGTGTCCTGCCCACCGGCGCCTCCGAACTTGTCGCTGTCGACGATCGCAAAGTTGCCGCTGCCACCGGTCAGGTTGCCGCGGTGGCCCGGATCGTCGAACTCCCAGGTCTGGCCCGACCCCAGGTTGTCGACCACGGTCCAGCCGGCCGGCACCGCATCGGTCCGGAATCGCTCGTAGATGCCGTTGACGTCGAAGTCGTAGCCAGGCGCGTCGCAGGTGCTGGTGTCGACGTCGAGCGCGAAGTCCTCGGTCGCGGTCGCAGCCGAGTAGTTGACGTCACGCGTGCCCTCGACATACCCGCCCGACAGGGCGTTGACGTGGAAGGTGAAGTCGGTCGACTGCACCAGTTCGACGCTGTAGGTGCCGTCGGCGGGGTTGGTGAAGATCGGCCCGAACGGGTAGCCGTCGATGTCGATCTGCGCGTAGAGCGGCCATCCGTGACCGGAGCCATCGGTGACCGTGCCGCTGACGTCGACCGCCGGCAGCGCATCGAGCGCGAAGTCGACGGTCGTGGTGGTGTCCTCGGTGATCTCGACGCCGTTGACCGTCTCCTCCCCATAGCCATAGGCCGAGGCGCTGACGTCGTAGGTGTCGACCGGCAGCAGCACGCTGTACGTGCCGTCATCCTCGGTCTTGGTCGTGACCGCGCCCGCGCTGACCTCGGCACCCCCGATCGGGTCCCCGGTCCCCGCATCGGTCACCGTGCCGGTCAGGGTGCCGGACGGGCCGAGGGTGCAGTTCGGATACTTGAAATGACCGATACGGGTGTGCCAGTCGGCCTCGCTCGTCTCGGGCAGGTATTCGGTGGTGTACCAGAAGGTGCACTGGTCGACTGGATCGACCGCCAGCATGGAGTAGTCGCCCCAGCGGGCAGCCGGATGCGTCTGCGAGCCGGTGCCCGCGATCATCTCGGACTCGCCCTGGGTCAGCTCGCCCAGCGGGTCGTCCGCCAGCCGGCCGGTGACGCGGATTGACGGGAAGGTCGTCCCGCTCGACACGGAGTAGCCAATGGCCAGGTTGCCGGACACGTCGAGCGCGGCACTGCCCATCCAGCGATGGTCGGCGTCGGGGGCATACGTTCCCTGCTGGTACAGGCTCCAGCCGCTTCCGCTGTCGCGCGCCTCGTACCAGCGGATGCCGGCATGGTCGTCACCGTCGGCATCGACGGTGTGGTTGACCACCAGCGAGGCATGGTCGCCGAAGTTTCGGTATTGGAGCCGATACATCAGCCGGTCGCTGATGGCATCCAATCCCTGGCTGGTATTGGGCTGCGGGATGCAGCTGCGGGCGAAGCCGCACAGCTCCGACTCAAACGGGTCCACGTCGAAGTGGCGGCTGGGTTGCCCGTCGTCGCCGAAGGTGGAGTTCTCCGGGTTGTCCCAGTCGACGTGGAAGTCCCACATCGACAGGCGATCGGTATCGAAGCCGAAGGCGTCGTCGTCGACCTCGGCGAAGTAGCCCGGCGTGCCGTCGGCCGCCGGCATGCCGTCGAGGTCGGCCGGCAGCATGCCGCCGAACGCGTCGTTCACCTCGAACAGGTCGAAGCTGACCATGTTCGCCGGCAGACCCTGGAGCATGGCGTCGCGCTGGAAGCCGACCGCGAGCGCGCCGGCCCACTCGAACGAGTTGACGTCGAACTGGTTGGCGCTCATGTAGTAGGCATCGCCCCACACGCCGAAGTGCGGGTAGTCGTTGATCTTGGTGGCGCTGATCAGGAAGTCGTACTGGTACCAGGCGCCGGTCGGATCGCCGTCCACGCTGATGGCGATGCACTGGTGGTTGCCGTCCTCGGCGAAGAGCGCGAACTGGCTCACCAGCCAGCGATCGGCGAGATGGTCGTAGAGGGCGATCGGGTCGCCGTCATTCTGGTTCTCGCACGGTCCGCCCAGGCCTTGCCAGAAGGCGTTGCCCGGCGTCGAGCCGACGATGACGTTGCCGTCCTTGTCCCAGATGCCGAACTGCAGGTTGATGAACTGCAGATAGTGGTTCGGGCCCACGTCGCCGTTGGTGTCGGGCGGCAGCACGAAGGCGTCGTTGCCCAGCCCCTCGAAGTCGTTGTCGAAATCGGGCATGGCGCCCTGTGGCGCGCTGGCGTCGACGTCCCTCCGCGCGGTGGCCGGTGCCACGCCGCTTCCACTGCCGCCGGAGCCCTTCGCCGCCTTGACCTTCGGCAGCTTGCGCAGCGGCTGCGCCTGGTGCGGCTTGTCGGCGGTCTTGCGGTCGCCGTCCATCGCCGCGGCGATGTCGCGCAGCGGTGCCGAAACCGCATTGCGCACCGACTGCGAGATGTGCGGCTGCAGGTTCGAGCTCGGGATTGCCGCTGCCTTCCGGCCCGCGTCCTGCGGCGCGCTGGAACGTGCCTGTGCGGGTACGACGGAGAAGATGAGAAGCAGCGTGACGGCGAGCACGCTGGCTCGCGTGCCGCGCGACTGCCGCGATCGACGCGGGTTCATTGCTCCCTCCGATGGCTATCGGGACTGCCATAGCAGCGCGGTCGCTAGAACCCAGCTCGCGGGTGCCCGGCCGCGCGGAAAGGGTCGCCGCCGGGAACTGTGAACCGCCGCAGGTCGGCGGTCCATAGGGTTTTCCACCACTTTTCAACATTCCTGCCAAGTTATCCACAGGAATTCGTGGATTCGGCGGTCGGTGGGCGGTCGCCATCGGTTGCATCGGTCTGTTCGTCTGCCGGATGAAAGGACGCGTTGGGGGCCATCTGTGGCGCGATCTATTCACGTGGCGGATGGACGACCGATTTCGCGCCGGAACGGCGTCAAACCTGCTCGTTTCATCCACGTCGCGAATATCTGACGCCTCCGCGAGCGTTCCGCGTCGTTCTATTCGTGGAGCGGACGAGCGCAGCCTGGGCCAGCACCGCAGCGACCGGTAGCATCCGACGATGAGCAGGCAACGGCGGCCGGTGGCATACCGGCTGGGATGTGCAGTCGAGGCGCGCGGGATGCGATCCCGGCGGCATCGAACGCCGCCTGGCGAGGCGCCGCCTCTCACCCGACCGATTCAGCAGCTCAATGATGTCTTCGACTACCTCGAGCAGATCGGCGCGCAGGTCTACCGCCTGCCGAACCAGGTGCTTTCGCCTGCGCTGCGCGGCGAGGAGGCTGCCCGCGCCATCGATGCATCGGCCGATGCGCTGGCGGCGCTCGGCGCGCGCGCCCGGACGCTCGGGCTGCGGCTCTCGGTCCACAGCAGCGCCGGGTCGTCGCTGGCCGCCTCGACCGAGGAGGGAGTTGCCCGCGCCATCGCCGAAGTCGAGGCGCACACCGCCCTGCTCGATGCCCTGGGCTGCGGCCCCGAGGCCACGGTCGTGGTCCACGTCCGAAGCCACGACCCCGGGCGCGACGAGGCGCTCGAGGCGTGGACGGCCGGCTGGGAGCGGCTCAGCGGTTCGGCCCGCCGGCGGCTCGGGCTCGAGAACGGCACGCGGCGGTTCAACGTCGCCGACGTCCTCGAGCTCCACCGGCGGACCGGCGTGCGCGTCGTCTACGACTGGCATCACGACCGATGCAATCCGACCCTGGGGTTGCCGGCCGCCGAGGCGCTCGCCGCGGCGCTCGCGACCTGGGCCGACGGCGTGCGGCCGAAGGTGCACATCTCAAGCGTCCGGACCGCGGTCGACTCGCCGGCGCGCAGCGTGCGTGGACGGCGCGGCGGGACGCAGGTGCCGCTGCCCGAACTCGGGCCGCACGCCGACCTTGTCTCCCCGTTCGACTTCCTGGAGCTGATCCGAGCTGCGCGGCAGCCGATCGACGTGATGCTCGAGGGCGATGCCCGCGACCTTGCACTGCTCTGGCTGCGACGGCAGCTCGAGCGGGTCGCTCCGGACGTGGCCGCGGCGGAGGAGCGACTGCCCGGCGAGGCGGCTACTCCAACAGGTGAATCTCCCGCTCGCCGTCGCGCTCGACCAGCTTCCAGCCGGGCAGGTCGCGGGCGCGCTTCCCGGAGGCCCCGCCCGCGTCGATGACGCGCAGGACGTCCTCCACGGTGCTCGCCGCAACGGCCGCCGCGAGGCTGCCAGGATCGCCCGACGTCACGTCGGCGCCGGCAAGCGCCGCGGCCAGCGCCTGGGGATCGCGCCAGGGATCGACCGCCTCTTCCTGAATGCGGCGGCGGAGCAACGCCTGGGCGATCGCGGGCGACAGTCCCAGCAGGTCGGTACGAACGAGCTGCTCGACATCGGCGAAGCCGAGGTCGGAGAGGACGCGGATGAGGCGCCGGGCATGGTCGCGACGAGGCGCGTCGAGCTCGCGCTCGATCCAGGCCGGCTCCGGCGGCTGCTCCGGCTCGTCCGGCTCGGCCGCCTTACGGCGCTTGGTGGGCTTGGTCCCTTCGGCCGACCCTTCATTCTTTGAATGCGAGGACTTCGCTCCCCTCTTGCCGCGTGGCGGCTTGGGCAGCGGCACGATCTTCTGGTCGCGCGCCTCGGCGATGGCATCGCGCGCCGCGTTGAGCGTTGCGAGCGGCCCGATCAGGCGCGGCATGCCGAACTCATTGGTCTGCTGCTCGTCGCGCACCCACCACGAGCCGCCCTCATCGGCCACGCCGAAGCGGCCGTCAGCGCTGCGGTAGTGCCCGGCCGTCTCGCGCGTCAGCTTCTCGGGCATGGGTCTGGATCGGTCCGTATCGGCCTAGCGGTTGCGCTCGGCGCGCACGAACAGGACGGTGCCCACCGCGAGGAAGACAACGAATTCGGCGCCGATGACCAACAGGTTGGTGGTCGCGGGCGCGACCGGCACGACATTCGGGCCGGGCTGGAAGGTCGAGTAGACATCGCGCAACAGGTCGACCGCGTAGCGCATCGGTGAAATCCTGGACAGGATGTCGAGTGGCAGCGGCAGGTTGTTCAGGGGATTGAACACGCCGGCCAGAAAGAACTGCGGCAGCATGATGAACGGGAAGATCTGCTGCGCCGCGCGACGGTTGGGGAGGCGTGAGAGGACGATCACGCCGAACGCACCGCCGAACAGCGTGATCACCAGGGCCACGGGGAGGAGGATCAGCACGGTGGCGATCGACATCGGCACGCCGATCAGCCAGGCGAAGGCGGTGATGGCGGCGCCCTGCGGCAGCGCGACCAGCGACTCGCCCAAAATCTTGCCGAAGATGATCGAGTAGCGGGAGATCGGCGAGACGAAGATCTCCTGGCTGAAGTCGTTCTCGCGGTCCTCGATGAGGCTGATGACGCCCATCGCCGCCGATTGCCAGATCGTCTGGGCCAGCACGCCGGTGAAGATGAACGGGACCAGCTGCACCTGCCCGCCGCCAAAGCTGGCCTGGAGCAGCGGCGCCAGGATCCCGATGAAGATGATCGGGAACGCGAGATCGGCGATCAGGCGCGTCCGGTCGCGCAGCAGCTTGGTCAGGTCGCGCTGCGCGATGGCCAGGATCGCGCTCAGCTCGCGCATCGGTCCCGACCTCTGCGATTGCGCCGATGCCTGCGGGGTCGCGGTCGCCTCAGCCATTGGCGGTCGCCTCCTCCGCTTCGGCTTCGCCGCGACCGATGATGTCGAGATACGCGTCCTCGAGGGTTGGCATGTGGGTCTGCACCATGGTCAGCGGCGTGTCGATCTCCTTCAGGAGCCGATGCGTCGACTGCCCGTCGAGCTCGATGCGGAACGGCCCGTCGCCGCTGTGGCGCAGCTTGCGCTCGGCCATCTCCGCGCGCAGCTGCGCGCGGGCGGAGGGCGCGTCCACCAGCAGGTACTCCTCGACCAAGTCTGCCTTGATCTGGTCGGGCGTGCCGAGGGTCACCACCTGCCCGCGATCGATGATGCAGATGCGGTCGGCGTCCTCGGCCTCCTCGAGGTAGTGGGTGGTGAGCAGGATCGTGGTGTTCGTCTCGCGCCGGACGTCGCGCAGGTATGACCACAGGCTGCGGCGGCTCGGCGGATCGAGGCCGGCCGTCGGCTCGTCCAGGAACAGGACCTTGGGCCGATGGATGAGACTGCGGACGATCTCGAGTTTGCGCGCCATGCCGCCGGAGTAGGTGCGGATGGGCTTGAAGACCTCCTCGCCCAGTCCGACGATTCCGGCCAGGCGTGACACCTCGTCGCGGTAGTCGGCGGGCATGACCGCGTACGCCGGGGCGTACGGGTAGACGCCGTACAGGATGGCGTGGAAGCGGACGTTCTCCTCGCCGGTCAGGTTCCGATCCAGGCTGGGCCGCTGGAAGATGATCCCGACCCGCTGCCGGACCTCGCTCGATTGGCCCGCGATGTCGAAGCCATCGATCGTCGCGGTGCCGGCGGTCGGGGCCAGGATGGTGGTCAGGATCGAGATGCTGGTGGTCTTGCCCGCGCCGTTCGGGCCCAGCAGGGCGAAGAACTCGCCGGGGCGGACTTCGAAACTGATCCCGTCGACCGCGTTCCGATCCGCGCCCTTGTAGCGCTTGACCAGGTCCGTGACCTGGATCATCGGCTGGGCGCTCGGCGCGGTTCGAGTCTGGGTGGACTGAAATGCGGGAGAAGTGCTGGCTGTCATGCGTTCTAGCGTCCGGCAGACTGAAAACGACCCGTTTTGCCTCGAAACGCCGACAAACGAGTCAATTTCAGCCCCCTGCAGACTAAGACGCAGGAGAGCCCGAGGCTATCGGTCATTTCAGTCCCACCAGAATCAGCGGCCTCAGCCCTCGACCGGTGCCGCCTCGCCGAATCCGCTGACCACCGCGCCCGCATCCTCGCGCTCGCCCATCTTGCCGGCCGGCATGAGCACCGCGATCAGCAACGCGGCCAGCAACGCGGTCACGATCCCGACCACCATGGTGGCGCCGGTGGCGATCGAAAAGGCGTTGTGGATGGCGTTCACGATCCCCGGAATCATCGGCTCCACCGCGGCGCGGAACTGCTCCGGGACCTGCGCCAGGATCGAGGCGCCGAGGTCGCCGACACTGGTCAGCTGGTTGAACGAGTCACCGCCGAACTGCCCGGTGAACTGCGGCGGCACGCCCGCGGCGGTCAGCTGCTTCGGCATCTCCTCGAGCACCTTCGAGCCGAAGATCGTGCCGGCGATCGCCAGGCCGACGGTGCCCCCGACTTGCTGGAACAGCGTCAGGCTGCTGCTCGCCACGCCGAGCTGACGAACCGGTACCGCGTTCTGCACGGCCAGCGTGAAGATGGAGAACGTCGGGCCGATCCCCAACCCGGCCACCGCCATCCACAGCCAGAGCAGCGGATAGGGCGTATCGGGCCGGATGTTGGTGAGGAGGAAGAGACCCAACGCCGTCACCACCAGGGCGCCGACGATGAGCGCCTTGTACCGCCCGGTGCGAGCGACGACCTGGCCGGAGACGATGGCCGAGACGATCAGCCCGCCGAGCAGGGGCAGGATCTGGTAGCCGGATTCGGTCGCGGAGGTCTGCTGCACCACCTGGAACCAGCGGGGCAGGAAGACGACCGCGGCGAAGAAGCCGATGCCGGCCAGGAAGAAGCCCGCCACGCTGGCGGTGAACGTCCGCAGCCGGAACAGGCCCAGCGGCACGATCGGCTCGTGGGCGCGCGTCTCGGCCCAGATGAAGACTCCGATCAGGACGAGGCCGGCCAGGATCAGGCCGCCGACCTGGGGATCGGTCCATTCGCCGAACTGCTTGTTGGTGAACCCGATGAGCATCGGTACCAGCGCCGCCACCAGCAGAGACGCGCCGAGGTAGTCGATGTGCCGGTCAGCATCGCTCGCCACGCGGGTCGGCAGCGTGCGCCAGATGATGACCAGCGACACCAGGCCGAGCGGCACGTTGACATAGAAGATCCAGTGCCAGCCGACGTTGTCGGTGATGAGTCCGCCGATGGCCGGACCGATGAGGCTGCTGAGCCCGAACACCGCCCCGAACAGGCCCTGGTACTTGCCCCGCTCGGACGGCGAGAAGATGTCGCCGATGATCGCGATCGCGACCGGGAAGAGCGCCCCCGCGCCGAGGCCCTGGATGCCGCGGAAGAGCAGGAACTGCCACATGGCGCCCGACAGGCCCGCGAGCAGCGACCCGACCAGGAAGATGCCGACGCCGATGATGAAGATCGGCCGCCGGCCGAAGATGTCGGACAGCTTCCCGTACAGCGGGCCACTGACGGTGGCGGTGAGCAGGTACGAGGTGAAGGCCCAGACGTAGAGCTCGTTCCCCTGCAGGTCGGTGATGATCCGCGGCAGTGCGGTGCCGACGATGGTCTGGTCCAGGGCCGAAAGGAAGATGCCGAGCAGCACCGCCCACAGGATCTCCATCCGGACGTTGTGGGGCAGCTCGATGGGCGCGCGGTCGTGCTCGCGCGACATGGCGGTCATGAGGTCGGGGTTCCTCCGAAGGTGGCGACGCGCAAGTCTACCCGCGCGCCGATTCTGTCGCTTTTCGTCCTACTGACCGATGCAGTGGCCGGAATTCATCGCTAACGACGGCCTGCTCGGTGCGTTGCGTCGCCGTTTGCGCCGGGAGCAAATAACGGACACCGAGCCGCCGGAATCGGTCGTTGCCTGGAGAGCGAACGACGCGGCGTGTGATTGCAGGCGCCGCGGCTGATGGCCAGCGCTGCCAACGCCCCGACCGGCTAGTGGTGCCCATGCATGACCGCGTGGCCCAGCCCGCGCGCGATGAGCCAGCGGTTGACCGGGAATGCGACCACGAAGGCGATCAGCAGGGCGACGACCAGGCTGCCCCAGAACAGCCCGTCGAGGAGTCCGGCGGCCATGGCGCCGGGGACGACCAGGATGATCGCGTTGTCGACAATCTCCATGACGGCGATCGAGACCGTATCGGCCGCGAATGCGGTGCGCAGCGCCACGCCGAGCGCGAGGCCGCCACGCAGCAGGGGCCGCATGGTCAGCCCGTAGCCGAAGAAGAAGGCCAGCACCACGGCGAGAAGGATCGATGGCAGGTCGTGCAGGTCGAGCGCGGTGGCGATGGCCAAACCGAGGACCTCGCCGATGGCGCAGCCGGTCAGGCAGTGCGCGGTCGCCTGGAACGCCATGCGGTTGAGCGAGGTCGTCTGTCCGTGGCTCATCTGGACGTAGCATGCGCCGCGTGACCGATGCGGCTCGGACCGTCGAGCGCACCTACCTCATCCTGATGCTGCTGACGACGCTCGCGGCCTCGTTCATCTGGGGCGTCAACACGCTCTTCCTGCTCGACGCCGGGCTGAACAACGTGGAGGCGTTCGCCGCCAACGCCTTCTTCAGCGCGGGACAGGTGATCTTCGAGGTGCCGACCGGCGTGGTGGCTGATACGCGGGGCCGCCGCTTCTCCTTCCTGCTCGGCGCGGCCACGCTGCTGAGCGCAACGCTGCTGTACCTGCTGATGTGGGACCTCCACGCGCCGCTCTGGGGCTGGGCGATCGCATCGGTCCTGCTCGGGCTTGGCTTCACCTTCTTCTCGGGGGCGACCGAGGCCTGGCTGGTCGACGCGCTGCATGCGACCGGCTACGCGGGCGACCTGGAATCGGTCTTCGGCCGCGCGCAGGTCGTGGGGGGCGTCGCCATGCTGACCGGCACCGTCGCGGGCGGCTTCATCGCGCAGGCCACCAACCTGGGCGTGCCGTACGTCGTTCGAGCCGCGATGCTGGGCCTGACGCTGGTCGTCGCCTGGCGCTTCATGCGGGACATCGGCTTCTCGCCGGACCGCGGCGCATCGCCGGGTCGCGCGGTGAGGACCGTGTGGAACGGCGCGATCGACGGCGGGCTGCGCAATCCTCCGGTGCGGTGGCTCCTGCTGGCAGCGCCGTTCAGCGTCGGCGTCGGCTTCTACGCGTTCTACGCCTTCCAGCCCTACCTGCTGGAGCTGTATGGCGACCCGAGCGCCTACGGCATCGCCGGGTTGGCGGCGGCCATCGTGGCCGGCGCCCAGGTCTCGGGCGGGCTGCTGGTGCCGTACATGCGCCGCCTCTTCACCCGACGCACGCAGGTGATCATCATCGGCGCCGTGCTCAGCGTGCTGCTGCTGGCCGGCATCGGCCTGACCACCAGCTTCGTCCTGGCCCTGGTGATCCTGGTGGTCTGGTGCATGGCGCTTGCTGTCGAGGAGCCGATGCGCCGCGCGTTCGTCAACGGCCTGATCCCTTCCGAGCAGCGCGCCACGGTGCTGTCGTTCGATTCGCTGATGGGCTCTGCCGGCGGCGTCGTGGCGCAACCGATCCTCGGCCGCGTGGCCGACCTGGGCGGCTACGGCGCCTCGTACCTCGTGGCCGCCGGCATCCAGGCCGCGGCCATCCCGTTCGCCCTCCTGGCGCGACGCGAGGACGCCGTCTCGGATCCCATCGTCAGTGCGGACCAGCCGCCGGTGGTACGTTCTGGTTGAGGCGGAACAGGTTGTCCGGGTCGTACTCGCGCTTGACCGATACGAGCCGGTCCCAGGTCGCACCCGGGTAGGCCGCGCGAACGCGGTCCTGCCCGACATCGGTCAGGAAGTTGGCGTAGGCGCCATCCTCCCCGTCGCGCAGCACGTCGGCCAGCCCGGCAACCCATGCCCGCCGCGCCGGTCGCTCGTCCTCCGATTCGAGGAAGGTCACGACCACGGCCAGGATCCCGCGGTCGCGATGCGCGAAAGCGGTGGCGTCGCCGCTGACGCGGGCGAACTGGCCGCCCAGGACGCGCAGCTGGACCGCCCGCATCGACGCGTCCGAGGCGGCGAGGTGCGCAACGATCGCCTCCGCGCATTCGCTGCCGATGCGATCGGCGAAGAAGGTCTGCTGCTCAACGACCGGGTGGTAGTCGCCACCCTGCTCGGGCGGGTAGATCTCGGCGTAGCGCATGGGTCGAACCATGTCGGCGATCGGCGTGGCCAGCGCGCGGAACGGCGCCATCGCCCGCTCCCCCGCCTCGGCCTCGCCGGCGTAGCACACGAGCGCCATGATCACGAGGTCGCCGTGGTGCTCCTCGGGGATGAAGGGCATCGGCGGCGCCGGCATGACGTTGATGATCGCCGACAGCTCCTCCGGCGCGGACTCGGCCGCGGCAAGGAACCCAGCGAGCGTCTCGCCGGTGGCCGGCAGCATCAGCATCCCGCCCACGATCTGCGGGAGCTCCTGCAGCGCGAACTGGAATCGGGTCGCCACGCCGAAGTTGCCGCCACCGCCGCGGATGGCCCAGAACAGGTCCGGGTGGTGATCCGCGTCGACCTCGAGCACCTCGCCCGCGGCGGTCACGATCTCGGCCGTCAGCAGGTGGTCGATGGTCATCCCGAACTTGCGGACGAGGTAGCCGATGCCGCCGCCCAGCGTGATCCCGCCGATGCCGACCGACCCGGTGTCACCGAAGCCCACCACCAGGCCGTGCTCGCCCAACGCACTGCTCAGCTCGCCGGCGGTCAGGCCGGTTCCGACCCACGCGGTGCGCCCGGCGACGTCGATGTCGATCGAGGTCAGCTCGCCAAGGTCGATGACCAGCCCGTCGTCGACGGTGCCGTGCCCGGCGCCGCTGTGGCCGCCGCTGCGCACCGCGAGCGGCAGCCGGTTGTCGCGCGCGACCCCGATCACGGTCGCCACGTCGTCCGCATCGCGGACGCGCACGATGGCCAGCGGCCGCCGGTCGATGCCACCGGCCATCACCGTCCGCCGCGCGTCGTAGTCGGCATCGTCGGGGCCGATCACGGTGCCGCGCACCTGCGCGCGCAGTCGCTCGATCGAGAAGGGCGTGGCGGTCATCGACGGCATCGGTCAGTCCTCCTGGTTGTCGTTCGCCCTTGTAGACCGATGCGGACGCACCGGCTCATCGGTCAGCGATGAGTTCAGGGTGCCGCGGCCGTCATTGGGTGCAGGAGGTGCGCGTGCCAGAACGCCAGCGACCGTGGGTGGTCGCCGATGCCGCGAAGCTGGAGTGCGATGTCGCCACCGTCGAGGCGCTGGCGCGGCTGGCGCTCGATGCGCGGCGGCTGGGCTGCGCCCTGCGGATCGAAAGCTGCTCGCCGGAGCTGCGGGAGCTGATCGCGTTTCTCGGCCTGGAGCACGAACTCGTCGGCCCGAGCGGCACTATCAGCGGGACTACTACAACGAGGATGTTCGGCGCGATTCGCGCTCTCGTACCAGTCCGACTTCTACCGACGAGGGTGTTGAGGCCAAAAGCCGCCGGATGTAGAAGTCGGGCTTATGTCGCCGCGCCGTCCGCCTCCGTGCCGGCTGCGTACTGGGGCGGCAGGCCGAACAGCGGAAAGAAGCGCTCGGTGTCCAGGAAGAAGGTGATGCCGCTGATGCGGTTGCCCGCCATCTCGATGACCTGCAGCGACCACGGCACCAGCGTGCCGTCCGGACCCGGTTTGTACTGGCCGAAGGCCGGCGAGCCGTTCGCATTGGTCACGGGCACCAGCACGGAATCACGGCAGCCGATGCCGGTCCCCAGGCACCAGGCCACGATGTCGGCGTGGGTCTGCAGCCACAGGTCGTAGGGCGGCATGTTCCAGGTCGCGTCCTCGGCCAGCAGCGCGGTCAGCGAGTCCATGTCGTAGCGCTCGAACGCGTCGACGTAGCGCCGCAGCAGTTCCTCCTTCTCCTCGCCGATCGGCTCCCCATCCGTCTCGGATGGCTTCCGGCTGGCGAGCGTGGCGCGCGCTCGCTGCAGCGCACTGTTGACCGATGCGACCGACGTCTCGAGCAGCTCGGCCACCTCCTCGGCGTGCCAGCGCAGCACCTCGCGCAGGATGAGCACCGCGCGCTGGCGGGGCGGGAGATGCTGCAGCGCGGCGACGAACGCCAGCCGCACCGATTCGCGCGCCACGGCGACTTCTGCCGGATCGGCGCCCTCCGGCACGACCTTCGCGTCCGGCACCGGCTCGATCCACAGCGCCTCGCCGAGCGGCGCGGGCAGCGGCGTATCGGCCGAGCGTGCGGGCTGGAGGTCCATCGGGCGCGCCCGGCGTTGGGAGGCGCCGAGCATCGACAGGCAGACGTTGGTGGCGATGCGGTACAGCCACGAACGCAGGCTGGAGCGGCCTTCGAATCGGTCGAGGGAGCGCCAGGCCCGGACGAGCGTCTCCTGCACGGCGTCCTCCGCCTCGAACGCGGAACCGAGCATGCGATAGCAGTAGCCGGTGAGCTCGACGCGGTAATGCTCGAGGTCGGCGAGGCCCTCGGCCGGCCGGACAGCGGTGTCGGTCACCGCGGCATGATGCCCCATCCCGCGGGACGACGCCAGCGGCGGATCAGTGGATGGCGCCGTCCTCGAGGCGGACCTGGACGCCCTCCGGCGGCGTCTCCGGGAACTGCTGCTTCATCCGGAAGATGCCCTCGCCCAGCTCACGACGCAGGGCCGGCACGTCGCGGACTCGAGCACGGCCGACCAGGATGCGGGGGGCGACCGGCTCCTCGATCCCCTCGGCGCGCAGACGCCCCGGCCAGGCGGCGCGCCAGCGATCCAGCTCGGGCGCGAGATCGATGTCCGGTTTGCCGAGGATCAGCATCTCGTCACCGCCGATCCGCGCCGCCAGCGCACCGGGAATGGCGTCAAGGGCGGTTCCCAGCACGGCCATCACCCGGTCACCTTCCTCCTGGCTGCCGTGTCTCGTGTTGAAGGCGCGGAACCCGGCCAGGTCGAGGAACGCGACGTCCATCGGCTGGTTGTTGAGACGCGGCAGGGCCGTCATCGCTGCAATCAGCTCATCGATGCCGGCCAGCGTGGTGAGGCCGGTCATGCGGTCGCGCGTCCAGACCGGAACACTCGGCCACTCGAACCGCTCGCAGAAGGGACGCTCCGACCGGAGCAGCCATCGAGCCACGGCGGCGGTGAGCCACGGCGTCTCCGGGTCGAGCGCTCGCCACCAGCCCTCAGGCTCCTGGCGCTGGATGAGCCACCAGCGCGTCGGCTCCGGGTCGAAGCCCGGATCAAGCCTGGACAGCAGGTCGGCAGCGGCGAGCGTGGTGAGGATGTCGGCCGGCTGCCCCTCATCGGCCCAGGCGCCGTCTGAGCTTCGCGACAGCGACACGAAGGACACCAGGGCCGGCAGCAGCGACGGATAGACGCCCCAGTGCCACAGGCCGGAGGCGAGCTGCGCGGTCGCCGAGACGAGCGGTCGCTCGAACCACGGGTGCCGCGTCCCGCACACGACGCCGCTGCGGGCGGCGATGGAGCCGTAGCGCGTCGCCAGCGCGAAGAGCAGATCGCGCAGCCGCGCGGCGGTGGCGGGCTCGCTGCTGAGGAGCCAGAGGGCGAACGTGTCGCGCCACGGGTCGAGCGCGGTCTGCATCGACGCGACGTCGTGCTCGGCAGTCGGCTGGGTCTCGTCCAGCAACGCGCCGGCGAAGGCCGCGATCTCCGGCTCGGTGTCCGGGTCGGCGATGGTGCGCGTCCAGTAGCCGAACTGCGCGGCGAGCGTGATCGGCATCATGAGGCGCGCGCCGTAGTCGGCCGGATCGCGCTCGAGCCAGGTCGCCTCGCCTGGACGCCAGTGGACGCGCGCGGCGTCTGCGGGCAAGTGGTACGCCGTGCTCATGGCGGTGGCCCGGAACGAGAGTCCCCAGCGGTACCGATGCGGATTGTCGCGGCCGTATCGGGCCCGCGCGTGCGCGATGCGCTGCAGGAGCGCGCGATCGTCGACCGGCTCATCGGCCGCGCGGAGGATGTCGTAGGCGACGACGAGGAGCGGATCGGCCAAGGCGTCCTCACTGGCTGCAAAGCGAAGCAGCGCGTCGTACGCGTGGACAACGGCCTGTGCCGCTCCGTGGGGCGGTCGGGCGAGGGCGCTCACGGCGCGCAATATCGCACGGAAAGTCCGGCCTCCGGATAGGAAGGACGTCCTAGGCGGTGCGTCGAGGCTCCGCTCGGCGTTCAGTGATCCCCCGCGTACTGAAAAGCGCGGGAAACCGAGGCTCTCGTGCTGTTTAGCGTCCAGCAGACTGAAAACAGCAGGGTTGGAGGCAAAGCGGCGACAAATCCGCCGATTTCAGTCTCCTGGAGACTGAGATGCACGAGAGCTTGAGGCTCCCGGTCGTTTCAGTCCGCACAGACTCACGTGCCCGCGTTCGCGATCCGCATCCGCAGGAACTGGTGGACCCGCATCCGACCGAGGAAGAACCGCACCGGTTGGGGCATGAGGTGACGAGTCGGGTCGTCGAAGAGGATCGGATCGGTCAGGTGATAGGTTCGTCCCATGGTCTTGATCTCGAGCCGGCCCGATGCAAGAACGTTCTTGATCCATTGCACGTCGGCGCCGTAAGTGAGGGCGAAGACGAACTCGTTCCCGTGACGGAACACGTTCATCGGGGTGTGGTAGGTCTTGCCGGATTTCCGTCCGCGGTAGGTGATCAGCGCGAACCACGGCAGCCAGCCGGCGACCACGCGCATGACGGGGTTGACGTAGCGCATGGTCCAGGCGCGGAGGCCGACGAGGCGCGGTTCGCTGCGTGGTGCGCTCGAAGAAGCCATGCCTGGAGCAGCAGCATACGGCGCTCCGAGTCGGCGCCGGCAGCACAAGTAGCTTCGGACTAGGCGACCAGGCGGCGGAGAAGGTCGAAGACGAAGCCGATCGGGCCTCCGCCTCCGCCCGTATCGGTCTTGTGGGCCTGCGCCGAATCGCGGAGCGCGCGCTCGACCTGGAGCCGCTGCCGATACAGGACCTCCCAGTCGTCGTAATCGATCACCAGGTGCGCCAGCCGGACGTCGACGTCGTGCAAGGCCCGATGCGCCAGCGCGCCGGACGGCGCCGCCTCGGCGATGTGCTGCAGCATGTCCTCGACCTGCTGTCCTTCGCGCGAGGTGGTCTGGTACGCATCGGTAAAGGTGACCGTGCTGGCAATGGCGGCGCGTGACCGCGCGACCTGGTCGCGCGTGCCGGTCATGTGGATGTCGGAAGGGTAGATCGTGACCTCCAGGCCGCGGTTCTTGAGGACGAGCAGCCGATCCGGCACCAGGTGCTTCACCGTGCTGCCGCCCACCGCCGCGAGCAGCTTGGACGGCGTCTCGAGGATGACCGGCGCCTTGGCGCGCTCGATGGGCAGGCCGGCACCGTCGAGTGCCGCCTCGAGATCGTTGCCGACCGTCTCGTAGCCGCCGGGCTTGAGCACGATCGGGATGTGCGCGTCGTCCCAGCGCTTGATGACCGAGCGCAGCTTGCGGATGGGCGCAATGACGGCAAGGAAGAGGAGGACGAAGGCCAGCACCGCGGCGTACGGGTAGCCGCGCAGTACCTGCATTACGCGCCCCATCCCGGTCGGCCGGTCCTGTCGGTCGAGCAGGAAGAGGCCGGCGATCCCGATCAGGATCGGAAGGACCAGCGCCGCGATCAGCATCGCGATTCGGATCCACGTCTCGCTGATGAAGTCCGGGGCCGGAATCAGGGCGATCAGGAAGGCGCCGACATTCGGGAACAGCACACCCAGCAGGGTCGCGATCCACAGGATGGCGCCGAGCGCGACGCCGGACAGCAGCAGCTGCTTCGACTCCGGAATGCGCCCGAAGAGCAGGATGGTCGCCCAGCCGAAGACGGTCTGGAGCACCTTGCCGACGAATCGGCCGACGAATGCGAAGAGCGGAGCAAGAATCGCCATTGCCGCGGCCCGGGTGCACCTCGCGTGCCGCGGCACGGGTCCTGCGGAACGGCGCAGGCCATGGAACAGCATCCGAACAGCGACCAGCGCGTGATGGACGACATCGGCGAGGCCTTCGACGGAGCCGATACCGATGCGCCAGCCGATACCGATGCGCCAGCCGATACCGATGCGCCAGCCGATACCGATGCGCCCCGGCAGCCCGATATCCCCCGCTCGGGCGAGACGCCTCCGGACGAGCTTGCCCGTGTCCGCGAACAGGCCGATGCGAAGATCGGCTCGGGCGGCGGCTCCGGCATGTCCGGCGCGGAGAGCGGCTACGGCGTGACCGGCGAGAGCTCGGGCCTCGATTCCACCGAGCGCTCCGATCTCAGCGACGACGGGCTCGACCTGGACGACGACAGCGGCGACCGCGAGCCCGCCGACCGCGACCCCGCCGACCGCTAGGAGGCGAGCTCCCGGATCAGCAGCGTGTGGCGGCCGCCGCGCCGCCGCAGCCGGACCAGGTTGCGGCCGACGATGCGCTGCCGGCACACGGCGCAGACAGTCCAGCGGCCGTCGCGAGCCAGCCGGATGCGGTGCTCGGGCACGAGCACGCGCAGGTGCGCGCGAGGTCGCGCGCGAAGGGCTGCGCGTCGATCGGCGTGCGCGGCGGCCGCGCCGGGGACGCCGAGCGCAACGGCGTGGCGCAGCGAGCTGGGGTAGTGCGCCGCCTCGCGCTGCACCGCCTCGTCGGGACTGAGCCCCCAGCGTAGGTAGAGCCCGAAGGCCGTGGCATAGAACCGACGATCGTGGTGGAGCTGGCGTCGGCGCCCGCGACGCATCGGCGTCAGCCAGTGGGCGAGCTCATGGAGAAGAGTGAGGCGTTGGTCGATCGAATCGCGACCGGCGACGACGGAGATCGACTGCTCATGGCGTCGCGTGGTGCCGGTCGAGGCGTCGCGCTCCCGCGTCGACCAGCGCAGGCGGGCGGGCGCCGGCGCATCGGCCTCGGCGCAGACGTCGCGAAGCAGGTCGCGCGCCCAGGCAGGAGTCGCTCGGCTGAACTCGGTCACTTTGGAGGAGGGTAGTGCGTAACGCTGGTGGCCGGAGCCATCCTGTGGCTCTATCAGCGAACAGGAACGAAGTGGCGGCCTGAGCGCGGCGGAACGCTGCGTCGGATGCGGGAAATAGCGCCCTGGGAGCCACCCGCTGGCTGGGAGAGCGAACGATCATGTGGGCGGCGCCGTTCGGTCGCCGTTAGAGCCACCTGGTGGCTACCGCGCTGTACCGTGGCTACCGCGCTGTACCGTGGCTACGGCGCGGCCACAACGCGACGGGCGCCGCCGCGGACGAACTACGCGGATGCGGCCTCCGGTCCCTCGTACAGGCCGAGCCGCGCGACACCCCGCTGCACCCAGCGCGGTGCCCACCAGTTGACCCAGCCCATCACGCGCATGAAGGCCGGCACCAGGATGCCGCGCACCACGGTCGCGTCGATGAGGACCGCCAGCGCCATGCTGAAGCCGAGCGCCTTGATGAAGGTGATGCTCGACAGTGCGAAGGCGGCGAAGACGGCGACCATGATCAGCGCCGCGCCGGTGATGATGCCGCCGGTGATGCCGATCCCCTCGGCCACGGCGCGCGTGTTGTCGCCGGTCGCCAGGTAGCGCTCGCGGATGCGGGACAGCAGCAGCACCTCGTAGTCCATGCTCAGCCCGAAGAGGATGGCGAACATGATCAGCGGCAGCCAGGCCGCGGTCGTGCCGCCCGCCTCGAAGCCCAGCAGCGAGTCGAAGTGACCCTGCTGGAAGATGAAGACCAGCGCCCCGAACGAGGCGGTGATGCTCATCAGGCTCATCAGCACCGCCTTGAGCGGCAGGAAGACCGAGCCGAAGGTCAGGAACAGGACGCCGCCGGTCACCGCCACGACGATCAGCACGGCGACCGGTACCGCGTGGCGGAAGCTCTCCATGAAGTCGTGGGATCGGCTGGGCAGGCCGGCGGTCAACGCCTGGGCCCCGTCCGGTGCCTGCACGCCGCGCACCGCGTCAACGAGCGCGCGGCCCTCGTTCGAATCGGGCAGGAGCGAGCTGAAGACGGTCACCTTGGCGGTGTCGTCGGCGATCAGGCCGGCCAGATACGGCTCCAGCGCAGCCCGCGCCTCGGCCGGACGCTGCGCGGCGGGCAACGCCAGCAGCTGGTGGTACTGCTGCTCGTCCATGCCGCCCGGTGGATCGAGCACGCTTTCGATCTCGGTGACGCCGTCCAGCGCATGGAGCCGACCGATGTACGTCGCCAGGGCGTCCTGTCGCTCGACGCTGATGCCGTCCTCGAGGTCATCGTCGGGCCAGGTCAGGGCCACGGTGATCGGGTCGCTCTCGCCGCCGGGAAACTCGTCGAGGATGACCTGGAAGCCCGCCCGCGCCGGCGTGTCGGGCAGGTCCTCGAGGTTCTGGCCGGTGGACAGCTGCGTCGACAGGAACGGTGAGCCCAGTAGCAGCAGGACGGCCAGGACCGGCACCGCGATCAGGATCGGGCGGCGCATGACGCGAGCCGCGATCCAGCCCCACACGCCGTGGCCCTGCCGCGCATCGGCGAGGTCCGGATCGTCCTCGACCCGGCGCAGGAACGCCGGCAGCGGAACGCGCAGCCGGTTGACCCGATGGCCGAGCATGCCGAGCAGCGCCGGCAGCACGGTCAAGCCGAAGACCAGCGTCGAGACGACGGTCACGATGCCGCCCCAGCCCATGGAACGCAGCGCATCGGCCTCGAAGACGGACAGGCTGGACAGGCCGATGGCGACCGCTACTCCGGACACCGCCACCGCCTTGCCGACGCTGCCCATCATCCGCTCGACGGCGATCTCGACGCTGTGGTGGCGCAGCTCCTCGCGGAAGCGGCTGACCATGAACAGCGAGTAGTCGATGGCCAGCGCGAGACCGATCATCGTCGCGATATTGGTGACGAAGATGCTCATGTCGGTCACGCCGGCGAGCAGGTCGATGACGGCGAAGGTCGACGGCAGGGCCAGCGCGGCCATGAGCAGCGGCAGCGCTGCGCCGACCAGCGTGCCGAAGACGATCAGCAGGATGACGAGGGCGATCGGCAGACTGACCATCTCGGCCTGTACCAGGTCCTGCTCGATCTTGTGATTGAACTCGTGGTAGAGCTGCGGGATGCCGGTGACGTACGTCGTCACGCCGGCCGGTGCATGCACCTTGTCGGACAGGCGCTGGGCGTCCTCGACGGAGTCTTCCATCTCCTTGTCGAGCGTGACGATGGCGAGGGCCGCGCTGTGATCACGCGACAGGAAGCGCGGGTCGGGGACGTCGGCGTAGGTCGTGACCTTGTCGACCACCGGATCGGCCGCCACGTCATCAAGGCTGTCGCGGATCTCCTGCTGAAAGGCCGGCGAGGCGGCGTCGCCGTTCGGGTCGCGGTAGACGACCAGCATGGTCGTCGCCTGCTCGCCGAATCGGTCCGCCAGGAGCTGGGTGGCGGCCTGCTCCTGCGAGCCGCTGATGACCCAGCCGCCCTGGATCAGCTTGCCGCCGGCATTGGCAGCCCAGAGATTCAGGCCGATGACGAGCGCCAGCCCGAGCAGCGGCAGCACCTTGCGGAACCGATAGTCGAAGCGACCGATGGCGGCGAACACGCCGGTTGGATGGGGCTCGAGGACGGGTCGCGGGCGATGCGGCGCGCTGGGCGGAAGGGACAGGGGCTGCATCGGCTCGGGGGCCGGATCGGCCTTCTGCGAGCGTGCGAACCAGGCGGCCAGCACGGGCACACCCAGACCCAGGATCCCCGCCACGACCAGCCGCTTGCGCACGCGTCCTCCTACTGAATGACCGTTCAGCACTGTAGCGATTGATATTCCCGTCGTCAACAGCCACAATGAACGAGCATTCATGACCGATACGATCCAACCCGGCACCCACGACCAGGCGCTCCCGATGCGCGAGCGGATCCTTTCCGGCGCCAAGCGCGCCTTCCTGGTGGCCGGCTTCCGCGGGACGAACGTGCCGGCCATCGCCGCCGAGGCCGGCGTGTCGGTGGGCCAGATCTACCGCTATTTCCCGTCGAAGGAGGAGCTCTTCCTGTCGGTCTGCCAGCGGTCGACCGAGACGCAGCTCAATGAGCTGGCCGCGGCCCTGGCGCGGATCGACGATCCGTTGGAAAGGCTGCGCGCCGCCATCTCGCTGTTCGTACGCTCCCTGGTCGATGAGGACTGGGGCGCCATCGTGATCCACGCCCTGGCCGAGGCGGATCGCAACCCCCGGCTGCGCGACATGCTGCAGCGGCTGTGGGACCAGGATCGCGGCTTCGCGGCCAGCTTCCTGCGCGAGGCGATGACCCGGGGAGAGGTCCCGGCTGGCCTCGACGTCGAGGCGGTCAGCCTCGCCGCGGCGATGCTGCTGCACGGGGCGATCGTGTATCGGGCCGAGAGTGGAGCCGGCTTCGACCCCGAGCTCACCGAACGAGCGATGATCACGTTGCTCTCGGCGAACCTGCGCCGGGGCTAGTTGCCCGGCCGTTTTTCCAGCAGTTGGCAATAACGGCAAAGGAGACCGCCGTCGTTCGCCGATTTGCCAGTCGGTGAAACGGACCTACAAGGAAATAGGCGGGTTTCCGGGTATCCGGGCTCGGGAATAGCTGTTCGTTGTCCGATACTGGCAGCTGCTGGCAATCGGGCGATGCTGAAGCGCCGACACGGGCTGTGACGCGCGGCGTTTGCTCGCGCAGCAAATAACGGAGAAGAAGCGCGCCGCGAAGGCGTCTCCGGCGCCGCTGTTTGC
>JAICUY010000107.1 GCA_025935615.1 Steroidobacteraceae bacterium
AGCAGCAGCGGGTCCATGACCCACCACAGGTTGCCGAGCAGCGTGTTGACGCCGCGCTTCTTCATCTCGGCGCGCACCAGGTAGCCGATCAGGCGATGGCGGGAGATGACCTCGCCGACTCCCTCCGACAGAAGTCCCAGCGGTCCCGGCCGGCCCGAGGACCGGCGCCTGGCGGGAGACGCCTCAGTCGTGGCTGACATGCGATCGAAGCCTATCAGAGGCGACCGGCACCTCCTCCGGCTCGTCGGCAGCGCGCCTGGCGGGGAGGAAGCGCTCGACGAACGCCAGGCTCGCGCCGCCCGGGCGCGAGCCCAGGTGACGATCGATGAAGGCGTCGTAGCCGGAGACGTCGAACGTCTCGGCGAGAATGGCGGCGGCGACCGCATCGGTATCAGGGACCCGCACGCCGATCATCTCGCTGCGGTAGTCGAGATAGAGTCCCGGGTCGACCTCGTATGCGTCCAGGTCGCCGGTGAGCAGCACGAGCGGCCGCCGCAGCAGCGCCCACTCGAAGATGACCGAGGAGTAGTCGGTGATCAGCACGTCGCTGAGCCCCAGCGCATCGTTGATCTCGGTCTTCGGGTCGATGATGGCGTCGTAGGCGTCCATGTCGTCCGGCACCGCTCCCAGATTGGGGTGCGACTTGAGGACGATGGCGTGGTCGGCCGGCAGCAGCTCGCGCAGCCGCTTGGCATCGAGGCCGGCGGCGACGCGCTTGCGCTCGCCACGTCCGCGGAAGGTCGGCGCATAGAGGATCACCTTCCTGCCGGCAAGCTGCGGATGAAGCTCGAGCAGGCGGTCCCGCGCGCTCTCCATGGCCGCCTCGTCGAAGAAGAGATCGGTCCGCGGCGCGCCGAGCGGCAGGACGCGCTCGAGCGGCGTGCGCAGGGCTCGTGCGTACGCCTCGCGGGTGCCCTCCGAGCTGGCGACCACGTAGTCGTAGTGCCGATGCAGGAAGCGGCGCTCGGGGTCGCGCGGCGGGCGGCGCGTATCCATCCCGAACCGTTTCAGCGCGCCCGCTGCATGCCACACCTGCACCACCGTCGTCTCAGGCCGGTGCGGCGCGACATGCACCGGCAGGTAGGCGTTGTCGACGATGAACAGCCCCGAGGTGCACAGGTAGTACATGCCGCGCACCAGGCGCAGCAGGTAGCCGAGCTTGCCCACCAGGTTGTAGCTGTACGGCTCGAGCAGCAGCACGTAGTCGAGATCGGGATGCTCGCGCCGCATGGTCTGGTACAGGTGGCGAAGGTTGCCCTCCAGCCGCGCGTGGCGCGGGGAGGCGAGCACGACCCGGCGACGCCTGACCGGCAGCAGCGAGAAGACCGTCCGCAGCCAGCGCAGGATCGCCGTCGCGGCCAGGTACTCGAGCCGGTTCAATGCCTGCGCACGTCGAGCACCTGCCCGGTCAGGTCCGAGCGAAGCAAGGCGACGGTCGCTCGCGCCACGTCGGGAGCCGTCAGCAGCAGCTCGTGGTCCTCGTGGGGAAAGGCGCGCCGGCGCATGGGCGTATCGGTCCGTTCGGGGCTGACCGCGTTGACCCGGATGCCGTCGGCGTGCCATTCCTCGGCCAGGCCCTGCGCCAGGTTGACGACGCCCGCCTTGCTGGCCGAGTAGGCGACGTAGTCGGCCCGGCCGCGGGTGAAGGAGCTCGAGGCGAAGACCGTGAACGAGCCGCGGCTGGCGCACAGGTAGCGGTGCGCGGCAGCCGCCACGTTCAGGGCGCCCATCAGGTTGACGTCGATGACCTCGGCGAGCTCGTCGAGCTGGCTGTCAGCGACCCGGCCGACCCTCAGCACGCCGGCGGTGACCACGACGTGATCCAGGCCGCCGAGCTGCGTGGCGGCGCCATCGACACAGCCCCGGACCGATGCGGCATCGCGGACGTTCATCCCGGTCGTGCGGCCGACCACCGCGGTCCGGCCTCCCACCCGCTCGACCTCGTCGGCGATCGCCCGACCGATGCCGTTCGTGCCACCCACCACCAGCACGCGCGCGCCAGCCAGGGTGCCCGCGGCGAGCTCCTCGTCGAGCGTCAGCGTGCGCATCTGGAGCATCCGATCGGCCATCACCATGTCGAGCTTGGTGGTGATCTTGATGTTCACCTCGTCGCCGGGCACGGCCAGGATGCGGGCGCCGGGGACGTGGCGCAGCACGAGCGTGCAGTCGTCCGTCGCCGACATGTCGCCGGCTGCCGCGGCGGCCTCGTAGGCCTGTTCCAGGACGCGCTTGCGGAAGACCTGCGGCGTCTGCCCGCGCCGATACCGGGCGCGATTCGGGATGTCGACCACCACTCCGTCATCCACGACCACCAGCGTGTCAGCGCTGGGAATCACGGTGTCGGTGCTGTCGGCGGCCCCCTGCGCCACGGGCTCGATCGCGCGACGCACCACGTCCGGCGGCAGGAGTGGCCGCACCGCGTCATGAACCAGCACCACGTCGTCATCGTCGGCCGCCAACGCCAGCAGCCCGTTTCGGGTGCTGTCGTTGCGCGTCTCGCCACCGGCGACGACACGCACCGGCACGCGGAGGCCGGCGGCGTCGACGAGCGTGCGTGTCTCGTCCATCCAGCCGGCATTCGCGACGACCACCATCTGGTCGACGCCCGTATCGGCCAACGATCTGAGGCTGCGAAGGAGGATCTCCTCCCCGGCCAGCCGCAGGAACTGCTTTGGGATGTCCGCTCCGAACCGGTTTCCGTCGCCGCCGGCCAGGAGGATGGCGTGCACGCGCATGGCTTCGTTCTGGTGCGGGTGTAGTTGAGCGACTGCGGCAGAGTAAGGCATCATGGCGTCCCTTGGATAACGACGTCCCGGCGACCGCATGGCCGCCACCCTGGCGCGCCGAGGTGACGGATCTCCACTGGGAACGCATCCAGCTGGTCATTGGGCTGCGCTTCGTCGACGAGGCATTCCCATCGGCCGAGGCGGAGCTCCTCCTGCACCGCGGCGAACGCCACGAACCGCTGCTGGCGCGGCCGGCTGCTTCGTCGAGCGAGCCGTCCCAGGATGCGCGGTCACGGCTGGTTCGCTTCAACGTCTTCGCGGGCTCCGACCAGATGCCGCTGGCGCCGGGCCGCTGGCACCTGGCGGTGCGCGAGCCGGGTGGCGAGGAGTCGCGCCACGTGATCGTTCCGGAAGCCGCGGCCGATTCGGCGCTGACGACGCCGGAGCCACCCCGCGACTTCCCGTTCGGCAGCGGGCTGTACCAGGTGCAGCCCGAGGTCGTCCCCGGCCGTCGGGTGGCGATCGTCATCTCGCTCTGGCGCTCGGTCGGCTCGCGCGCCAATCCGTTCCGGCGCGCGGTGCGCGGCTGGCGCGACCTCAGGCGCCGCGTCTGGGTCAGCACCTTCCGGGCGATCGTCGAAGTCCTGCAGCGGCTGCCACGTGGCAAGCCCGTGATCGTCTTCACCTCCGATTCACGCATCGACTACGGCGGAAACCTGAAGCTCATTCGTGATCGCATGCTCGAGCGCCAGCTCGACCGCCGCTTCCGGCTGCGCGGCATCTTCAAGCCCAGCGTTCGTGGCCGCCGCAGCCTGGGTGAGCGGCTGCGCCTGGTCTGGCTGCTGGCGCGGGCCGACGTCATCCTGGTGGATGACTACCAGCCCGCCATCTACAACGTGCCGCCGCGCCGCGGGCTGCGCATCATCCAGCTGTGGCACGCCTGGGGCGCGTTCAAGACGGTCGGCTACAGCCGGATCGGCAAGCCGGGCGGATTGAGCCCGTTTGCCACCATCCACAAGAACTACAGCTTCGCGACGGTCAGCTCTCAGCACGAGGTGCCGTTCTATGCCGAGGCCTTCGGGCTGCCCGAGGAGCGCGTCGTCCCCACCGGCACGCCTCGCATGGATGAGTTCCTTGACGCCGGGCGGCAGCGGGAATCGCGCGAGCGTGCCCTCCGCGACATCCCGGCGGCGGAGGGCCGAAGGGTGATCCTCTTCGCGCCCACGTTCCGCGGGGCGGGCGCGCGCAGCGCCCGCTATCCGATGCAGCTGCTCGACCTGGCTGCATTGCAT
>JAICUY010000070.1 GCA_025935615.1 Steroidobacteraceae bacterium
ATCGCGTCGGGGCGCTGGGTCGTCGCCAGCGCCGTCGGTGGCCTGCACGAGGTTGTGGAGGACGGGGTGAACGGCACGCTGGTGAGCGATGGCGATTTTGCCGCGGCCGTGGTCCGCGTTCCGGACTACGACCCGGCCAGCGTTGCCGCCACCGCGGGGCGCTTCGGCATCGACGAGCACCGCCGCCGCATGGACGAGGCGTGGGAGCGCCTGCTCAGCCGCGCGCGCTCCCCGCGCTAGCGGCTACGACAGCGCCCGCTCGACCGCGCGCAGGACGGCGTCGGAGACGCCGCCGACCGCGATCACCCTGCTCGGCGCCAGCCGCCGCAGCTCGTCGCGGACTACCGCCGGTAGGCCGTCACGCCGGACGAGAAGCAGCGGCGCGCGGGCCGAGCCGGCGGCAGGCGACGCCACCAGCGGGCTCGGGAAGCTGCCGCCGCGGGCGAGGAAAACGACGCGCGGGCCGTTGGTGGCGAAGGCCGAGCGGCTGATGGCGACCGCGGTCGAATATTTGGTAGCGGCGCGCACGCGGCGTACCGAGCCGATGTGTCGCAGCCGATCGGCAACGCGGGACGACACGGAGTGACGTCCGCCGAGCACGATGATCCGATCCGGATCGAGGCGACGCAGCTCGGTACGCGTCGCGAACGGAATGGTATGGCTGCGAACCAGCAGCAGCGGAGCGCCACGGCGTGCCGCCACCGCGGCGCCGGCCAGCGCCGCCGGGAAGTTGTGGCCGTTGACGACGTAGGCGCGGCGGACACCGGAGCCAAAGGTGGCGCGGCTCACCGCCGCCGCCGTGCTGTAGCGTGTCCGGCCCGCCAGCCGCGACACGTCAGCCCCGGCGAGGTTGTGCAGCCGCCGCGCCACGCTGCGGTCGACCGAGCGGCGCGGACCAAGAATCACGATGCGCTGCGGGTCCAGGCGCACCAGCGCATCGGCCGTCGAAGCCGGCACCGACGAAGGGCGGACCAGCAGCAGCGGGGCGTGGGCGCGTCCGGCGACCGCCGCACCGCCCAGCGCGTGGCCGTAGCCTCGTCCGCTGGCGATGTAGACGACCGGAACATCGGTCCCGTATCGGGCCAGGGCGACCTTCGCCGCCGTCGCGTATCGGTCCCCGGCATCCATGCGCCGGACGCTCGTGGTCCGGACGCTGGCGGTCGTGCTCGACGCGTCGCACAGCTTGGCGAAGATCATGACCGAGTAGATCTTTCCGCTGTCCGACGAGGTCGTGTGGCTGCCGCCGGCGCCGTTGTAGTTGCCGACCATGATCGCGTGGTGACCTTCCGAGTTCCACCACTGGTCGATGGTGCGCTGGTAGTCGTAGCTCGGGTAGCCGCGCTCCCAGGCGATGATCTCGCCGACCGACGAGTAGCACACGTCGAGCTGCGACAGGCGACGGCCGATGTAGTCCATGTCGTGCTCGAAGACGTCGCTGCTCGCCAGCTGCCGCGCGCGCTCGATGCTGATCTGGTCGAGCACGCTCGAGAAGCCGACCGGCGGCTTGCCGACCGATTCGCGCTTGACGTTGGTCAGCTCGACATAGGTGCTGCCACCGACCGCGAATGCCGGAACAGCGGGCGCCGAGGCCAGCGTGGCGAGTACGGCCGAGATGGCGACGGCAGCGAGGGAACGAACGAGACGGCGGGGATCCCCCATGGGACGGCGACTCCTTGATCGGATGGGTGCGGATGAGTGCAGCCGCGACCGTACGGGCCGGTCACCAGGAGTCGCCATGGCCCGATGGGGCCCAGGCTGATTGACCGATGAGTCGCCCCCGCTGATGGCCCGTCAGTCCCAGATGGCGGTCAGTCCCAGAGCTGCCGCAGCTGGTACAGGACGCTGTCGTTGACCGATCCGGCCTCGCCGATGACGTAGACCGTCGCGGAGTTCAGACGTCGCAGCTCGGTGCCGGTCGCGGCTGGCAACCAATCGGGCTGGGAGAGCAGCACCGGCGCGCCGTCGCGCGCCGCGACAACCGGAAGGGCGAGGCTGTGCGCCCAGCCACTGCCGTTGGCCACGTAGGCGGTCCGCGGCCCGTCGGCGTCGAACTCGCGGCTGCTGGCCGCGGCCGCCGTCGCGTAGCGACCGCCGCCGGCGATGCGGCTCACGCTGCCGTCGGTGTAGCCGCCCAACTCGGTGAGCTGCGAATCCGAGACCTGGTCGCTGCTGCCGACCACCACGATCCGGCGCGGGTCGAGGCGTCGCAGCTCGCCCGCCGTCACGTCGCGCACCGAGGCGCCGGAACCGGTCAACAGCAGCGGCGCGTGCTCGCGAGCGGCGAGCGAGGAGGCGACCAGCTGTCCGGCGTAGTCATGTCCGGCGGCCACGTAGGCGAGCCGCACGCCAGGCTTGAAGGTCGCCGCACTCAGCCGCGCGGCGCCCACGTAGCGGCCGCCGCCGATGCGGGTCACCGAACCGGTGGTGTATCGGCGGAGCCGGACGAGAACATCGTGGCCCACCTCCGACGTGGGTCCCAGCAGCACGATCCGCGCAGGATTGAGCCGAGCCAGCTCGCCGGCCGTCGTCGCCGGCAGCGAGCCGTGCTTGGCCAGCAGCACCGGTCCGCCGAGGCGGGACGCGGCCGGCCCGGCGGTCAGCGCCGCATGGTAGACGCGTCCCGAGGCGACGTAGGCAACCGGCACGCCGGAGCCGAACTCGCGACGGCTGAGCAGCGAGGCGGTCTGGTAGCGGTTGTTGCCGGTCAGGCGCACCGTCTGCTTGACCAGCTGGTCGCCGATCACGTTCCACAGGTCATCCGTGCCGGTGTCCATGCCCAGCGACCAGATGCCGATTCCGCCCAGGTGGCTGCGATTGACGAGCCGGTACTTCGCGCGCAGCGAGCGCGGGTCGTCGTAGTAGGCCTGCCGATAGCCGCTCGAATTGCGGAAGGCGACCCATCGCACCCGGCCGGTCGAGTCCCAGCGCTTGCCGTAAGTCCGCCCCATGACCTTGGCGCCATACGGGCCGTCGGCGTCACGGCCGAAGTAGACGAACGCGACCGAATCGGTGGGCGAGCGGACCGTGCTGTACAGCGAGGTCGTCTTCGTGTTCCAGGCACGACCGTAATACGGGATGCCCCAGATCAGCTTCTGCGCCGAGACCAGGTTGAGGTGGGCGTTCAGCGCATCGGTCACCGAGAAGACGTAGGGGCTGTCGATGGGCGCGACGCCGCCGGCTCGCGACGAGCCGGACCAGGAGAGGTCGTATGCCATCACCATCAGCGCGTCGGCCGCGCCGTCGGCGGTCAGGCCCTGGACGTCGTAGCCGGTCGCCCAGCTGGCCGCGCCGGCCATGGTATCGACGGTCACGAACGAGCCGACGCCTGCGGCCTCGAGCCCGCCCTTCACCTGGCGCACGAAGGCGGTGAACTCGTCACGCAGGTCGGTCGGCACCGGCTCGAAGTCGAGGTTGACGCCGTCCGCATTTCGATCGCTGATGGTCGCGACCAGCTCGGCGATGAAGCGGCTGCGACGCGTGTCGCTGGTGAGCAGGTTGGTCATCGCCGTGTAGTCGTAATCCCAGGCCATCATCGTGATGGTCGGCACCACGCGCACGCCCTGGGCGTGGGCGCGGTTGATGACGTCGGTCATCGCCGACGAGTTCCAGCTGCTCCAACCGATGGAGGGGTCGGTATCGGTCCCCTTCTGCAGGCGACCGCTGCCCTTCACGCCGATGCTGAAGTAGGAGATGGTCGAGACCTGGTCGTAGCGCAGCGCGTCGCGATGCTTCTGAGCCAGATACCAGTACGGCAGGAAGCCGAGGACCTCGCGACGCAGGTGGTTCGGCAACGTCCCGGCGGGGCCCTGGTAGCCGCTGGTGACCGGCGCCAGCGACTGGGGCGCGACGGCTTCGATGCCACCGGCCACGCTCATCGTCCGAGGTGCATCCGCGACCGGGGCGTCCTTGGCATGCTGTGCCAGCATCTGAGAGCCGGTCGACGGCCGCAGCATGCCGGCCGGCATCGGCGGGAGGTACGTGCCGTCGCGCAGGCGGACGCCGTCGGCCGCCGGATCGGCCGCCACCGCGGAGATGGCGCCGGAGACGACCACGAGGGCGGCCAGGGGGAATGCGGCGAGGCGCGATCGGTTCACGGGAGTTCTCCTGCAGCAGGCTCGGTGGATGCCCCCAGAACCACCCGGAATGCACCCCGCCGCACGCTACCCATGACGATGGGACCGACCAATGGTACGAAAGTCAGCCGCCGCTGCCCGTCCCCGGGGTGCGGTTGGTGAAGCCGGCGAACGCGTACCAGAACCCGTTTCCGAGCCACGGGCTGTCGGTCTTCTGGACCCAGATCTTCGCCCCGTCGATCGATGGGTGCGACGAGATGCGGCGCGCCTCGGCGTCGTAGCCGCCGGCGTGCTTGTAGATCCAGCGATAGGTGCGGTCGCGCTCGGTGAGCAGCAGGGTCACGAGACGCGTCGCGCCCAGATCGGTGGCGTAGTAGGCGCCCGCTCCCAGCTTCAGGGCCGGCTCGGAATAGTTGTAGACGCGGGCGCGGGCGCGCTTGAGGTGCGTCGTCGATCCCGGCTCCCCCTCGCCCGGCGTGTAGCAGGCGTTGGCAAAGATCATCGCGAAGTTCGGGGCCGGATCGATGCCGCCGCTGTTGACGCCGCCGCAGTAGCGGCGCTGGTCGGCGCCGTCGGAAGACGTCAACCTGCCCTCGAGCGCCTCCTGGCCGCAGTAGACCAGGCCCTTGCCGTCGCTGTTGCCGCCGTCCTCGGTCTTGTTCAGGCCCCAGCCGTTGACGCGGTCACGCAGCTCGCAGCGCTGCCTGCGGGTGTTGGGGGTGCACTGCGTGCCGTCGGGAAGGGTGAAGGTGGTGTAGGGGTTCGGGAAGCCGTTGCCATGGCCGTGGTAGATGACGATGTTGGCGTCCTTGACGGCGGCGACGACGTTCTCCCAGGTCGCCCGCGGTGAATACACCTTGACGACCTCGGCGCCGGCATCCGCGGCTGCCGCTGCCTCGCGGTTGGCGTAGTCGCGGTAGGAGTCCGTCTGCGACCCGGTGGGCCCGACGATGATCGCGACCTTCAGGCTGGCGGCGCGCGTGGCCTGCGGCGTGGCTGTCACCAGCAGGCTGGCGACGGTGAAGGCGGAAAGCAGGATGGTGCTGAATCGGTCTCGCAATGGTGAAGGTCCGTGCTGGAGGGCTGGCTGGATACGGGCTCGGAAGACCCGTCGAGCACCCTACGCCGCCGGTGCCGGGCACGCCTATGGCGCGATGGTCCGCACGCCGCGCGGACCATGGGGATAAGACGATCGGTCAGCCCTGGGTGAAATCGGTCACCACCAGCAGGCGGTCGACCGAGCGGAAGTCGAGCGCCGGACGCACGAAGACGGTCTTGGTCAGCGCGTTGCTGTCCTGCTGGATGGCCTGGACCTGACCGATGAGGAGGCCCTTCGGATAGCTGCTGCGCTCGTCGTTGGAAAGCGCCAGCCCGGCCGATACGATCGCGTCGCCGTTGGTCACGACGTCGGTGGCCTGCACCTCCGTCATCACCAGCTGCCCGCCCGGCTGGCCCTTGACCAGGCCCAGGGCTCGCGTCCGCTGATCGAGACTGATGACCGTCGAGCGGGTGTCGACGACGAAGCGGACGCGGGCGGTATCGGTCCCCGCTGAGACGACCGTGCCGGCCAGGGCGCCGGCGCCCTCGGCGCTGCCCACGACGGCCATGTCGGGCCGGATCCCGTCGTCCGTTCCCGCGTCGATGCCCACCTCCCAGGTGAAATTCGAGGGGTCGCGGCTGATGACGCGGACCGGCAGCAGTTGCATGTCGAGCGCCTTGGTCAGGCCCAGCAGGTCGCGCAGCTCGTCGTTCTCCTGCGCCGCCTCCGCCAGCTCGGCGATCCTCTGCTGGGCGGCCGCCAGCTGCTGGCGGAGCCGGTCGTTGTCGCCGCGCAGCCGGTCGATCTCACCGATGGTGCCGAACAGTCCGCCGATCCCCTGGCCGATGCCGCCGATCGCCTGCCGCACCGGATCCAGCACGCGGGCACTGGCCTGCTGCAGCGTCGTGGCCGGTGCGGTCTGCGACGCGAGCAGCATCAGCAGGCTGGCGATGGTGAAGGCGGCGAACCACAGGCCGGCGCGCGAGCGGCGCCGCGAGCTGCCGAGCACGGTCCGCCGGCCCCGCCGCGCCTACCGCGGTGCGCGGGTGAACTGCTCGGAGACGAGGACCCGCTCGAGCTGGTCGAGGTCCTCGAGCACACGGCCCGTGCCGCGCACCACGCAGGTCAGCGGGTCGTCGGCGATGTGCACCGGCATCTGGGTCGCCTCGGCGACGCGCTTGTCGAGACCGCCGAGCAGCGCTCCGCCGCCTGCCAGCACGATGCCCTGGTCCATGATGTCGGCTACCAGCTCGGGCGGCGTCTCCTCGATCGTCTCCTTGATGGCGTCGATGATCTGGGCGATCGACGGCTCAAGCGCCTCGCGGATCTGGTCGCTGCTGACCTCGACGCTGCGTGGCAGGCCGGTGAGCAGGTCGCGCCCGCGGAAGGTGACGGTCCGGTCGTGCTCCTGTGGATAGGCCGATCCGACCGCTATCTTGATCTCCTCGGCGGTCCGCTCCCCCATCAGCAGGTTGTACTCGCGCCGGGCGAAGCCGACGATGTCGACGTCCATCTCGTCACCACCGATGCGGATGCTGCGCGCCACCACGATCCCGCCGAGGCTCACGACGGCGACCTCGGTGGTGCCGCCGCCGATGTCGACGATCAGCGATCCGCTCGGTTCGGAGACCGGCAGCCCTGCGCCGATGGCGGCCGCCATCGGTTCCTCGATGAGCCGAGCCCAGCGGGCGCCGGCGTTGATCGTCGCGTCACGCACGGCGCGCTTCTCGACCTCCGTCACGCCCGACGGGATGCCGACCAGGACGCGCGGTCGCGGGATGCGGGCGTATCGGTCATGCACCTTGGCGATGAAGTACCGGATCATCTGCTCGGTGACGTCGAAGTCGCTGATCACCCCGTCCCGCAGGGGCCGAATGGCGACGATGTTGGCGGGGGTGCGGCCGACCATGCGCTTGGCCTCGGCACCGATGGCCAGCACGCGCTTGGAGCGGGTGTCCATGGCCACCACGCTCGGCTCGGAGATGACGATGCCCCGATGCCGCACGGTGACGAGCGTGTTCGCCGTGCCGAGGTCGATCCCGACGTCATGGCTGAGAAGCCCGAGCAGGCCGTCGAAGAAGCCCAACATCCCTCCGCGGAGTTCCAGCGCTCCCGTGGCACGACAGGGTGCGCGACGTTTGTCAGTCATCCCGGCGCGCCTGGTCACCGGCGCGCCGCGGCAACCCTAGCACACGCCAAATGGGGGCCTGGTCGTGGTGTCGCTGCGGGCGAGATGACTCCTCGCACGCGTCGTGCAGCAGGCGACGCGTATGGTTAGACCGATGACCCCGTCGCGCCCGGCTCTCGACCTGCTCGCACCTTCACCGGCCGATGCGACGCGCATCGCGCGTGGCGAGCATCACGACCCGCATGCGGTGCTCGGCATGCACGCCGCCGAGGGCGGCATCGTGGTGCGTGCCTTCCATCCCGATGCGACCGGCGTCGTCGTGCTGGCCGGGGATGGGCCGTATGAGATGGAAAGCGCAGGCAACGGGATCTGGGTGGCATTCGTTCCCGGTGCGGATCCCGCCGCGTTCGACTACCGGCTGCGCTTCGAGTTCGCCAACGGGAACACCTGGGAGCGGCACGATCCGTATCGGTTCCTGCCGACGCTGGGGGAGGTCGACCTGCACCTCATCGGCGAGGGGACGCACGAGCGGCTGTACGACGTGCTCGGCGCGCATCCACGGACGATCGACGGTGTCGACGGCGTCGCCTTCGCGGTCTGGGCGCCGGCTGCGCGATCGGTGCGGGTGGCGGGCGACTTCGACGTGTGGAACGGCCGCCTGATGCCCATGCGCTCGCTCGGGTCGTCCGGCGTGTGGGAGCTGTTCGTGCCGGACATCGGTCCCGGCGAGCTCTACAAGTACGAGGTCCTCGGCGCCGACGGCCAGCTGCGCCTCAAGGGCGACCCGGTCGGCTTCGCCATGGAGCTGCGGCCGCAGACCGCGTCGCGGGTCTTTGCTTTGGACGAGTACCAGTGGGGCGATGGCGAGTGGATGGCGGAGCGCGCCGAACGCGATCCGTTGCGCACGCCGATGGCGACCTACGAGGTCCACCTCGGCTCGTGGCGCCGTCATCCCGACGGCTCGTGGCTCTCCTATCGGGAAGCGGCGCCGCTGCTGGTCTCGCATTGCCGCCAGGTCGGCTTCACCCACGTCGAGTTCCTGCCACTGGCCGAGCATCCCTTCGACGGCTCGTGGGGCTACCAGGTCACCGGCTACTACGCGCCAACGTCGCGCTTCGGCACGCCCGACGACTTCCGGTTCCTGGTTGACAGCCTGCACCAGGCCGGTTTGGGCGTGATCCTGGACTGGGTGCCGGCGCATTTCCCGCGAGACGCGTTCGGCCTGGCGCGCTTCGACGGCACCGCGCTCTACGAGCACGCGGATCCCCGTCGGGGCGAGCATCCCGACTGGGGCACGCTGATCTTCAACACCGGCCGCAACGAGGTGCGCAACTTTCTGGTCGCCAATGCGCTGTACTGGCTCGACCAGTTCCACGTCGACGGGCTACGGGTCGACGCCGTCGCCTCGATGCTCTACCTCGACTACTCGCGCACGGCGGGCGAGTGGCTGCCCAACGTGCACGGCGGCAACGAGAACCTCGACTCGATCGCCTTCCTGCGCGAGTTCAACGAGCGCAGCTACGACCGCTTCCCGGGGATCGTGACGATCGCCGAGGAGTCCACGGCCTTCCCCGGCGTCACGCGACCGACCTATGCCGGCGGCCTCGGCTTCGGCTTCAAGTGGGACATGGGCTGGATGCACGACACGCTCGACTACTTCCACCATGAGCCGATCCACCGCCGCTACCATCAGAGCCAGCTCACCTTCCGCGGCCTCTACATGTACACCGAGCACTACGTCCTGCCGCTCTCCCACGACGAGGTGGTCCACGGCAAGGGCTCCCTGCTCGACAAGATGCCGGGCGACGAGTGGCAGCGCTACGCCAACCTGCGCTGCCTGCTGGCCAACATGTACGGCCAGCCCGGCAAGAAGCTGCTGTTCATGGGCACCGAGCTGGCGCCCTGGACCGAATGGAACGCCGACGCTGGCCTCGACTGGTCGCTGGCCGATGAGCCGATGCGCGCTGCCTTCGGCCGCTACCTCGCCGATCTCGGTGCGCTCTACGCGCGCCTGCCGGCGCTATGGTCCTCGGATCCCGACCCGGGGGCCTTCCGCTGGATCGATGCCTCCGACGTCGAATCGTCGATCTTCGCCTGGATCCGCGGCGACCTGGAGTCC
>JAICUY010000093.1 GCA_025935615.1 Steroidobacteraceae bacterium
GAGCACGGTCGCGAGGCCGAGCCGACCGTGACACTGCCGATCGGCTATGGCGGTCGCAAGCCGGGTGACGAGCCACAGTGGATCACCGTCTGCGCAGACCGATGCGAACGGCTGCCGGTCGTCGATTCCTGCCCGTGCTTCTTCGGCACCGCCGATGCGCGGGTCGCCAACCTGTCGCGCAGCGCCTGGCGCCTGGTGAGCGACGCGCCGATCCGCGAGGGACTGATCCGGGTGAAGCTCTACCTGAAGGACCCGCCGCGCGTCGATCTCGGCCGCCTGCGCGCTGCCCTGCGACAGCCACTGCTCAGCTAGCCGTCGACGGTCACGGCGATCTGGTGGTAGCCGCGCGCTCCATCGGGCGGTGGCGGTGTGCGCTCCGCGGCCTGCACCTCGCCGGTGCCGTCGGTGGCACGCACGCGCAGGCTGTGCATTCCGGGTGGCGCCTGCCAGCGGTAGAGCCACTGCAGCCAGGTCGCGTCGGAGATCGCCCTCGACAGCTCGGCCGCGTTCCAGGGTCCCTCGTCGACCTGGACCTCCACCCGGCTGATCCCGCGATCCGGCGCCCAGGCCACGCCGGCGACCGCCACCGTCCCGGCGGGCACGTGACCGCCGTTGCGCGGCGCGTCGATGCGTGACTGCGTCAGGATCGGCCCTTCCTTGGCCCAGCCCAGGCGGATCCAGTAGGCGTCGAACGCCTCGAGCGTCGTCAGGTTGATCTCGGTCAGCCACTTCGTGGCGCTGACATAGCCGAACAGACCGGGCACGATGAGGCGCGCCGGAAAGCCGTGCTGTGGGGGCAGCGGCTCGCCGTTCATGCCGACTGCGATCATCGCCTCTCGATCGGGTGGATCGAGCCAGCTCGTGGGAAAGCCGGCGGTCCAGCCGTCGAAGGCACGGCCCACGAGCTGGGTGGCATCGGCCTGCATGCCTGCGCGGTCGAGCACGTCGCGCAGCTTCACCCCTGACCACAGCGCGTTGCCGACGAGGTCGCCGCCGACCTCGTTGCTGACGCAGGCGATGGTCACGTACTGCTCGAACTGCGGCAGGGCCAGCAGGTCGGCGTAGCTGAACTGCAGCTCACGGTCGACCATCCCGGTGACGGACAGGCTCCAGCCGTCCGCCTGGAGGTGTGGGGTGAGCAGCTGCGTGTCGATGCGATAGAAGCGGTCGTTGCTGATGACCAGCGGCGTGATCCCGGGCACGTCGAACGTCGCGCCGGGCGGCGGGGACGCGGCGGGTGCGGCGACCGGCAGCGGCGGCACGGCGGCGGCGGCTGCCTGCTGGCGCTCGACCAGGATGCGACCGACCGTGCCACCGACGACCGCCACCGCTCCCGCCGTCAGTGCGCGGCCCAGGAAGCGGCGGCGCTCCCAGTCGGGCATCTCCGGTCGTGGCCCGCGCACGACGGACCGGCCCAGCAGCCAGTCGAGCGTCCAGATCGCGACCACGATCGAGACGCCGGCCGACAGGAGCGCCGGGATGGGATCGACGAGGGGGTCCCGCAATGAGGCGTAGATGCCGAGCAGGCCGAAGCCCAGGAACCCGAGCTGCGCCAGCCCACGGCGGCTGCGCGCCAGGACCCCGAGCGCGGCCGTGATCAGCAGCGCCACGACCGTGACCGTCAACGTCAGCGCCAGTTTGTCGGCGGTTCCGAACAGGTCGACGACGAGCTGCTTGGCGCCGGCCGGCTGGAGCGAGATGAGCAGGGTTCCGACCTCGGTCACGACCGACGGCGCGCCGGGCAGCAGGCCGGCGATCAGCTCCGCGAGCGCCAGGCCCGCGCCGCCGGCGACAGCGCCTGACAGCGCGTCTGCCGCACGCGTCGATCGTGGGGCCGGCGCAACGTTCACGCCCCGACTGTACGACCGGCGTGTGACGGCCGTGTGTCCCGGTGGGCGTTTACACTCCGCCGAGGATGCAGGTCTGCCCGAGCTGTGGGGAGGAGAACCCGCCGAAGTTCCGCCTGTGCGGCTACTGCGGCGCCGCGCTGGCCGCTCCCCTGCCGGCACAGGAGGAGCGCAAGGTCGTCACGGTCTTCTTCAGCGATCTGAAGGGGTCGACCAGCCTGGGTGAGAACCTCGATCCCGAGTCGCTGCGCGAGGTGATGACCCGCTACTTCGACGTCATGACCGCCGTCCTGCAGCGGCATGGCGCGACCATCGAGAAGTTCATCGGCGACGCGATCATGGCCGTCTTCGGGCTGCCCAAGCTGCACGAGGACGACGCGCTGCGCGCCGTGCGCGCCGCAGCGGCGACGCGCGAGGCCCTCACCACGCTCAACGAGCAGCTCATGGCTGCCTACGGCGTCACGCTCGCCAACCGCACGGGCGTGAACAGCGGCGAGGTGGTCGCCGGCGACCCGAGTACCGGCCAGCGTCTCGTCACCGGCGACACGGTCAACGTCGCCGCGCGCCTGGAGCAGGCAGCGCCCATGAACGACGTGCTGATCGGCGAGCTGACCTACCGCCTGGTGCGTGACGCGGTCGTCGTCGAGGAGGTCGAGCCGCTCGAGCTGAAGGGCAAGGCCGAGCGGGTGCCGGCGTATCGGCTCATCCAGGTCACCGACGCCGATGCCTACGAGCGCCGCCAGGATGCCGCCATGGTCGGCCGCGAACAGGAGCTGGCCACGCTCAACGGCGCCTTCGAGGGAGCGCTGGTACACGAGGTGTGCCGCAGCGTGACTGTCATCGGCGAAGCCGGCGTCGGCAAGTCACGCCTCATCAGCGAGTTCGTGAACGGGGTCCGTGACCGCTCGATCCTGCTGCGTGGCCGCTGCCTGAGCTACGGCGAGGGCATCACCTTCTGGCCGCTGGTCGAAGCCGTGCGGGGTGCGGCCGATATCGAGCCGGACGACCCGCCGGAGGTCGGCCTGCAGAAGCTCGCCGCGCTCACCGACGACCACCGCGTCGTGGCGCGCGTGGCATCCGCGGTCGGATTGACGAGCGAGCAGTTCGCGGTGGCCGAGATCTTCTGGGGCGTCCGGCGCCTGCTCGAGATCCTGAGCCGGGACCGGCCGGTGGTGCTCGTCGTCGACGACATCCACTGGGCCGAGGAGACGTTCCTCGAGCTGCTGCGCCAGCTGGTGACGACCATGGAGCGGCCGATGCTGCTGTTGCTGTCCGCTCGCCACGACCTGCTCGAGACGCATCCGGACTGGGGCACGCTGCCGAACACGCAGCGGGTGCTGCTCGAGGCGCTGACCCCCGCACAGGTGGCGCAGGTGGTCGACGAGCTGCTGGCCGGACTCGACGACGTCATCAAGGAGCGGATCGTCCGCGCCGCCGACGGAAACCCGCTCTTCGTCGAGCAGCTGCTGTCGATGCTGGTGGACAGCAGCGTCATCCGCCAGGCGTCCGGCGGCTGGGAGCTGGCCGATCCGGCCAGCGAGTTCCCGATTCCGCCCACGATTCACGCCCTGCTGGCCGCTCGGCTCGACCACCTCGATCGCCGCGAGCGGGCCGTGATCGAGCCGGCCTCGGTGATCGGGTTGCGCTTCGCACAGGACGCGGTGCGCAGCCTCGCGCCGGACGCCGTGCGCGAGGCGGTCCCGGAGCACCTGGCGTCGATGCGGCGCAAGCGGCTGGTGCGGCCCGAGGAGACCGACGCCGAGGGGGACGACCATCGCTTCAACCACATCCTCATTCGTGACGCGGCCTATGGCGGACTACTCAAGCGCGCACGCGCGACGTACCACGAGCAGTTCGTGACATGGGCCGATGCGGTGAACGCCCAGCACGACCGTGGTGCCGAGCACGAGGAGATCCTCGGCTATCACCTGGAACAGGCATACCGCTACCTCGGCCAGCTCGGCCCGCTGGACGACCACGGCCGCGAGCTCGGGCGGCGTGCCGCGCAGCGGCTTTCGGCGGCGGGGTTGCGGGCCTTGGGCCGCGGTGACCTCCCCGCCGGGGCGAACCTGCTGCGCCGCGCCGTCGACACGCTGCCGCTGCACGACCCTGCTCGCGATCGCCTGCTGCCCGACCTGGCCGAGGCCCTCACCGAGCTCGGTAGCTTCGACGAGGCGCGCGCCGTGCTGGCCGAGGCGACCGAGGACGCGGCACCGCCGCTGTGCCGGGCACGCGCGCGGCTGGTCACGCTGTCGTTGCACCTCTACGAAGCCGACATGCCCGACTGGACCGATCAGGTGGCGCGCGAGACGGCCGACCTCATCCCGGTGTTCGAGCGGGCCGAGGATCCTGGCGGGCTGGCGCATGCGCATCGGCTGCTGTTCGTCATGCACGCCACGCTGGGCCGCTACCGGCAGGCCGCCGACGCGGCGGAGCGAACGGCTACGCTGGCTCACACCGCCGGCGATACGCGACAGCACCATCGCGCGGCAAGCAACTACGCGCAGGTCGCGCTGCACAGCCCGATCGCCGCGCCGAAGGTGATCGAGCGCGCCGAGCACCTCCTGAGCGAGACGACGGGCGATCGCACCACGGAGGCCATCATCCGTGCCTCGCTTGGCTGGCTGCACGCGATGCGCGGCGACTTCGTGCGGGGACGGGAGGAATCGTCGATCTCGCACTCCATGTTGCGTGAGATCGACGCCGGCGTCTTTGCGGCCTCGAGCTCCCTGAATGCGGCGCCGGTCGAGATACTGGCCGGCGACCTCGAGGCCGCCGAGCGGCTGCTGCGCGACGACTACGAGGAGCTCAGCCGCCTCGGAGAGCGCTACACGCTGTCGACCGTGGCGGGGCTGTTGTCATCGGTCCTGCTCAGGCGTGGCGATAGCGAAGGAGCTGATGAATTCGCGCTGGTGTGCGAGGATCTCGCGGCTGCCGATGACGTCGCCTCCCAGGCGTTGTGGCGTGGGACGCGAGCCCGGCTGCTGGCGCGGGCCGGGCGTTCGGAGGAGGCGGTGGCGATGGCCCGCGGCACGCTCGAGCTGATCGCCACCACCGAGGCGCCGCTGATGCGCGCCGAGACATTGCTCGACCTCGCGGCCGTGCTCGAAGCCGCAGGCGTCGCCGACGAAGCTCACGAGGCGCGCACGAGCGCCCTTGAGCTCTATGAGCTCAAGGGCGATCTCGTATCGGTCGATCGGCTGCGGGAGCTGTTGGCGCTCCCGGCCGGAGATCAGTGACCGCGGATCCAGCCGTTCTCGAGCAGCCAGACGAGCGCGATGTAGTCGTTCTTGTCGTCCGACGCCGCCCGCTTGGTCTGGATGCACGGCGCGTTGGTCGGCGGACCTGACGTCGTGTTGCACGGGGTGGTGATGTCAGCCGGAGCGCCGCTGTCCGGGAAATGGATGAGCGTCCACTTGTTGAGGCTGACGAACTTCTTGGCATTGTCCATCCGGATCTCGACACTGAAGGGCGCCGCCATCGTCGCGCCGCCGGCGATCGAGATATGGCTGGTCTGGCCGAAGCACTTCAGCGCCGCGGCGCAGACAGCCTGGGGATAGGAGTCGGCCTCGTCGAGGAAGCCGACGTCGCCAATCGGCAGATTGGCCATCGCCGCCGCGGGGACATTCACGTGCGTCCACATCGGATTCGCCGGCCCGAAGTTGGCAAGGGTCGTCTGGAGCTCGTCGCCGCTGACCGGCAGATAGCCGGACGTTCCCAGATCGCCGGTGTCGGTGAAGGCGCTGACGGTATCGATCGGCACGGCGCTGCTGAACGTGTCACCGTGGCTCGTCCCCGGGTCGCTGCCCGGCGCACCGGTCGTCGAGCCTTCGACGGTCAGCGTGAAGCCGCCCGGCGTGCCGTTGGTCAGGTACACGATGCGCAGGTCGAGCGTGCCACCGCTCGGCACCTGGCCGACGGTGCACGAGAAGTCACCGCCGGTCGAGCACACGGTCTGGTTGGCCAGCGTGCCACCGGTCTTGAACGTCTGGACATAGCCCGGCACCCGGTCGCCGGCGGCGAAGGTGTCGCTCAGCGTCATCTGCGAGATGGTCGCGCTGTCGGTGTTCTGGAAGGTAAA
>JAICUY010000022.1 GCA_025935615.1 Steroidobacteraceae bacterium
GGAAATCCGCCGGCGCCAATGGGTCGGGCACATCGGTGCGGCGGCGACCATCATCGGCTTCATCCTGCTGATCGTGATCGGCGCGAACCCGCTGTGGCGGCTGCTGCTCTTCTTCCCGGCCGCCGCCTCCGCCTCGGGCTACCTCCAGGCGATCTTGCACTTCTGTGCGGGCTTCGGCTCACGCGGCATCTACAACTTCGGCCCGCTCGGACGTCAGGAGCAGGTGACCGATACGGACGCGCTGCGGAGCGACCGGGCCATGTCGAACCGAATCGGGCTGGGCGCCGCCGTCATCGGCCTGGTCGTGGCGGTCATCGCCCTGCTGCTGCCCCTGTGACCGATCCCTCGCTGCGCGAGGCCTGGGAGGCAGAGGCGCGCAACTGGGTGGCCTGGGCACGCCGTCCGGGCCACGACAGCTACTGGCGCTTTCACCGCGACCGCTTCCTGACGTTGCTACCGCCGCCGGACGGGCCGATGCTGGACGTCGGATGCGGCGAGGGGCGCCTGCCGCGTGATCTCAAGGCCCGTGGCTACGACGTGATCGGCGTCGACGGCTCGGCAACCCTGATCGAGCATGCCCGCGAGGCCGACCCGCATGGCGACTACCGCGTGGTCGATGCGGCCGAGCTGCCGCTGGCGGACGCATCGGTCCGGCTGGTGACCGCATTCATGTCGCTGCACGATATCGACGACATGCCGGCCGCCGTGCGCGAGATCGCCCGCGTCCTGCCGCCGGGAGGCCAGCTGTGCGCGGCAATCGTGCATCCCATGAACTCGGCCGGAAGCTTCAGCCAGTACGCCCCCGATGCGCCGTTCGTCATCCGCGACTCGTACTTCGCCACGCGCCGCTACGCCGATGCCGTCGAGCGCGACGGCCTGTCCATGACCTTCACCAGCCACCACCGTCCGCTCGAGGCCTACTTCAATGCGCTCGGGGCCGTGGGTCTGTTCGTCGAGCGGCTGATGGAGGTCGGGGACTCGACGGCGCCGGCGGGTGACCGCTGGCAGCGCATCCCGCTCTTCCTCGACTTCCGCGCCGTCAAGCAGCGCTAGGCAGTCCGCTCCCGCAGCTCCGCTCGAAGCCGGGCGCCTGCGTCGGAGGACGACTGACCGATGCGGTCCAGGCCGAGCAGCGCCGCTCCCAGCACGGGCGGCGCCTCCAGCCGAACCAGCCGAGCACGCCGCGCCTGCTGCTCGACCTGCTGGCGGATGCGATCGAAGAACGCCGCATCGGGCGTCTGGAACACGCCGCCAGCCAGCACCACCTCGAATGACGAGCGCAGCAGATGGACGCGTCGCGCAATGGCGGTGGCCATCACCGCAAGCTCGTCGGCGAGCCGATCGGCGATCCCGCGCGCCACCCCGTCGCCATCCATGGCGGTCTCGAACACCAGCGGCGCGAGCTCTCGCAGCCGGCCGGAGCGCAGCCGGCCCTCGTACAGCAGCCGGGTGAGGGTTGCCGGTCGGCCGACGCCGAAGTGGCGCGGAACGAGTTCGGCGAGCGCGGTCGATGCGCCGCGACCGTCGCGGGCGCGGAGCGCGGCGGTCAGCGCCGCCATGCCCAGTGCGTGGCTGCCACCCCAGTCGCCGGAGATCTCGCCGACTGCCGGAAAGCGCGCCGTGCGCCCGTCTCGTCCGATCCCCGCCGCATTCACGCCCGCACCGCAGATCACCACCACGCCGAACCGCGCCTCGGTCCCGGCGCGCAGGGCCGCGAAGGCATCGTTCAACACGGTCGCTCGCCGCACCAGGCCAATGGTCCCGAACGCCGCCTGGAGCACGCGAAGGTCCGAAGGAAAATCGGCTCCGGCCAGGCAGAAGATGCCGTCATCGGCGAACGGCCCGACCGCGTGGAGGTCCGCCTCGGACGCCGCCTGCCGCGCGAGCTGCGCCAGGCGGCGCGCTCCCTCCGCAGCCCGCTGCGCGGGGCTGCCGCGCATCTCTGCGGCCAGCGCCTGATGGGAGATCGTTGCGCCGCGGGCGAAGCCGAGCACGTGACCCTCTCGCGACGCGAGCAGCAGCTCGGTCTTCGAGTTGCCGCCGTCGACCCCCAGCACCGCGGCCGGTGCGTCGCTCACGCCGAGATCTCCGCGGCGGCCGGCTGCGGTTCGCCGATCGGCGAGAGGTCGGCGGACAGGTCGAGCTGGTCGAGGCGGACCATCTGGGCGCCATCGGCGGCCAGCCGTTCCAGCACCGACGGCAGCGCGCGCGAGACCGGATCCGGCCAGGTGTGCAGCAGCACGATGGCGCCGTCGCCATGCACCGCCGCGCGCGACACGATCCGGTCGGCCACGCTGCGCGCCGTCTCTCGCGCGCGCCACTCCTTGACCTCGACGTGCCAGCCGACGTGGCGGTAGCCCAGGTCGGCCAGGCGAGCGATCAGGCGGGCGTGGGTCGCGCCTGACGCGAACGGGAGCCGGAACCACGGTCGCGGATCGACCCGCGCAATGCGCCGGATGACCGATTCAGCGGCACGCACGTCGGTCGCCAGGCCCGCATCGGTCAGGAGTGGCATGCGGACGTGGTAGTGCGAGTGGCTGCCGACGAGGTGCCCGTCGCGCACCATCCGGCGGCAGAGATCCGGGTTGGCTTCCGCCCAGCGCCCCTGGAGGAAGAAGGTGGCGGGCGCATCGGCCTGTGCAAGGGCGTCCAGGATGAGCCGTGCGCCAGCGCCGTCATTGGGCCGGTCCGGATGCTCGGCGTCGAAGGTGAGGGCGACGCGGAACTGGGCGCTACTTCTCGACACCGGTGATCACGATGCCACGGGTGAAGAAGCGCTGGAAGACGATGAAGAGCAGCACCGGGATGATCAGCGTCATCAGGGTGCCCGCCTGGATGAGTGCCGGATCGCGGTAATGCACGCCGTTGAAGCGGGCCAGGCCGACCGACAGCGGCTGCAGCTCCGGCTTTGTCGAGAGGTAGATGAGCGGCGCGAAGAAGTCGTTCCACGAGTAGACGAAGGTGAAGATCGATACGGCTGCCAGACCCGGCCAGGCCTGCGGGATGATCACCGACCACAGCGTGCGCAGCGGTCCGGCGCCATCGATGGCGGCCGCCTCGTCCAGGTCGCGCGGGATGGTCATGAGGTACTGCCGCAGCAGGAAGACGTCGTAGGCGTTGGCCAGGAACGCCGGAACCAGCAAGGGTAACCAGGTGCCGACCCAGCCGAGCTTGAGGAAGATGGTGTAGGTCGGGATGAGCGTGACCGCCGCCGGCAGGAAGATGGTGGCGATCAGCAGGGTGAACAGGAAGGTGCGTCCCGGGAAGCGGAATCGGGCGAAGCCGTACGCCACCAGCGTGCAAGACAGCACCGTCCCGAACGTCCCGATCGCGGCCAGGGCGACGGTGTTGAACAGCAGTCGCGGGAAGTCGAGCAGTCGCCACGCCTCGCCGAAGTTGGCCCATTGCGGGGCGAAGGTCCAGGCCTGCGGCAGCGATCGCCAGGAGCCCTCCCAGGTGATCACGCCGGCATCCGGATTGGCGGGATCGACGAATTCGCTCGTGACGCGACCCTTCCTGGTCAGCGCCAGCTGGCGCGTCTGACCGTCGATCGGCACCTCGTAGATCGGGTAGTCCTTGCCCTGCCACTCGAAGGTGGCGGGATCGGCGGGGTACAGCGGCGCCCCGATCTGGGTGATCTGCTCGGGCGTCTTCACGGCGGTGGTCACGGCGCGCAGCATGGGTGACAGGAAGGCCGCCAACAGCGCAACGGCGAAGAAGGTCACCACGAAGGTGCGAATGCCGTCCCTGCGCAGCCGTGGGCGGCGGGCCATGACCGGACCCACGGCGGCCGGCGGCTCGACCCGGACGGTGGCGTCCACCTAGCGCTCCCCCGCGTAGTAGACCCAGCGGCGGGCCGTAGCGAAGAGCACCAGCGTGATGGCCAAGGTCACCACGAACAGCAGCCACGCCAGCGTGGCGCCGTACGACATGTTCTGGAAGGTGAAGAACTGCTTGTAGAGATACAGGTTGAAGAAGAGGGTCGACCCGGCCGGGTCACCGGTGCCGTTGTTCAGCACCAGCGGCACCAGGAAGTACTGCAGCACCTCAACCACGCCCAGGATGAGCGTGTAGAAGATCACCGGCGAGACCATGGGCAGGGTGATGTGGCGCAGCGTCGACCACCAGCCGGCGCCGTCGATGTTGGCGGCGTCGTACAGCTCGGTCGGAATGCCCTGCAGCCCGGCGAGGTTGACGATGATCCCGGCGCCGATACCCCAGATTCCGATCATGACCAGCGCCGGATACACGGTTCCGGTGTCATTCAGCCAGTTGGGCGGGTTCTCGATGCCGATGGTCTGCAGGAAGCCGTTGACCCAGCCGGTCTCGGCGTTGAGCATGCCCTGCCAGATCAGGACGCCCGCCACGAACGGAACGACGTAGGGCAGGAAGAAGAGGACCCGGAAGGCCGACGATCCGCGCAGCGAGCGGCTGTTGAGCAGCATCGCGACGGCGAACGGCAGGATCACCCCGACCGGCAGCGCGATGGCGGCGTAGCGGAACGTGACGGCCAGCGACGACCAGGCCTGCGGGTCGGTCGTAAGTCGCTGGTAGTTGCTGATGCCGACGAAGGTGAGCGGCGTCTCCTGGGCCAGGTTGATGTTGGTGAAGCTGAAGCCGAGGGTGGCCAGCATGGGGATCAGCGTGAACGCCAGGAAGCCGACGATCCACGGCGACAGGAACAGGTAGCCCCACATCGCCTCGCGCCGTGCCAGCGCACTGCGCCGGGCTCGGGGCGGCGGTACGGGGAGCGGGAGGTTGGTCACGCGGCTGGGTTGGGACAGTGGCCGCCCCGCAGAGCGGCCACTGTCGTGCGGTTGGTCAACTCGACTGGTCGAAGATCGACTGCAGCTGCTCCTTGAGCGTGGCGATCTCCTTGTCGACGTCGAGGTTCGGTTCCGACTGAAGCTTCGAGCCGAACGTGTTCAAGGTGTCGAGCGCCTCGTTGTAGTTCGGCATGGGTGACTCGAAGTTCGGATTGTCGGCGTACTGGATGCCGTCGCGGGCAACCTGCCAGTCCACCTCCTGCGGGAACTGATCGCCGAGTGTTTCGAAGAAGGCGTCCTGGTTGGCTTCGCGTGCCGGCAGGCCGCCGTACACCGTGAGCAGCTCCTGCGAGGCGTCGCCCAGCAGGTAGGTCAGCACCTCGAAGGCTTCGTCGGGGTGCTTGCTGCCCTTCATGATCCGGAACGTGTCCGCGTTGAAGGCGGCGGTGGTCTGACCGTTGTAGGAGGGCACGGCTGCCAGATCCCAGTCGTCGCCGGCGTCGCCGACGCCGTAGGTCGACCACAGGTAGTTCTCGCTCATCGACACGTTGCCGGAGAAGAACGGGTAGTCGCTGGGATTGAGGTCCGGGCTCTCGAACTGCGGGCCGGTCATGCTGAAGTGGTCGGTCCACATGCCGTCGTACCACCACTTCCAGGCCGCGACCCAGGCGTCGGGGATCTGCGCCGTGGTGCCGTCGTCGCCGACCAGTCGGCCGGCCCCCCAGTAGGCCCCCACCTGTCGCGGATCGTCGCGCTGCGGCTCGAATCCCCACTGCACGATCTTGTCGGGATCGAAGCCGTCCTGCGTGGCGTCCTTGTTGTTCTTGTCGACGGTCAGCTTCATGGCCACTTCACGCGCCGTGTCGTAGTTCCATTCTGCTTCGCGCCCATCGGGCCACACGTACGGCTCGCCGTACTTGTGAGGCGGCTCGTTCAGTCCCGCCTCTTCGAAGTGGCTCTTCTTGTAGAACAGGGCCGAGGGATAGATGGCGAACGGAATGCCGACCTGGCCCTCGCCGGCAAGCTGATAGATCTGGACCGTGTTCTCCGGGAACTGGCTCAGGTCATAGTTGTTCTTCTGGATGAGCGGCCCGAGGTCGAGCCACTGGTTGGGGAAGGCATTCGCGCCACCGATGCCCAGCGGGCCGACGATGTCCGGCGGGTTGCCCGAGGCGATCTGGGTCGCCAGCGCGTCCCGCGCGCCGTCATAGGGGACTGCCTCGAAGGTGAGCTTGATGTTGGGGTGGCTGGCATTGAAGTCCGCGGCAACCTTGTTCTCGACTTCGACCTGCTCGGGCGCGTCACCGCCTCCCAGGCAGCAGTACCAGCGGATCTCGACCTGCCCGCCGCTGACGGGGCCGCTGGCGCCGGTGCTCGGCACGCTGCCCGACGGCGACGTTTGGGTGCCGCAGGCGGTGGCCAGCAGGGCCAGGGCGATCAACACCGTAAAGAACCGACCGCGTGTTCGCATACCGATGATCCTCGTTGCGTGATCCGAGCTTGACGTTGCGACTGGCTACCTTCTCGTTTTCTGGCTACCCTCCTCCGTCGGGTCCGACCGGCGCAGTCGCGACGTCTGCCACCACGTGCGGCAGCTCGAGGCTGCGCAGCCAGTTCGGCCGATTCACTGCGCGTTCGATGCGGTACCTGGTTCGGTCACTCCGAATGAAGCTCTGGCTTCGCTCGACCGGCGTGCCGAACCCGTCGAAGGCGACGCCGATGAGGAGCAGCGCCAACGTGCGAGCCGCCACTCCGAGCAGCTCTGCCTCACGGGCCGGCAGGCGCACCGGCTCGACCGTCTCGCTGGCCCGCGCCACCGGTGTGCGGTAGCGCTCGGCCAGCACGTCGTACAGGGAATGCGTCTCGAGATCGACGTCGAGCAGGCCCGGAAACCGTCGTTCGGGGAGGCGCGCCTGCTCCAGCAGGACCGGCTCACCCTCCACCGTTCGCAGGCGCTCGACATAGACCAGCGATGAGCCCGGTTCGACGTCGAGGATTCGCGCATCAGTGGCGCCTGCCGGCTCCGTCCGCTTGGCCACGATGGTGGTTCGCGGCGAGAGGCCGCGTCGCCGCATCTCGGCGGTGAAACTCAGCGTGCCCGCGAAGTTGTGGTCGATGCGAGGCGGCAGCACGAACGTGCCGCGGCCACGGGTTCGCTCGAGGCGTCCCTCGCGCGCCAGCTCGCCGAGGGCGTGACGGACGGTGATGAGCGAGCAGCCGTAGCGCTGGGCCAGGTCGCGTTCGGCGGGGAGCCGGTCGCCCACCGCCCACTCTCCGCTGTCGAGCGCGGACCGCAGGTCGAGGTAGACCTGGTGGTGCAGTGGAATCGGCCCGGACTCGAGCTGGAAACGCGCCATCGGCCCTCCGACGCCTCTCCGACGCCTCTTGACGTCTATAACTCATAACGTTATAAGCATTGTGTCAACCCCCACCCCCAGTGGATGGATCGGAGGATCGATGGGCGTCAAGGTCGCCGTGATCGGAGGCGGGTCGACCTATACCCCCGAGCTGATCGAGGGCCTGGCGGACCGAGCCGCGCGGCTGCCGATCGACGAGCTGGTGCTGCATGACATCGACGGCGAGCGCCTGTCGGTGGTCGGAGGGCTGGCGCAGCGGATGCTGCATCGGCTCGAGTGGCCGGGACGGCTGCTGTCCACGACCGATCTGGCGCAGGCACTCGACGCCGCGGACTTCGTGTTGATCCAATTGCGCGTCGGCGGCCAGCGCGCCCGACTGGTGGACGAGACGCTGCCGCTGCGGTTCGGCACCATCGGCCAGGAGACGACCGGAGCCGGCGGCTTCGCCAAGGCGCTGCGGACCGTGCCGGTCGTCCTCGAGCTTGCCGAGCAGACTCGTCGCCGCGCGCACGACGACGCATGGATCGTCGACTTCACCAACCCGGTCGGCATCGTCAGCCAGGCGCTGCTCGATGCGCGGCACCGCGCCATCGGGCTGTGCAACGTGGCGATCGGCTTCCAGCGCCGGTTTGCGGGCGACCTGGGCGTCGACCCCGACGAGGTCGTGCTGCAGCACGTCGGCCTCAACCACCTGAGCTGGGAGCGCGGGGTGCTGGTCGACGGGCAGGATCGGCTCGACGAGCTGCTCGAGCGCAGCGGCGACCGCATTTCGCGGGAGGTGAACGCTCCGGTCGACGAGCTGCGCGCGCAACGCGCCATCCCGTCCTATTACCTGCGCTACTACCGCGACTTCGACCGGGTGCTCGCGGAGCAGAAGACCCACGACACGCGCGCGCAGGCGGTGATGGACATCGAGCGGCAGCTGCTCGACATGTATCGCGACCCGCAGCTGAGCACGAAGCCCGATCTGCTCGCCGATCGCGGCGGCGCGCACTACTCCCTGGCGGCGGCGCAGCTGCTGGCGTCGCTGCATGACGGTCGCGGCGACGTGCAGGTGGTCGACGTGCGCAACCAGGGTGCGCTTCCCGGACTGGCCGATGACGACGTGGTCGAGATCTCGGCTCGCATCGACGCGGACGGGGCGCATCCGATTCCCGTCGAGGCGGTTCCCGACGAGATGCTGGCGCTGATCAGGCAGGTGACCCGCTTCAATCGGCTGACCATCCAGGCCGCGCTCAGCGGCGACCGCGGCGACGCGCGCGACGCGCTGGCAGCCAACCCGCTGGTCGGGGGTCGCGTCGACGTCGAGGGCCTGCTGGATGCGCTGCTCGAGGCCAACCGCGCCTTCCTGCCCCAGTTCTTCGGCGCGGCAGCGCGATGAACGCGGCCGGGGCGCCGGTCTCGCAGATGCGCCGCGAGATCGCCGAGATCCCCGAGGTCGTCGAGCGGTTGCTCGCCGAGAACCAGACCCAGATCCGCGGCGCCGCGCACCGCTTCGCCGTCTGCTCCCCGAGCTGGTTGACGATCGTCGCCCGCGGCTCATCCGATCACGCGGCGGTCTATGCGCGCTACCTGGTCGAGACGACCCTCGGCCTCCCGGTCGCCCTGGCCGCGGCGTCGGTGACGACCGCCTATCACGCGCCCCTGCACTGGAGGGGCGGTGTGCTGCTGGCGATCTCGCAATCCGGGTCCAGTCCCGACGTGGTCGACGTCACGCAGGCTGCGCGGCAGGGCGGAGCGCTGACGATCGCGGTTACCAACGACGCCGGCTCGCCGCTCGCATCGGTCGCGGATGTCGTGATCGAGTGCCGCGCCGGCACGGAGGCGGCGGTGCCCGCTACGAAGACCTACACCGCCTCGCTCGTCGCCATCGCCGCGTTGTTTGCCGCGGTGGCCCAGAATCCGTCGCTCGAGCGGGCGCTGGCGAGGCTTCCTGAGGCGCTGGCGGCGACCCTCGAGGCCACCGTCGACTGGCTGGACGCGCGCGCGGCCCAGTCGCCGGTCGTGGAATTCGCAGCGGCCGACGGTGCGCTGGTCGTGTCGCGCGGCTTCAACCTGGCCACCGCCTTCGAGATCGCCCTGAAGCTGAAGGAGACGATGGGCATCTTCGCGGAGGGCTACTCCGCCGCAGACCTGATGCACGGGCCGGTTGCGCTGGCCAGCCTCCGCGTCCCGGCGCTGGTCGTGGATCCGGCCGGGCCGGTGCATCCGAGCATCGAGGCTGCCGTGGCGGAGCTCGAACATCGGGGCGTCACGCCGTGGATCGTGGCGGGCGCCGGCGTCGATGAGGCCCGCAATGTGCTGTCCCTTCCGGTCGACCTGCCCGAATCGCTGACGCCGATCCCCTTCGTCCTGCCCGGCTACCTGCTGTGCGACGAGGCGGCTCGCCGGCGCGGGACCGATCCGGACGCCGGCATTGGTCTGCAGAAGGTCACGCGCACCCGCTAGCGAGGTATCCATGGAATCGAAGCTCGGAATCCTGCTTTGGAGCCAGGCCACCGACTGGCCGGCATTCGAACGGGCGGCGCAACGCGTCGAGGAGCTGGGCTACGAGCACCTCTGGACATGGGACCACCTGTACGCCATCTTCGGCGATCCGTATCAGCCCATCTTCGAGGGGTACACCAGCCTGGCGGCGTGGGCCAAGGTGACCTCGCGGGTCGGCCTGGGCCTCCTGGTGGGTGCCGTTCCACTTCGCAACCCGGGACTCGTCGCCAAGTCGCTGACGACGATCGACCATGCCAGTCAGGGTCGGGTCATCGCCGGGATGGGCGGCGCCTGGTTCGAGCTCGAGCACCAGGCCCACGGGATCGACTTCGGTTCGGGATTCGGACAGCGGCTCGACTGGCTCGACGAGGCGGTGAGCGCCATGCGGCGGTTGTTCGACGGCGAGTCGGTCACCTCCGCGCCCGGCGACCATTTCGACTTCGACGATCTTCGACTGCTGCCAGCACCGCTGCAGAAGCACGTGCCGATCATGATCGGCGGCTCCGGCGAGAAGAAGACGCTGCGGACGGTTGCCCGCTACGCCGACATGTGGAACGCCATGGGCACGCCGGATTTCCTGCGCCACAAGCTCGAGGTCCTCGAGCGCCACTGCGACGAGGCCGGGCGCGACATCGGCCAGATCGAGCTCACGGCCGGCTGCAAGCCGATCATCCGCGACACCGAGCGCGAGGCGCGACGCGTGTGGGAGGCGCAGATGGAGCACAACCGCACGCCGATGCGCGAGGTCGAGGATGACGACACGTTCTGGGTCGGCACCCCCGAGCAGGTGGCCGAGGAGATGCGCCGGCGCAAGGCACTCGGCTTCCACACCTTCCTGGCCGAGATGGCCGCGCCGTACGACGACGAGACGCTCGAGCGCTGGATCGGCGAGGTGAAGCCGCTGGCCGACCAGGCCTGACGCCGCCCGGCTCGCCCGGCGCCCGACCTCGACCGGCGGGAGCGCCCGGACGATAATGGCCGGGCCATGCCAGAGCTGAGCGCGAAGCGGCGCGCTGCGCTGCCCAACAGCGCCTTTGCGCACATCGATACCAGGGGCCGCCGCCGGCTTCCGATCCACGACGAGGCCCACGTTCGCAACGCCCTCTCCCGCTTCAACCAGGTCGTCTTCGACAGTGCTGCCGCGCGGGATCGTGCCCGCAAGCGGCTTCTGGCGGCCGCGAAGAAGTACGGCATCGTGCCCATCGGCTTCATCGACGGCCAGCTGCGCGGCGAGCGCTACAAGGCCGAGAAGCTGGCGGTCGAGAATGAGCGGCTGCTCGGCCAGGTGGCGGCGCGCGGCATCGACATCGCCTCGCTGCCGACCGGCGTCGTCACCTTCCTGTTGGCAGACATCGAGGGATCGACTGAACTGGTCGCCCGATTGGAGGACCGATATGCCGACGTTCTCGAGAACGTGCGCTCGATCGTCCGGGACGCCGTGCGACGGCGCACCGGCCACGAGGTCGACGCACGCGCCGATGAGTTCTTCGGGGTCTTTGCGCACCCGGACGACGCATTGATGGCATCGGTCGAGATCCAGCGTGCCTTCCAGCGGCGCCGGTGGGGGGAAGGCGTCGAGGTCCGGGTCCGCATCGGCCTGCACAGCGGTCGACCAAGCCTGACCGATACGGGCTACGTTGGCCTGGCAGTGCACGCCGCCGCGCGAATCTGCTCAGCGGGGCACGGCGGCCAGATCGTCATGTCGGGCGCCACGCGCGATGCGCTCGGCAATCTGGACGGCATCCGGCTGCGCAGCCTCGGGTCGCACCGGCTGAACGGACTCCCCGAGCCCGAGGAGCTCATCCAGGTGGTGGCCGACGACCTGCCCGAGACCTTCCCACCGCCGCGCAGCGTGGCGCTGGCGACTGTCTGAGCGCTCAGCCGGCCTCGGCGAAGCGAATTTCGGCGCGGCAGAAGTCCGGCTCCGCATACGGGAGCAGCCGGACGGCGTGGCTTCCTGGCGCTGCGACGTCGACCACGCCACGGATGAGTCCCAGGTGGAAGGCGCAGACGATTGCTCCGCGCGGGTCGTCAGGCGCGACGGCGAACGGACAGCGATGCAGGTCAATGCGCTTGACACCGCCGGCGGTTTCGAGCTCGGGCGCAAACGCCAGGTCGCGCAGGATCGCAACCACCTGGGCCAGCGCGGCGTCAACCGTCCCCGGTCCGCCGGCGGAGGCCAGCTGGCGCCCGAGGACGTATCCCTGCTCCTCGGCTTCGGCCGATGCGCCGCCGCGGTAGGCGCCGGCGACGAGGCGCAGCAGCGAGTTGATCAGGAGCGTCTGCTCCGCGCCGGGCAGCACGAGCCGGTCGCGGAGCCGGTAGCGGACCGCCGGCCGGCCGGGACCGACCGGCGGTACCCGCTCGGCGACGATCAGCCCCGCGTCGATGAGACGGCCGATGTGCTCGCGGACGGTGTTGCGGTGCAGTCCGGTCAGCGCTGTCAGCTCGGCAATGAGGCGCGGCCCTCCAGCGATGGCCTCCACGATCTGGAGGCGGGCCGGCTCGCCGAGGAGTCGATGGCGTTCGGCCTGCCAGCTGAGGCGGTTGCGGGGACGGGGCGCAGAGGAGGTCATGGGATCGGCCGAGTGTACGCGGTGCGCTGTTCGCGGGCCGTCGTCAGAACCTGATCGTGAGCAGCGCATCGAGCGCGATCGCCGCGAACAGCCCGGCGAGGTAGGTGATCGAGTCGCGGTAGATGCGGATGGCGCCGGCCGCCGACCGGCTGCGCCACAGCCACCAGCAGCCCGCCAGGAACCAGCCGCCCAGCGACACCGCGGCAATCGTGTAGAGCACGCCCATGGAGGCGACCGGGATGAGAACCAGCGTCAAGCCGACGAGCAGGACCGCATAGAGCAGGATCTTGCCGTTCGTGACCTCGATCCCCCGGACGACCGGGAGCATCGGTACACCGGCTGCGGCGTAGTCGCGCACCAGGCGGATGGAGAGCGCCCAGAAGTGTGGCGGTGTCCAGTAGAAGACGATGAGGAAGAGGAGGAGCGGAACCGACCCCAGCTGACCGGTGACCGCCGCCCAGCCGATGACCGGCGGCAGCGCCCCGGCAGCACCGCCGATGACGATGTTCTGCGTCGTGCTTCGCTTGAGCAGCAGCGTATAGACAACCACGTAGAACGCGATCGCGACGAAGGTCAGCAGGGCCGCCAGCTGGTTGACCAGGACCGCGAGGAGCGTGACCGAGACGACGCCGAGCACCAGCCCGAACACGAGCGCCGCGCCCGGCGAGATGTCGTGCGCCGGGAGTGGCCGTCGCCGAGTACGGTTCATGATCTCGTCGATGTCGCGGTCGACGTAGCAATTCATGGCGTTCGCGGAACCGGCTGCCAGCGACCCTCCGACCAGCGTCCAGGTGATCAGCCAGAGAAGTCGCCCCGCGTCGAGCGACGGCTCGTCGCGCGCGGCGAGCAGCATGGCCGGGACGGTGGTGACGAGCAGCAGCTCGACGATCCGGGGCTTGGTCAGCGCGAGGTAGGCGCGTGCACGGGACGTCCAACCGGCAACCGCACGCGTTGGAGCAGCGGGGACAGTCGCGGGAAGCGCCGACAGTGCCGTCGGCTCGGGCGGCGTCATCGAGGGGTTGCCGGTCGATCTGGCATGTCGATCGCTGCTCAGGCGGGCGCCGGAGCCGGTCCTGGCTGGCGCTCCGGCTCAGTCGGCGACGACACAGGACGACGCACCGAACGGATGAGGTCACCGGCGATCAGCAGCCCGCCGATGGCGACCAGCACCGCGCCCAGCATCCCGACCAGCGCCAGCCACTCGGTGCCGGGCAGCTGCACGGCGTAGCGCCGCGGCTCACTGACCACCCCGGACAGGAAGAAGACCAGCACCACCGTCCAGCCCCCGACGCCGATGAACGCTGCCGCGGCGTGGCCGATGCGTTCCGACAGCGCCCTTCCGGTGAGCACCGGGTAGGCGTAGTACAGCGTGCCGAGGAAGAACATCATCACGCCCATGGCCATGATGCCGTGGAAGTGGCCCGCGACCCACAGCGTGTTGTGCATGAACTGGTTGATGCCCGCCGTGCTGTCCAGGATGGCGCCCGTTCCGCCGATGGCCCAGCCTGCCATGCCCATATACAGGAAGATCGGCGCCGTCGACCAGCGGATCCCGGAGCGCCAGACGAGCATCACACCCCCGAACAGCGTCACCAACAGGGCTGGGAAGGCGCTGACGTAGCTGAACACCTGGCCGATGACCTGGGTCGCATCGGGCTGTGCGAAGTCCTGGTAGAGGTGATGGTAGAAGGCGAACCAGAGGGCGACGGTGGTCGCCAGCCAGCCGATGACGACGTAGCGCGCCACGCGCCACGGTCGCTTGGCATACACCGGCAGGATCACGTACAGCAGCGCGGCGGCCATGTAGAGGCCGACGTTGACGAGCATGTGGCCGGCGAAGAAGGTGAGGTTCTTGGCAAGCAGCGCGCTGATCGAGAAGCCGGGGACGAAGACCTGGATCAGCTCCAGCACGACCAGCACCGCGCCGAGCAGGGCCGCCGGGATCCAGGTCAGCGCCGTGGTGGTCATCGCGATCGTCGCCAGGTCGGTCCGCGGACGGCCGTCATCGGCGGGGTGCGGATCGGCCAGGAATTCAAGGCCGTACATGCGGCCGATGCTTCCGTACTTGCGGATGCCGCGCCACAGGAACTCGATGTCGATGGCCAGCACCACCAGCACCACGATGGTGACCGCCAGCAGGAACGGGACGAAGGACCACACCTCCCAGGCGCCGGTGCTGTTGTAGGGAAGCGGGTAGAGGAAGGTCCAGCCGGTGCCGAACTTTCCGATGAGGGTAGAGACCAGCACCAGCACCACGGCGAGCACGGTGGCGCCGTAGCAGACAGCCCACAGTCGGGTGCTCATCGGGACGCGCTGGGCAAAGATGTACCAGCAGCCGGCCAGCGGCACCAGCGCCACCAGCGCGACCATCCCGATGCCGTGCAGGGTGAGGATCGGGTAGAACCAGGTGAGCGCCGCATTACCCAGGATCCCGGACTGCATGGCCCGCATCAGCAGGCCGGCGAGCCCCAGGATCAGGAGCAGGGTGAAGCCGGTCAGCACCCACAGCACGGTGAGCCGGTTGACGGTGCGGACGCGTGCCGGATCGCGGAGGACCGACTCGCTGGTGGCCTGCATGGTGGTCATGCCATCGCTCCCTTCGTCCGTCTCATGTCATCCACAGGCCGATGCGCCGCAGGCGCCGGCAGAGCCACCACAGCTGCCAACCGTGATCTGGCGCTGCATGAAGGGGTGACCCGGACCGCACAGCTCGTCGCAGCGCAGGATGTAGGTGCCTGGCGTCGGCAGGCTGACGCGCAGGACGTTGGTGTAGCCCGGCATCGCCTGCGTCTGCCCGACGATATGGCCGTCTGGGCTGTAGATCGCGAAACCGTGCGTCACGTCCTTGCTGGTGACCGAGAACTCGACCGGCTTATCGGTCGGAAGGCATTGCGTGTCGAGGTTGAAGGCGTACTGCTGGCCGGTCACGGCCACTGCCAGCGGCTGTCCGGGCAGCTGTGCGGCGCGCACGAACTGGTAGGGCAGCCAGGTCATCGACACCGCGAAGGCGACGACCGCAAAGGCCAGAAGACCGACGAACCAGCGGCGCCGCAGCAGGCCGGCACGCTTGTAGACCCCATCCCATTCCTCGGTTCGCGCGTCCAGCGCGATCCAGACGAATCCGGCGGCGAGGGCTCCGCCGAGGATCACGAAGGCGATCCCGACCATCCACTGCGCGGGCATGGCGTGCTCCTTCCGGTGACTGCCTGCGCTTGGCAGCCGATCTAGTATTGACGGCAGTCACCGGCAGTATAAGACCGGCAAGCAAGGGATCGCCGTTCATGCTGGCGCACGCGGAACCGGGAAGCTGGACGCTCCTGGGGTGGTCGCTCGAACCGCTCCTTCTCGCCGCGCTGCTCGTCGCCCTGGTGGCGTGGGCCTTCGGCGTTCGGCGCGTCAATCGACGACATGCGGCTGTGATCCCGGCAGCGCGGACCGTCTGCTTCGTCGCCGGTGTGGCGGCGTTGTTCGTCGCGCTGGCCTCGCCCATCGACACCTTTGCCGACGACCTCTTCAGCGTTCACATGCTGCAGCACCTGCTGATCGCCTTCGTCGCCGCGCCGCTGCTGGTCATGAGCGCGCCCGGAACGTTGGCGCTGCGCGTGTCGTCGCCGGCGCTGCGACGCTCGCTGTTGGTGCCCGTCCTCCATAGCCGCGCGGTGCGATGGGTCACGTTCCCGGTCGTCACCTGGCTGCTGTTCGGCGCGGTGATGTGGCTCGCCCACTTCACGCCGCTGTTCGAGCTGGCGCTCGAGTCACCGCCGATCCACGACCTCGAGCACGTCGCGTTCCTGGCCGCCGGCTACCTCTACTGGCTGCCGGCACTCGGTCGCGATCCGATGCCGTGGCGGCTCGGGATCTCCGGTCGCCTCCTGTACCTCTTGCTGGGCATGCCGGTCAGCTCGGTGCTGGGCCTGGTGATCGTGGCCCAGACCAGCGTGATGTACCCGCACTATCTGGCGCCCGACGCGTTGGCGGACCAGCGCCTGGCGGGGACGGTGATGTGGGTCGGTGGCGACCTCATCACCGCGGTTCTCATCGGTCTGGCAGTCTGGGCCTGGGTCCGCGACGAGGCGCGACGCGCACGGCACCGCGCGGCGCACGCAGTGATCGATGCATCGCGCGGCTAGCGAGCCGGAAATACTGAAAAGCCCCGGCGATCACTCGCCGGGGCTTCGAGGTCTACCCCTGTCGGCTAGCGCCGGCTGCTGAAGCAGTCGCTGCAGTAGACGGGCTTGCTGCCGGTCGGGCGGAACGGGACGAGCGCCTCGCGGCCGCAGTTGGCGCAGGTGGCGCTGTGCATCTCGCGCGGCCCGCGGTCGTAGCCGCCGCCGTAGCCACCGGACGAGTAGCCGCCGCCGTTGCCGTAGCCGGTGTCGCGCGACGCCTTGCGAATGGCGCGGCATGCCGGGCAGCGGCGCGGCTCGCTGAACTGGCGCTCGGCGAAGAACTCCTGCTCGCGGCCGGTGAAGACGAACTCCTGGTTGCAGTCGCTGCAGACCAGGGTCTTGTCGGTGTAGGTGGACTGATACAAAAAGAAACTCCTTCTCGTGCGGCTCCAGCGACCTTCTCGCCGAGAACCGTGAGAGGAGTGACCGTGCGCCGCAATCTGATGCTCCCCACAGGGAGCGATGTCGCGCGGAGTATAGCACGGATGTCCAGCCCCGGCGTATCAGCAGTCCGACAATCCAGAGCCGAAGTCGAAGGCACCGGGAATGGCGACTGGCAGCCGGCCGTCGAATCGGTCCTGGGTGAGCGCCCGGGCCAGGCCAGCCATGGAAATGGCGCCGGCGCCAAAGGTCGCCAGCTGCGCATCGGCCGATGCGGTGACGTCCAGGTCGTACGGCAGGTCGACGGAGACCGCGACGAGCGGTGTGGCTTGCGCGGCGAGCGATGCGAGAAGCTGCTGCTGCGCCGGTGATCCGCCGGCGTCCCACGCGAGGAAGACGACGCGCCCGACAGTCCCCGCCTCGGTGACCGCCTGCTGGCGCTGGGCAGGAGTCGGCGCATAGTCGACCGGCAGCGCTTGGGCATTCGGAAGGGCCGCGGCCAGGTTCGCCGCCGGTCCGCCAAGGCCAACGACCAGGGTCGTGCCATTCGGTGGGAGCGTCCCGGGCCGACAGCTGACGAGGGTGACCGCGCGCGTGGCGGCATCGAGCGCCAGGCGACGATCCGTACGCAGCTCGGTCCTGGACGGCACGGCGGCCGATGGCTGCCATCCGGGCTCGAGCAGGCCCAGCTGCTCCTTCAGGCCCAGGACACGCCGGACCGAGCCATTCAGGCGCCGTTCCGACAGGCGACCGCTCCGCAGGGCGTCGACCAGGCGTGCAACGGTTCCCGCCGGGTCGGGCGGCATGAGCAGAACGTCGGCGCCGGCCAGCAGCGCATGCAGGGCAGCGTCCGCATCGGACTTCGAGCGTGAGCGGATGCCCGCCATCCAGAGCGAATCGGTCATGACCACGCCGTCGAATCCGAGCTCGTGACGCAGGAGTCCGGTGAGGATCTTCCTGGACAGCGTCGCGGGCTCGGCAGGATCGAGGGCGGGGACCAGGAGATGGCCGGCCATGACGACGTCGACCCCCTGGTCGATGGCGGCACGGAACGGCGGCAGGTCGATCCGATCGAGCGTCGGCCGGTCGTGCGTGATGCGGGGCAGGCCGGTGTGCGAGTCGACCGTCGTGTCGCCGTGCCCCGGGAAATGCTTGGCCGCGGCACCGATCCCGGCGTCGCCCTGATAGCCGGCGACCTGCGCGGCGACGAGACCGCTCACCAGCGCTGGATCGTCCCCGAACGAGCGAAGACCGATGACCGGGTTGCGCGGCTCGACATTGACGTCGGCGTCCGGCGCGAGGTCGAGGTTAACGCCGAGGCTCGCCAGCTCACGCCCGGTCGCGGCCGCCACCTTGCGTGCCAGGCTTGTGTCACGCGCGGCACCCAGCGGCATCGAGCCGGGGAAGGTCGCCAGCGGCGCCGCGATCCGGGTCACCAGCCCCTCCTCCTGATCGGTGCTGATCAGCAGCGGAATGCCGCTGTCGTCGAGCGAGGCCTGCTGCAGCGCGTTCGTGAGCGCGGGCACCTTCGCCGGGTTGGTCGTGTTCTCGGTGGGCAGCTCGGCGAGCGTCGGGTGCAGCGTGTTGCGCGGCAGCAGGATCACGCCCCCCAGGTGGTAGCGGCTGACGAGCTCAGCGGGTGTCGAGACGCCATAGAGCTGCCGGTTCGCATCGGCCTGGGCGGGACTGACGTCGCTGGCGGAGGCGCCGTAGGCATAGGGCATCAGTAACTGACCGATGCGCTCCTCCACGCTCATCCCGGCCATCAGCTGGTCGATGCGGCTCGGCGCTGCAGTCGGTGAGGGCGTTGGGCTCGGCGTCACGCTCGCGCTCGGCAGTGATGTCTGTGTCGTACTGCTCGACGGCGACGGTGGCGGGGAGGAGCTGCAGGCAGTCAGCACCGCGAGGACCAGCAGCAGGTGGAATGTTGGGTTGCGAAGGACAGGACGAGACGTGGTGGATGACTCCGAGCGGCACGGTGGTGACGGCTGGTGGCGCCACCACGTTACGCGGCCTGTGGCATGCTCCGCCGATGGATCGGCAGCACTGCGCGGTCGTGACCGGCTCAGCATCGGGGATCGGGCGTGCCACGGTCGAGCGGCTGGGCGCCGACGGCTGGCGGGTGATCGGCGTCGACCTGCAGCCCGGCGTGGACGGCGACGTGGTGGGGGATGCCGGTGATCCAGCGGTGCTGGCGCCCGCCTTCGAGCAGTGCGGCGATGGGCTCGACGCGCTGGTGTGCTGCGCGGCCGTGCCGCCGTCTGGTCCCTGGGATGACGCGGACGCCTTCGATCAGGTCCTGCGCGTCAACCTGCGTGCGCCGTACCTCGCCCTGACACAGGCGTTGCCCCTGCTGCGACGTCTGCGGGGATCAGCAGTCCTGGTGGGGAGCATCGCCGGCGGTTCCGAGGGTTCGATGCGCTCGCCGGCCTATGCCGCGTCGAAGGCGGGCCTCGAGGCGCTCGCCCGCTCTTTCGCGCTGATCGGCGCACCGGACGTCCGCGTCAACGTGCTGGCCGCGGGCGCGATCGACACGACCTTCGATCCCGCCGCCTTCCCACCCGGTGACCGCCCCGACGTTCCGTTGGGTCGCATGGGCCGCGCGCTGGAGGTGGCGGACGTCATTGCCTTCCTGGTGTCCGGCGAGGCGAGCTACGTCACCGGGGCCGTCTGGACCGTCGACGGCGGTCGAACGGTGATGCCACCCGGCCTCGCCATCGGCCGGGCGAGTGGAGCCGACGGCGCCGGCTCGTGACCCGAGTCATCTTTCTCTGCACGCACAACAGCGCGCGCTCGCAGATGGCTGAAGGGTTGCTTCGCGCCTGGGCCGGTGATCGGTTCCGGGTCTTCAGCGCCGGGACGACCGCGGCGGAGGTTCGACCCCTTGCAGTCGAGGTCATGGACGAGATCGACATCGACATCTCGGGCCACCACAGCAAGCACCTGTCGGTTTTCGAAGGGCAACAATTCGACTACGCCATCACGGTGTGCGATGACGCGGCCGAGGCGTGTCCGTCCTTCCCGGGCGCGAAGCGGCAGCTGCACTGGTCGTTTGAGGATCCTTCGGCGGCCAACGGGACCGATGCGGAGCGGAAGGCCGTCTTCCGCCGCGTCCGAGATCAGATCGCAGCCCGCGTCCGGGAATTCATCGATCGAGCGGAGCCATGAGCAGCCGGCGCTCGCCATGCCCGCACGTTGACATCGGTCCGCCGGGCCGACTACCCTTCCGCGCACTCATGAACCACGCGTTCTGGTACTACGCCTAGCGGGCACGAGGCAGACGGGCATGACCCGTCAGCAGAGGCACTCGTGCCCGCCGACGCAGAGTCCATCTCGGACCCTGCGTTTTTTGTTCCCCTCTGCGAAGACCGATGCAGCGAGAGACACAACAGAAAGGCGTAGCGAGTTTCGATGATCGTGGTGATGCGTCCGACGGCGACGCGCGACGAGGTCCGTCAGGTCAAGGAGGAGATCGAGGCCAACGGCCTCGAGGCCTTCGTTTCTGTCGGCGAGGAGCGGACGGTGATCGGCGTCGTGGGCGCCGAGGTCGAGCGGGCATCGCATCTCGGCACCTTCCCGGGTGTCGAGCAGGTCGTCCGGATCACGCAGCCGTACAAGCTGGCCAGTGTCGAGCACCATCCGGAGCCGACCCGCGTGCGGGTGCGCGACGTCGACATCGGCGGCGGAGGCGAGCTCAAGGTGGTCGGCGGCCCGTGTGCGGTCGAGTCCGAGGAGCAGCTGATGGAGACGGCTCGCGCGGTGCGACACGAGGGCGCCTCACTGCTTCGCGGCGGAGCGTTCAAGCCGCGCACTTCGCCCTACGCCTTCCAGGGGCTCGGCGTTCCGGCCCTCGAGCTGCTGGCGCGAGCGCGCGACGAGACCGGGCTGCCGGTGATCAGCGAGGTGACCGATCCGGCCCAGGTATCGGTCTTCGAGGACCATGTCGACCTCCTGCAGGTCGGCAGCCGCAACATGCATAACTTCGTGCTGCTGCGCGCCGTCGGTCAGAGCCGCCTGCCGGTGCTCCTGAAACGCGGTTTCGGCGCCACCATCGAGGAGTGGCTGCTGGCTGCGGAGTACATCCTGTCCTCCGGCAACCCGAACGTGATCCTCTGCGAGCGCGGCATTCGCACATTCGAGACCGCCACCCGGAACACCCTCGACCTGTCGGCGGTCCCCGTCCTGCGCGGTCTCACGCACCTGCCGATCATGATCGACCCCTCGCACGGCACCGGGCAGCGAGCCCTGGTCGGACCGATGGCGCTCGCCGGCGCTGCCGTCGGCGCCGATGGTCTGCTCATCGAGGTCCATCCCGATCCGCCACGCGCCAAGTCCGATGGCGACCAGTCCCTCTCGTTCGCCGAGTTCGGCGAATTGATGGACGAGCTGCGGCGCCTGCAGTTCATTCGCGCGGCCGATGCGATGGCGCCTCCGCCGGTTCCGGCTTCGGCGGAGGTGGGTGCCTTGCGGGGGCGGATCGACGATCTCGACCGGCAGATCGCCGCGCTGCTGCAGGAGCGGGCCGCAACCGCACTCGCCGTGCAGCAGGCGCGGGGCAACGGCTGGCACGGGCATGATGTGCGTCGTGAGCACGAGCTTCTGGCCCGGGCGGCCGCCGGAGAGGGCGTGATGACCGCCGAGGAGATGTCGGCGATCTTCGGCTCGATCCTGCGAGTCTCGCGCTCGGTTCAGCGGCGGCACGCGGTGGCGAGTCGCTCGTGACGCCGCGTGTCGTTCGCGCCGCGCCCGTGCTGCGCGGAGAGGTCCGGGTGCCGTCGGACAAGTCGATCGGGCATCGGGCGCTGATGGCGGCCGCGATCGCCGACGGCGAGTCACAGGTTCTGCTGCACCGGGCGGGTGACGATCTCCGCAGCACGGAGCGCTGCCTGTCGGCGCTGGAAAGCGGTGAGGTCCTCGACTGCGGGAACTCCGGCACGACCATGCGGCTGCTCACCGGCCTGCTGGCCGGGCAGGGCATCCCGGGCGTGCTGGACGGCGACGAGTCGCTGCGTCGCCGGCCGATGGAGCGCGTCGCGGCCCCGCTGCGTGCGATGGGCGCCGATGTCCGCACGACTGACGGCCATGCCCCGCTCTCGATCGGTCGCGGAGCGCTGCAAGCGACGGCGCACCGACCGAAGGAAGCGAGTGCCCAGGTGCTCGGCGCGATCTGCCTGGCGGCGCTCGGTGCGGAAGGCGAGACGACGGTCGAGATGCCGGCTGCAACCCGTGACCACACCGAGCGGCTCCTGGCCTGGCTGGGCGTACCGATTCGCCGCGACGGCCTGACCACCATCCTGGTCGGTCCGGCGCGGCCGCGCGCATTCGCGATCGACGTTCCGGGCGACCCGTCGAGCGCCGCAGCGTGGATCGTGGCGGCGACGCTCCATCCGGACGCCGATCTCACGATCGTCGAAGCGTGTCTCAACCCAACGCGGCTCGCCTTCGTCGACGTCCTGAACCGGATGGGCGCGCAGATCGAGCTGATCGAGAACTCGACCGACGGTCCGGAGCCGACCGGCAGCCTGCGCGTCACCAGCGCCCCGCGGCTGGACGCGGTCGAGATCGGCGGTGAGGAGGTTGCGGGGCTCATCGACGAGCTGCCGCTGCTGGCCGTCGTCATGGCCGCCGCTGAGGGAATCAGCGAGCTGCGCGATGCCGGAGAGCTGCGTGTCAAGGAGTCGGATCGCATCGGTTCGGTGGTCGAGAACCTCGCGCGCATCGGTGCGCGCGTCGAGGAGCGATCAAGCGGCTGGCGTGTTTCACGTGGGACCCCTCGCAACGCCGACGTCACGAGCTACGGCGACCACCGCATCGCGATCGCGTTCGCCATGGCGGCGCTCTCCGGAGTAGCCGGCGAGGTGCGGATCGATGACCCGGGCTGTGCATCGGTCTCGTATCCCGGCTTCTGGGAAGACTTGGAAGCGCTGGCGGGAGTGCCGGCATGAAACGGTTGAGGCTGCTGACGGCGGGCGAGTCGCATGGGCCCGGGCTGGTCGGGGTCCTCGAGGGCATGCCGGCCGGCCTCCGCGTTTCGACCGCCGGCGTGAATCGCGACCTCGCCCGTCGGCAGCACGGGTACGGCAGCGGGCGGCGGATGCGGATCGAGCGGGACCGCGTGGAATGGACAGCCGGCATCCGCTACAGCCGCACGCTCGGCTCGCCGCTGGGTTTCCTGGTCGAGAACCGCGACTGGGCGAACTGGACCGATCGGATGGCGGTCGAGCCGGTGCCGGCAGATCGGCGTCCAAAGCCGATCACCCGTGCTCGCCCAGGGCACGCCGATCTCGCCGGCGCAATCAAATACGACACCGATGACATGCGCGAGGTCCTGGAGCGTGCATCGGCCCGCTCGACGGCGGCGCGGGCAGTGGCCGGCGCGGTCGCGCGCCAGCTGCTGGCGGCGGTCGGCGTGCGGATCTGGAGCTTCGTCGACCAGCTCGGCCCGGTTCGCGCCTTTTCGGCCGCCGGCTCCGCGGTCGAGCTGGTGCCGGAGGGGTGGTGGCGCGAGGACCTGCACGCGCCGTCGCCGCTGCGGTGCCCCGATCCGGAGGCGGAGGCCAAGATGCTGTCGATCATCGACGCCGTGAAGGACGCGGGCGACTCGATCGGCGGCTCGTTCGTGGTCGTGGCCGAAGGTCTGCCGATGGGCGTGGGCTCGGATGCCGAATGGGACACGCGACTGGACGCGGCGCTGGCCGGCGCGGTCATGGCCATTCCGGCGGTGAAGGGCGTCGAGATCGGCCTGGGGTTCGGCGTCGTACCGAGGCGGGGCAGCGAGGTGCACGACGTGGTGGCGTCCGGCGGGGAGGGCTGGGCGCGCTCGACGAACAACGCCGGCGGAATCGAGGGCGGGATGAGCAACGGCGCGCCCGTCGTGGTGCGCGCCGCCGTCAAGCCCGTGGCGACGTTGCGTCGCTCGCTGTCATCCGTCGACCTCGTCACCGGTGAGTCGGACCGGGCGCACATCGAGCGCTCGGACGTGGCGATCCTGCCCCGCGCAGCGATCGTGGGCGAGTCGATGGTGGCGCTGATCCTGGCGGACGAGGTGCTGGCCACGTTCGGCGGCGACACGATCGGCGACCTGCGGGCCGCGGTTGCGCGGCGCCGTCGGCGGTCCCGCGGCCCGAAAGGCGCCTAGATGGCCGGTGGCTGCACTGTCACGACCGTTCGTGCAGCACGAAGAGCGCTGACAGGCGCACGCCCGTCTCCGCGATGCGGCGGATGAGCGGCCGGGTCGTGCTCCTCGGCGAGCACATCGGCTATTCGGCTTCGCCCGCAATCCACAACGCCGCATTTGCCGCCTGTGGCCTCGACCTGCGCTACGAGCTGGCGGGTGTTTCGGCGGATGGCCTGGCGGCGGCCGTCGACGCGCTCCGGGATCAGGCGGGCGCAAACGTGACGCAGCCCCATAAGCGGGCCGCAATCGGGCTTGTCGACGAGATCGGCGGCGACGCCGAACGGGTCGGCGCGCTCAACACCATCGTCGTCTCGGATGGCCGGCTGTCCGGGCACAACACCGACCTGCCGGCGATTGCCGCCGAGTTGATGGAGCTGGCGCCCGATGCGCGTCGAGCGGTCGTGCTGGGCGCGGGCGGCGCGTCGCGCGCGACGGTTCTTGCCCTGGATGAGGCGGGCGTCGATACGACGGTCGTGCGACGGGCCGACTGGGACCGCGTGCCGCATCTGCTGGGTAGGGCCGATCTGCTTGTCAACGCCACGCCAGTCGGCACGGCGAGCGATGTTTCACCTGTGGAGCCGGACTGGTTGCGGCCTGATCTGGCGGTGCTCGACCTGGTGTATCGGCCGAGCCCGACGCGGCTGGTGCGCGACGCGCTTGCGGCTGGTGCGCGTGCGGCTGATGGATCGGGCGTGCTCATGCGCCAGGCGGCCCTCAGCTTCACGCTGTGGACCGGCCTCGAGCCTCCGATCGGACCGATGCGGGCGGCGCTCGGAGCGGAGCTGGGGCATGGCTGACGGGGTCGTGCTCGTCGGGCTGTCTGGAAGTGGCAAGTCGACGCTGGGAAGCGAGCTGGCTGCACGGTTGGGCCGTCCTTTCGCCGATACCGACGAGCTGGTGCGCCGCCGCACCGGTCGAGCGCCGGCAGCGCTGATCGGCCATGAGGGTGAGCCTGCCTTCCGCGAGCACGAGTCCGCGGTGATCCGTGAGCTCCCGGATGGAGCGGTCGTGGCCACGGGTGGCGGTGCCATTGAGGATCCGGTCAACCGATGGCGCCTGTGGCACCACGGTGCGGTTGCCTGGCTCGACGCAGCGGACGAAACCCTCGCAGGGCGGCTTGTCGGCGGTGAATTGCGGCCGCTGCTCGGTGAGGACCCGCTGCGCGGCCTGGGCAGGCTCCGTGAGCGGAGATTGCCGTTCTATCGAGCGGCGGATGTCCGAGTCGACACGTCCCAGCCGGATGCGCTGGACCGGCTGTCGCAGCTCGCGTCTCCCGCGTCCACCCGTCGGCTCTTCGACGCCGACGTGCCGCGCCATCACCCCATGGGGCCAACCGAGGCGCGGATCGTGTACGGCGTGGACCTGCCGCTCCCCGAGGTGGAGGGCACGCCCTCGGTGGTCGTCGATCGACGCGTGGCGAACCTTGCGCCGCCCGGCATGCGCCGGCTGGAGATCGCGGCCGGAGAACAGGCGAAGCGGCTGCGGAACCTCGAACGCATCCTCGAGTGGCTGACGGAGGTGCGCCACGAACGCGGCGACCCGCTGGTGGCGATCGGCGGCGGCACGACCGGCGATGTGGTCGGCCTGGCAGCCGCGCTCTACGCGCGTGGCGTGCCGTGGATCAACGTTCCGACCACGTGGCTTGCACAGGCCGATGCGGCGCTCGGCGGCAAGGTCGCGGTCGACCTGGCCGGCGCGAAGAACGCGGTCGGCGCCTTCTGGCCGCCGGTCGCCGTGTCGGCCGACGTGGCCGCGCTCCGAACGCTGAACCAGCATCAGCTGCGCGACGGCTTGGCCGAAGCCGTCAAGGCGGCGATCATCGGCGACCGGGCGTTGTGGCAGCTGCTCGAGCGGCGCGGCCGCGACGCCCTTGCCGGCGACGAGGAGGCGCGCTACGCCATCACCGAGCATGCGGCGCGCGTGAAGCTCGACATCGTCGGGCGCGACCCGTTCGAGAGCGGCGAGCGGCGGCTGCTCAACCTCGGCCACACCATCGGGCACGCGCTGGAGGTCGA
>JAICUY010000080.1 GCA_025935615.1 Steroidobacteraceae bacterium
GAAGGTTGATGGACGCAAGAAGAGAAAGTGAGCCGACGACGACCATGAAGAACCGCACGACGGTGGAGCGGAGGTCCGAGCGTGAGCTCGTCGTCACGCGAACTTTCAACGGCCCGGCCCGCATCGTGTTCGAGGCGTGGACCAAGCCCGAGCTGTTCAGGCGGTGGTGGGTGCCGAAGTCGATGGGCATGTCGCTGCGTTCGTGCGAGATGGATGTCCGTGTCGGGGGCACATACCGTCTCGAGTTCGAACCGGATGGTGTGGCGTTCTTCGGCACGTACCTCGACGTGACACCGCCCTCGCGCCTGGTGTGGACCAACGAGGAAGGTGGCGAGGACGGGCCCGTCACCACCGTGACATTCGAGGAGACGGGTGGCAAGACGCTGGTCGTCATGCACGAGCTGCATTCCTCGAAGGAAGCGCTCGATGCTGCGGGCACCGGGGCGGCGGATGCGATGGTCGAGACGTTCGCGCAGCTGGACGAGCTTCTCGTCAGCCTGGGCGCGAGCGTGGGACAGTCATGACGTCGTCTAGGCCGACTCCAGCTGGCCGGGGGCCACGCTCACGGACCGCGCCGACAGACTGGCGCCAGCGCTCGCCACGACCACCATGCCAATCGCCGCCAGCTCGGGCGAGCTCAATGCCTCGCCGAGGACGATGAAGCCGACCAGCGCGGCGATCGCGGGCTCGATGCTCATCAGGACGCCGAAGGTGGGGGCCGGGATGCGATCGAGCGCCGCGATCTCGAGCGAATAGGGGATCGCACTGCTGAACAGCGCGATCACGATGCCGCCGACGATCAACTGCAGGTTGCCGAACGCCTGCCCAACCACGCCGCTTGCGGCCGCCAGCGAGAGGCTCATGGCCGCGGCGATTGGCATCGCCAGGGACAGGCCGCGGCCATCGCCCCAGTCGCGCGCGACCCGGCCCCCGATCGGGATGTAGAGCGCCCACAGCGCGCCGGCGCCGAATGCGGCGGCAATGCCGAGCGCGTCGTCCGCGACCAGGCGGCCACCGGTGAGGATGTAGATCGCCGTGCCGGCCAGCCCGACCCAGGCGAAATCACGCGCGCGGCGCGATCCGACGACCGCGACGGCGAGCGGTCCCCAGAATTCGATCGTGACCGCGACGGCCAGCGGGATCCGGCTCAGGGAGAAGTAGAAGAGCGTGTTCATGAGGGCGAGGTCGATGCCGAGCAGGGCCGCCGAGACCCACGCCGACCGCGCCACGGCGCTCGGCCTCGGTGGCCGAAGCACGAGGAGCAGCAGCGCGCTGAAGACGATGCGCAGCGTCACGACCGGCAGCCACCCGCTCACCCGCAGGAGCTGCGTCGCCAGGCCGGCGCCGGCCTGAACCGAGAGCGACGAACCGACGATGAGCGATTCGGCCGGCAGACGCCAGCCGAATGCCGGTATCGCGATCCAGTGGCCGCGGCGTCCGCCGCTCAGCGGCGCATCCTCACCGACGCTCGTCTCCGATTCTCGAGACGTTTCGTCCACTGCCACACCCTAGCCGGTGATGCTGGCAGGTTCTGTCAGGAATGATCGCTCGTCTCGCTTTCCGAGCAGATACCAGGTCTCCATCTCGCCCTTGCCCTTGACCGATACGGTGCCCCGCGGCTCGCACACGAACTCGTCCTTCAGCAGCTCGTACGTCGCGCGCGTGATCTGGATGCGGCCCGGTGTGCTTTCGGTCTGCATCCGTCCGGCGGTGTTCACCGCGTCGCCCCACAGGTCGTACAGGAATCGCTTGCGTCCGATGACCCCGGCGACCACCGGCCCGGAGTTGATCCCGATCCGCAGCTCGAATCCCAGCGCGCCGACCTCTCCCTGCTCGCGTACCGCGTCGAGCATGTCGAGCGCCATCATGGCCAGGCAGTGCGCATGGTCGGGCCGCGGCGTCGGAATGCCGGAGGCCGCCATGTAGCAGTCGCCCAGGGTCTTGATCTTCTCCACCTCGTAGCGCTCGGCCAGCGAGTCGAAATGCCCGAACAGCTGGTCCAGCATCTCGACCAGGTGCACCGGCGCGACGCGTTCGGCCATGGGGGTGAAGTCCGCGACGTCGGCGAACAGGATGGAGGCCGATGTGAACGAGTCGGCGATGGTGTGCGGGTTGTCCTTCAGCTTGTCGGCGATCGAGCGCGGCAGGATGTTGAGCAGCAGCGTCTCCGCCCGATCCTGGGCATCCTGCCGCTGCCGCGCGAATACGGCCAGCAGCAGGAACACGACGGCTCCGCCCACGATCACGTTGAGGGCCAGCATGGTGGTGCTGAACCACCTCGGCAGCTCCGACAGGCCGCCCGTCAGCTCGCCGGCGAGACCGGCGCCCAGGAACGCGGCGGCGAACACCAGGAACCAGCGGATGCTCGATCGGACGCTGCTGAAGACGAGCGCGCCCATCGGTCCCAGGATGCCCCAGAGCCCGACGGCGCCTGACGACAGGAAGCCGGCGGTGGGCCACATCGAAAGGGTGGGCGCCAGGGTGATGTCGAGCAGCTGGATCCAGAGCAGCATCCCGAAGTCCCGGGTACGAGCGAACAGACCGATGGAGACGACCGAGACGACCAGGTAGGCGAAGGCAACCACGCCCGAGACGGCGCCGAGGGCGAGATACAGGAAGCCCCACACCAGCGAGATCGGCCAGATCAGGACCGCCAGGTAGACCAGCAGCGCCTTTCGCCGGCGCGTCTCCAGGTCGTCGCCGGGATCGGCTCCAATCCGGCCGACCCATTCCAACAGCCCGGTCACGCGCCGAGGATAGCCGAGGATCAGGCGGTCGCCACGGTCTGCTGACGGCGACGCAGATGCTGCCCGGTCAGCGAGCTCTCCGCGCCGGCCAGCTCGGCCGGCGTCCCCGAGAAGACGACCCGGCCACCATCGTGGCCGGCTCCCGGACCGATGTCGATGACCCAGTCGGCCCGCGCCACGACATCGAGGTTGTGCTCGATGACGATGACGGTGCGTCCCGACTCCACGAGCCGGTCGAGCAGGCCGATGAGGTTGTCGACGTCCTGCATGTGCAGTCCCGTCGTCGGCTCGTCGAGGACATACACCTCGGTGTCGCCCGACATCTCGATGGCGAGCTTCAGCCGCTGGCGTTCGCCACCGGAGAGCGTATTCAGCTCCTGCCCCAGCGAGATGTAGCCCAGGCCGACATCGACCAGGCGGTCGAGCATGTTCCGGATGGGCTTCTCCGTGAAGAAGTCGCGCGCCTCCTCGACCGACATGCCGAGCACCTCGACGATGTTGCGGTCCCGCAGCCGGTAGTGCAGCACGTCGTCGGTGTAACGCCGGCCCTCGCACACCTCGCAGATGCTGACCACCTCGGCCATGAAGCCAAGGCTGGTGTACGTCTTGCCGAGGCCGTTGCACGCCGGGCAGGCGCCTTCGGAGTTGGCGCTGAACAGCGCGGGCTTGACGCCGTTGGCCTTTGCGAACGCCGCGCGGATGGGGTCGAGGATCCCGGTGTAGGTTGCCGGGTTCGAACGGCGCGACCCGCGGATGGCCGACTGGTCTATCACGGTGACCGACGGGTCGGTCCGCGGCAGGCAGCCGTGGATCAGGGAGCTCTTGCCCGAGCCGGCGACGCCGGTGACGGCCACCAGCACCCCGAGCGGCACGTCGACCGAGACGTCCTTCAGGTTGTGCAGCCGCGCCTGGCGGATGGCGATCGAGCCGGTCGGCGACCGAGGCGCCTGCTTCAGCGCCTGCCGCAGGTCGAGATGCCGCCCCGTGGCCGTTCCCGAATCGGCGAGGCCGTCGACGGTCCCCTCGTAGACGACGCTCCCGCCGTGCGGACCGGCGCCCGGCCCCATGTCGACGACGTGGTCGGCGATCCTGATGACCTCCGGGTCGTGCTCGACCACGAGCACGGTGTTGCCCTTGTCGCGCAGGCGCCGCAGCAGCCGGTTCATGCGCTCGACGTCGTGCGCATGGAGGCCGATGGTCGGCTCGTCGAAGACGTAGGTCACATCGGTCAACGACGAGCCGAGGTTGCGGATCATGCGCGTGCGCTGCGCCTCCCCGCCGGAGAGCGTCCCCGATGCGCGGTCCAGGCTCAGGTAGCCGAGGCCCATCTCGACGAACGAGTCGAGCGTCGCTCCCAGCGCCGCCAGCATGGGCCCGACAGATGGCTCGTCCAGGGTCCGCACCCATCCGGCGAGCTCGCTGATCTGCATGGCGCACGCATCGGCGATGCTGATCCCCGCGATCTTCGATGAGCGAGCCGCCTGGTTGAGGCGCGTGCCTTCGCACTCCGGGCAGGGACTGAATGTCGCGATCCGCTCCACGAAGCGGCGGATGTGCGGCTGGAGCGCGTCGACGTCCTTGGACAGCATCGACTTCTGGATGCGGGGCACCAGGCCCTCGTAGGTCAAATTGATGCCGTTGATGCGGACCTTGACCGGTTCCTTGTAGAGGAAGTCGTGCAGCTCGGACTCGGAGTAGTCGCGGATCGGCTTGTGGGCGTCGAAGAACCCCGATTCGCTGAACATGCGGGTCGACCAGCCGTCGGCCGTGTAGCCCGGGACGGTGATGGCGCCGCCGGCCAGCGACTTCGTCTCGTCGTACAGCTGGCTGAGGTCGATCGCCGACGCGGTGCCCATCCCCTCGCAGCGCGGGCACATGCCGCCGGCGACGCTGAAGCTGCGGCTCTCCGTCCTGCCCTCGCCTCGATCGACCGATATCGCTCCGGCGCCGCTGACCGATGGGATGTTGAAGGCGAATGCCTGCGGCCCGCCGATCTGGGGTCGGCCGATACGACTGAAGATGACCCGCAGGAATGCATTGGCGTCCGTCACCGTGCCGACGGTGGAGCGAACGTTGGTACCGATGCGCTCCTGGTCCAGCACGATCGCCGTCGTCAGTCCCTCGAGCGAATCCACGTCCGGTCGGGCCAGCGTCGGCATGAAGCCCTGCACGAAGGTGCTGTAGGTCTCGTTGATCAGGCGCTGTGACTCGGCCGCGATGGTGCCGAAGACCAGGGAGCTCTTGCCCGACCCCGACACCCCCGTGAACACCGTCAGCCGGCGCTTCGGGATGTCGAGGTCGATGTTGCGGAGGTTGTTCTCGCGGGCGCCGCGGACCCCGATGGCGCCCCAGTCGCTAACCAGCGGTCAGCCCGCGGCTTTCTTGACGAGCTCGACGATGCGGGCCTCGGTCGCCGCGGTCAGCTCGGTCAGGGCGTACGAGGTCGGCCACATCGAGTCGTCGTCGAGCTTCGCGTGCTGCTCGAAGCCGAGCGTCGCGTACCGCTCCTTGAACTTGGAGGCCGGCTTGTAGAAGCAGATGGTCTTCCCGTCGAGCGCGTAGGCGGGCATGCCGTAATAGGTTCTCGGCATCAGCTGCGGTACGCCGCCGCTGATGAGCTCGTGGAACCGCTCGGCCATGGCGCGATCGTGCTCCGGCAGATCCGCGATCTTGTCGCGGATCTCCTGCTCGCCCAAGGCCCGCTGATCGGCCTCGCTCTGCGGGCCACGCCGGGACGATGCCTTGCGCTCCTTGGCACTCTCCTGCATCGCGGCACGCTCTTCATCGGTCCACACGTTCTTCCGGGTGCTCGACTGCCTGGTCGGCATCTCAGTCCTCCTCTTGCTCAATCAGTTCTCAGGCGGTCGCCTTCTGTGCGGCCTTGCCCTGCTGCAGGATCCGAATCGGATTGCCGAACGGATCGCGCACGCCCATATCGGTCCCGTAGAAGTGCTCGGTCGGCTCCTGGGTGAAGTCCGTCACCCCGCGCGCCTTGAGCGTCTCGTACAGCGCGTGAGCGTCATCGGTGATGAAGACGAGTCCGCCGAGGGCTCCCTTGCTGATCAGTTCGCGCAGCTGGGCGGCGGTCGCTTCGTCGTGCAGCGGCGAGCCCGGCTGCTCGAGCGAGACCTCGGTGCCAGGCTGTCCCGGCACGCGGATGGTCAGCCAGCGGTAGTCGCCCTGACGGACGTCGTTGCCTTTCTCGAGTCCGAGCTTGTTGACGTAGAAGTCGAGCGCCTCCTCCTTGTCGAGGACGTAGATCGAGGCGACGTTCAGGCTGGTGATCATCTGGTCGGTTCTCCTGTGTGCGTGGTCGGTGTCTCCACCCTAGAGTGCGGAAACCGATGCCGCTTCTCCAAAACTGCTCAACTCCGCATGTCCGATCTCGGCCGCCGACAGCCGCGGCCGCATCGCGCTCAGCTGCACGCAATGTGGCGCCACGATGGGGCCATGTCCGCGTCGGTAGACGGAGGGCGGCTCGCCGACGATCTGGCGAAACATCCGGCTGAATGTGCCGAGACTGGTGAAGCCGACGTCGAAGCAGATGTCGGTGACGGAGCGTTCGGTCTCGCGCAGCAGGAACATCGAGCGCTCGACTCGGCGTCGCTGCAGGTAGCGATGCGGCGTCTCGCCGAAGACCGCGCGGAAGGTCCGGATGAAATGTGCCTCGGACACATGAGCCACCGCCGCGACGGCACGCACGTTGAGGGGCTCGGCGTAGGCGCGGTCCATGGCATCCCGGGCGCGCAGCAGGCGGCGGTTGAGCTCCTCGATCTCTCGACTCACTCCGCAACGGTAGGCGATCGGCCCGAAGCCCGCGACCCGGCTGCTCCGCCGGACGCGTATCCTGTCCTCCGGCCGCAAGGAGGTGCGCGATGTCCGCTGAACGGACGGTCGAGGTCGTCGACGAGCCCGATCAGGACCGATTCGCCGTGCATGTCGAGGGTGGCGTCGCTGAGCTGCGCTACCGCGCCCGTGCCGCCCGGCTGCTGCTCGTCCACACCGAGGTCCCCGACCAGTTCGAGGGGATGGGCATCGGCAGCGCCCTCGTCACGGCGGGGATCGACCGGGCGAGGCGCGAGCACCTGACCCTGGTGCCGCACTGCCGCTTCGCCGCCGCCTGGATCCGTCGCCATCCGGCGGCGGTCGAAGGCGTCGACATCGCCTGGCCTCCTGCCAGGGCATCGGACTGATGGCGGACACCTGCACGCACCTGGATAGCATTCGCGAGGTGCTGCCCTCCAGCGACGGCTGCGAGGACTGCCTCCGCGACGGCGGGGAATGGGTCCACCTGCGGCTGTGCATGGGCTGCGGCCACGTCGGCTGCTGCGACAATTCGCCCAACCGGCACGCGACGGCCCACTGGCACGCCCAGCCGGACCATCCGCTCATCCGATCCTACGAGCCCGACGAGGACTGGTGGTGGTGCTACGCAGACGAGATCGAGTTCGAGCTCGAGGGCGCGCCGCCGGCACCGTCGCACTCCTGAGCCTGCGGAACCGGCTGGGCAGCCCGGCCGTCTTGTCGCCAATGCGCCCTGTCATCTTGGCCGCGCTCCTCGTTGTCGCGGCGTGTACGCCGCAGCCGGGTGCCGGCCAGCACCGGGTCACGGGCCGTGCGGTGGCGGGTCCGACCTGTCCGGTGGAGCCTGCCAGTCCGGGGGCGGGGCGCTGCGAGCCCAGGCCCGTCGCCGGCGCGACGTTGATCATCAACGACGCCAGCGGCATGCGGAAGGCGACCGTGGTGACCGACGACAACGGCAGCTGGCAGGTCTCACTGGCCGAGGGCAGCTACACCGTCGAGCCTCAGCCGCGGGAGGGAATGATGGGCACCGCGCCGCCCATCGACTTCACCGTCGATGACCACCAGCCCGCCGAGCTGCTCGTGGTCGAATACGACACCGGCATTCGCTGACCATTCTGCACGGTGCCACTAACGCCGACGAACGTCCGCCGTTAGTACTGGGGAGCCGGGCGTCTGTGTTGGCGGCTTGACCGCCAGGGC